>NZ_CP141799.1:0-275000 GCF_035621475.1 Pseudomonas paeninsulae
TATCTCACCAGAGCGGCCGTTACGTGTGGATAACTCGGTCTTCGGCAGCTACAATGGCGGCTGTTTTTTGCCTCGCCGCTTTCCTATTTAGGGGTTATCCGTGTCCGTTGAACTTTGGCAGCAGTGCGTAGAGCTTCTGCGCGATGAACTGCCTGCCCAGCAATTCAATACCTGGATCCGACCGCTGCAGGTTGAAGCCGCAGGCGACGAGCTTCGCGTCTATGCACCGAATCGTTTTGTGCTTGATTGGGTCAATGAAAAGTACCTGACGCGGCTGCTGGAATTGCTCGCCGAACGCACCAATGGCATGGTGCCGGCACTGTCCTTATTAATAGGCAGCAAACGCAGCAGCGCTCCTCGCTTGGCTGCCACGCCTGCGCCAGTCGTGCCCAGCAGGCCAGCGGCGCCGCCCAGGGCCGCCCCCGCGCTGTCAGAGCCCTCGCGTTCCAGTTTCGATCCGATGGCAGGGGCTGCCAGCCAGACCGCTCCTGCGCGCACTGAGCGTACGGTACAAGTGGAAGGTGGCCTCAAGCACACCAGCTACCTGAACCGTACCTTCACCTTCGACAACTTCGTCGAGGGCAAGTCCAACCAGTTGGCTCGCGCGGCGGCCTGGCAGGTGGCGGACAACCCCAAGCACGGTTACAACCCGCTGTTCCTCTATGGCGGTGTGGGCCTGGGCAAGACCCACTTGATGCACGCGGTGGGCAATCACCTGTTGCAGAAGAACCCCAATGCCAAGGTGGTGTACCTGCATTCCGAGCGCTTCGTTGCCGACATGGTCAAGGCGCTGCAGTTGAATGCGATCAACGAGTTCAAGCGTTTCTACCGTTCGGTGGATGCCTTGCTGATCGACGACATCCAGTTTTTCGCCAAGAAAGAACGCTCCCAGGAGGAGTTCTTCCACACCTTCAACGCACTGCTCGAGGGCGGCCAACAGGTGATTCTGACCAGTGACCGCTACCCGAAGGAAATTGAAGGCCTTGAAGAGCGCCTGAAGTCGCGCTTCGGTTGGGGCCTGACGGTGGCGGTGGAACCGCCCGAGTTGGAAACCCGGGTGGCGATCCTGATGAAGAAGGCCGATCAGGCCAAAGTCGATCTGCCACACGACGCAGCGTTCTTCATCGCCCAACGCATCCGTTCCAACGTGCGTGAGCTGGAAGGCGCACTCAAGCGGGTGATTGCGCATTCGCACTTCATGGGCCGTGACATCACCATCGAGTTGATTCGTGAATCGCTGAAGGATCTGTTGGCGCTGCAGGACAAGCTGGTCAGCATCGACAATATCCAGCGCACAGTCGCCGAGTACTACAAGATCAAGATCTCCGATCTGCTCTCGAAGCGCCGCTCGCGCTCGGTGGCGCGACCGCGACAAGTGGCGATGGCGCTGTCGAAGGAATTGACCAATCACAGCCTGCCGGAGATCGGTGATGCCTTCGGCGGCCGCGATCACACCACGGTATTGCACGCTTGCCGTAAGATTGCTGAACTTAAGGAATCCGACGCGGACATCCGCGAGGATTACAAAAATCTGCTGCGTACGTTGACCACTTGATTACGCCACTCCACTAGGCAAGGGACTAGACCATGCATTTCACTATTCAACGCGAAGCCTTGTTGAAACCGCTGCAACTGGTCGCCGGCGTCGTGGAACGCCGCCAGACCTTGCCGGTTCTGTCCAATGTGCTGCTGGTGGTCGAAGGCCAGCAACTGTCGCTGACCGGTACCGATCTCGAAGTCGAGTTGGTGGGACGGGTAAGCCTGGATGAACCGGCAGAGCCCGGTGAAATCACCGTACCGGCGCGCAAGCTGATGGATATCTGCAAAAGCTTGCCAAATGATGCGCTGATCGACATCCGCGTCGACGATCAGAAGTTGCTGGTCAAGGCCGGACGTAGCCGTTTCTCCCTGTCGACCCTGCCGGCCAATGACTTCCCCACCGTCGAGGAAGGACCGGGTTCGTTGACCCTCAGCCTGAGCCAAAGCAGATTGCGCCGCCTGATCGAGCGCACCAGTTTTGCCATGGCGCAGCAAGACGTGCGCTATTACCTCAATGGCATGTTGCTGGAAGTTCAGACCGGTATTCTGCGCGCAGTCGCCACCGATGGTCATCGCCTGGCCATGTGCTCGATGGCCGCCGAGATCGAACAAACCGAACGGCATCAGGTGATAGTGCCGCGCAAGGGTATTCTCGAGTTGGCGCGTCTGCTGACCGAGCAGGATGCCAACGTCAGCATCGTCCTCGGCCAACATCATATTCGGGCGACCACCGGTGAGTTCACCTTCACCTCCAAACTGGTCGACGGCAAGTTCCCGGATTACGAGCGTGTCCTGCCGCGCGGTGGCGACAAATTGGTGGTCGCCGATCGTCAGGGCCTGCGCGAAGCGTTCAGCCGCACGGCTATTCTCTCCAACGAAAAGTACCGCGGTATTCGTTTGCAATTGGCTAGCGGCCTGCTGAAAATTCAGGCCAACAATCCTGAGCAGGAAGAGGCCGAAGAAGAGATTGCCGTGGACTACAACGGCAATCAGTTGGAGATCGGTTTCAACGTCAGCTACCTGCTCGATGTCCTGGGTGTAATGACGACTGAACAAGTACGCCTGATTCTGTCCGACTCCAATAGCAGTGCTCTGGTGCAGGAGGCCGATAACGACGATTCCGCCTATGTCGTTATGCCCATGCGTCTGTAACTGCTAAATGTCCCTCACCCGCGTCATGGTCACCGCGGTGCGCAATTTGCACCCGGTGACCCTCTCCCCTTCCCCGCGTATCAATATCCTTCACGGCGCCAATGGCAGCGGCAAAACCAGTTTGCTGGAAGCCGTATATCTGCTTGGTTTGGCCCGCTCATTTCGCAGCACACGACTACTGCCAATGATTCAGTACGAGCAACAGGCCTGTACTGTTTTCGGTGAAGTGCAACTGGCCGATGGCCGGCAAAGTAGTCTGGGTATTGCCCGTGATCGTCAGGGTGAGTTGCAGATTCGCATCGATGGGCAGAATGCGCGCAGTGCTGCCCAGTTGGCTGAAGCGCTGCCATTGCAATTGATCAATCCGGACAGTTTCCGCCTTCTCGAAGGCGCCCCCAAGGTTCGTCGGCAGTTTCTCGACTGGGGAGTGTTCCACGTGGAACCTCGCTTTATGCCGGCTTGGCAGCGCCTGCAGAAGGCCCTGCGGCAGCGGAACTCGTGGCTGCGGCATGGTACACTTGACGCCGCTTCGCAGGCGGCCTGGGACCGTGAGCTATGCCTGGCCAGCGACGAGATCGATGGTTATCGACGAGCCTATATCAAGGCCTTGAAACCGGTGTTTGAGCGCACGCTAGGCGAGTTGCTCGAGCTGGAAGGATTGACCCTCAGTTATTACCGCGGCTGGGACAAGGAACGTGAACTGAACGAAGTGTTGGCCACTTCCCTGCTCCGCGATCAGCAAATAGGTCATACCCAGGCCGGCCCTCAGCGCGCGGATCTCAGATTACGTTTGGCAGCCCATAGTGCTGCGGAGATATTGTCGAGAGGTCAGCAAAAGTTGGTCATTTGTGCCCTGCGCATTGCTCAGGGCCATTTAGTAAATCAGGCCAAGCGCGGGCAGTGCGTTTATCTGGTGGATGACTTGCCGTCAGAACTGGATAAGCAACATCGCCACGCCTTGTGCCGTTTGTTGGAAGACTTGCACTGCCAGGTGTTCATCACCTGTGTAGACCATGAATTGTTGAGGGAAGGCTGGCGCACGGATACGCCCGTTGCCATGTTCCACGTGGAACATGGCCGTATCACCCAGACCCACGACCACCGGGAGTGAAGCATGAGCGAAAACCAAACGTACGACTCCAATAACATCAAGGTTTTGAAAGGCCTGGATGCCGTACGCAAGCGCCCTGGCATGTACATCGGCGATACCGATGATGGCAGCGGTCTGCACCACATGGTATTCGAGGTGGTCGACAACTCGATTGACGAAGCGTTGGCGGGGCATTGCAGCGACATCACCATCACCATCCACCCGGATGAATCCATCAGCGTGAGCGACAACGGTCGCGGCATCCCGGTGGATATTCATAAAGAGGAAGGTGTTTCCGCCGCCGAGGTCATCATGACCGTGTTGCATGCCGGCGGTAAGTTCGATGACAACTCCTACAAGGTATCCGGCGGCCTGCACGGCGTGGGTGTCTCGGTGGTCAACGCCCTTTCCGAGCATCTGCTGCTCACCGTGCGCCGCAGTGGCCACATCTGGGAGCAGACCTACGTGCATGGTGTGCCACAAGAACCCATGCGTATCGTTGGCAACTCCGACACCACTGGCACCCAGATTCACTTCAAGCCGTCCTCGCTAACCTTCGCCAATATCCATTTCAACTGGGATATTCTGGCCAAGCGTCTGCGCGAACTGTCGTTCCTCAACTCGGGTGTCGGCATCGTGCTCAAGGACGAGCGCAGCGGCAAGGAAGAGCTGTTCAAGTACGAAGGTGGCCTGCGCGCCTTCGTCGAATACCTCAATATCAACAAGACTGCGGTCAACCAGGTGTTCCACTTCACCTTCCAGCGTGAAGATGGTATCGGTGTCGAAGTGGCCTTGCAGTGGAATGACAGCTTCAACGAGAACCTACTGTGTTTCACCAACAATATTCCCCAGCGCGATGGTGGTACCCACCTGGCCGGTTTCCGTTCGGCGCTGACGCGTAACCTGAACGCCTATATCGAGCAGGAAGGTCTGGCCAAGAAGCACAAGATCGCCACCACCGGCGACGATGCCCGCGAAGGGTTGACTGCGATTATTTCGGTGAAGGTTCCGGACCCCAAGTTCAGCTCGCAGACCAAGGACAAGCTGGTCTCCTCCGAGGTCAAAACCGCGGTCGAGCAGGAAATGGGCAAGCACTTCTCGGACTTCCTCCTGGAGAATCCGAGCGAAGCCAGGGCCGTGGTCGGCAAGATGATCGACGCCGCCCGTGCCCGTGAAGCCGCGCGCAAAGCGCGTGAGATGACCCGGCGCAAAGGTGCCCTGGATATCGCCGGCCTGCCCGGAAAACTGGCCGACTGCCAGGAAAAGGACCCAGCGCTGTCCGAACTCTACATAGTGGAAGGGGACTCCGCGGGCGGTTCTGCCAAGCAGGGCCGTAACCGCAAGACCCAGGCGATCCTGCCGCTCAAGGGCAAGATCCTCAACGTCGAGAAAGCCCGCTTCGACAAGATGATTTCCTCCCAGGAAGTCGGCACGCTGATCACCGCGCTGGGTTGTGGTATCGGCCGCGATGAGTACAACATCGACAAGCTGCGTTATCACAACATCATCATCATGACCGACGCCGACGTCGACGGTTCGCACATCCGTACCCTGCTGCTTACCTTCTTCTTTCGTCAGTTGCCGGAACTGGTCGAGCGCGGCTACATCTATATCGCCCAGCCACCGCTGTACAAGGTCAAGAAGGGCAAGCAGGAGCAGTACATCAAGGACGACGAGGCCATGGAGGAGTACATGACCCAGTCGGCCCTGGAAGATGCCAGCCTGCACGTCAACGAAAGTGCACCCGGCTTGTCAGGCGCTTCGCTGGAGCGGCTGGTCAATGACTACCGCCTGGTAATGAAGACCCTCAATCGCTTGTCGCGGCTGTACCCGATCGAGTTGACTGAACACTTCGTCTACATTCCACGCGCCAGTACCGAACAGTTGGCGGACAAGGATGCCATGCAAGCCTGGCTAGGCCTGCTCGATGCCCGTCTGAAAGACACGGAGAAGTCCGGTTTGGGGTACAAGACCAGCCTGCACGAAGACCAGGAGCGTCACCTGTGGCTACCGCGGGTCGAACTGATTTCCCACGGGGTCTCCAGCTACATCACCTTCAATCGCGACTTTTTCGCCAGTAACGACTACAAGACCGTCACCAGCTTGGGCGACCAACTGAACAGTCTGCTGGAAGAAGACGCCTACGTGCAGCGCGGCGAACGCAAGAAGGCGGTAACCACCTTCAAGGACGCCTTGGGCTGGCTGATGACCGAGAGCACTAAACGCCACAGCATTCAGCGCTACAAAGGTCTCGGTGAAATGAACCCGAACCAGCTGTGGGAAACCACTATGGACCCCGACGTACGGCGCATGCTCAAGGTGACGATCGAAGACGCCATTGGCGCGGATCAGATCTTCAACACCTTGATGGGCGATGCCGTAGAACCACGCCGCGAATTCATCGAGGCCAACGCCTTGGCGGTTTCCAATCTGGACTTCTGATCGTTTTGTAAACGAGCACATTAAATGTCGCACTCGCGCAGAATAAGTGTCGCGACCTAAGCTAAAACCCCGGCCGAAAGCCGGGGTTTTTCTTTTTAGATCAGCCGGTTACGAGTAGCTTGAAAGCGATACTTGGGAGTGAGATGTAGCTACGCTCGGGCGCTGCCCGAGTGCTCGGAAATCTCGTCTTTGTGCGCACAGAAATGTACGGAATTGAGCGATGTGGATCCGGATGCCAATTTGGATCAATGAAAATAGCATCGCCCATCAGCCGTCTGAATCCGCTGATGGGCGAGGTAATGCAGCACGCTTTTGTGCCGTTGACCTTTGCCCTCGGCGGGGCGTAAAACACCTGGCAGTTATCTGGGGTGGCACGCTCGGTGGTTTCAAACCGGGCGATTAATGCAGACGAGGCGGCTCGCGCGGCAGTTCGCATAACGGCGCCTATGTTCAATAGCGCCCCTAGCTAGACCTTGGCGCGGTGGTAGGGCACCAGATACGGGGGCAATGGTTCAGCAATCCTGGCCGGTCGGCGTCGGTTGCCGCGCAGAGGATTCGGTTTGCAAAAAGTCGGCGGCCCTGCCATCGTAATGACGAATGTCATTACAGTGAGGGCTATGGCCATGGCTTCGATCAATATCCGTGTCGACGACGAGCTGAAAGCCCGCGCTTACCGCGAGCTGGAACGCCTCGGCGTGACCCCGTCCGAACTGATGCGCCAAGCCTTGCAGTATGTCGCCGAGCGCGGCCAGTTGCCCTTTCGCCCGGTACTGATGACCGAGGAAGACGAGGTCTTGATCGCCACCGTGCGCGACCGCCTGGCCGCACCCCAGCGCGTGAAGGTGGCGCTGGATGACCTATAGCCTGGAATTCGATGCGCGGGCACTGAAGGAATGGCACAAGCTGGGTGATATCGTTCGCCAGCAGCTGAAGAACAAGCTCGCGGAGATACTGCTCAACCCGCGCATTGAGGCTAACCGTCTGCATACGCTGCCCGACTGTTACAAGATCAAGCTGCGCAGCAGTGGCTATCGGTTGGTGTACCAGGTGATCGACCATGAGGTGCTGGTGTTTGTGGTGGCGATTGATCGCCGTGAGCGTGAGCAGGCCTACCGCAAGGCTGCCGAACGTTTCAAATAACTGCTTACGGGCCAACCGTTTGCTTATCTCTGACAGAGAGTGGCCTGGGTGCTATGAGTGATACTGATCTGCTGGGGTATTTACAGGTCGAAAATGCCCGCTTGATCGCTCTGTTGCAATCGCATGGCATTGAGTGGCGTTTGCCTGCCGAGTCATCGCAAGCTGAACCGGCGAGCCCACCGCCACTGTTAAGTTCGAGTCTCGATACGGATGCCAAGCTGGCGCTGTTCAAGCGATTGTTCCGGGGCCGAGCCGATGTGTATCCCATGCGCTGGGAAAGCAAGGCCGGTAAAGCAGGCTACTCGCCCGCTTGCGGCAATGAATGGCGACCGGGTGTGTGCGAGAAGCCACGGATCAAATGTGGGGACTGCTCGTACCGTCAGCTCATGCCGCTGACCGATCAGGTGCTCTATAAGCACCTGGCCGGCGAGATTGTCATCGGCGTTTATCCCTTGCTGCCAGATGACAGCTGCTACTTTCTGGCGGTGGATTTTGACGAAGCCGATTGGCGCGCGGATGTCACGGCTTTCGCTCAGTCATGCCGTGAGTTGGGCGTGCCCGTGGCATTGGAAATATCCCGCTCAGGCAACGGTGCGCATGCCTGGGTTTTCTTTGAGCGCAATGTCCCCGCCTATGAGGCGCGCCTGCTTGGCGCAGCAATCATCAGCCATACCTGCGAGCGTACCCGGCAACTGACGTTGGGGTCATATGACCGGCTTTTCCCAAATCAGGACAGCATGCCCAAAGGCGGCTTTGGCAACTTGATTGCCCTGCCCTTGCAGAAGCGAGCCCGCTCGCTTGGAGGCAGTGTTTTTGTCGATGAGACGCTGACGCCCTATCCCGACCAGTGGGCATTTCTGGCCAGTATTCAGCCTATGCCTGTGCAGGACATTGCGCCGACAACCCTGCGGGCCACTGGCGCTCGCCATCCATTGGATGTCACCGCAGTGGCGGATGACGATGAGCTGAAACCCTGGCATCGCACACCGGCAAAGACTCAGAAATTGGCGTGTGCGCTGCCCGCATCAGTGAACGTGACCCTGGCCAACCAGATCTATTTCGACAAGTCGGAACTGCCCCAGCCATTGGTCAACAAGCTCATTCGGTTGGCGGCTTTTCAGAATCCGGAGTTTTACAAGGCACAGGCTATGCGCATGTCCGTGTGGAATACGGCGCGGATCATCGGTTGTGCCGAAAACTTTCCTCAGCATATTGCTGTGCCGCGTGGTTGCCTGGATGACGTGCGGACGTTATTGCATGGCAACGGGATTGAGCTGCTGCTGCGCGATGAGCGCTTCGCAGGAGCGCCCATCGATGTCCGCTTTGCGGGCACGCTACGCCCGGATCAAGAGGCTGCTCTCGAAGGCATGTTGGTGCACGACACCGGCGTCCTTTATGCGCCAACCGCTTTTGGAAAAACCGTCACGGCTGCCGCATTGATTGCCCGGCGCGGTGTGAACACACTGGTGCTGGTGCATCGGACGGAGTTGCTTCAGCAGTGGAAGGAGCGGTTGCAGGCTTTTCTGGATGCAGACAAAACGACGGTCGGCAGCATCGGCGGTGGTAAGGCCAAGCCGACAGGTATCATCGATGTTGCCGTGATGCAGTCATTGTCGCGACAGGGCGACGTCAGTGAGCAGGTGAAAAACTACGGGCAAATCATCGTGGATGAATGTCACCACCTGTCAGCTTTTTCGTTCGAGGCCATCCTCAAGGCCGCTGGTGCTAAATATGTGTTGGGCCTGACCGCTACGCCAGTACGTCGTGATGGTCAGCAGCCGATCATCTTTATGCAGTGCGGGCCCATTCGACATACAGCGACCAGGCCCGAGAGTGCTCCAGCTGATCTGGTCGTGATGCCGCAGTGGCTGTCTCGACCGATAGTCATGCCTGAAGGGGCAGGCATCCAAGATGTCTTCTTGCAGGTGTGCAGCGACACGGAGCGAACAGCCAAGATTGTTGCTGAGGTCGGAGACGCTTTCGACCAGGGACGGAAGATCCTGGTGCTGACTGAGCGAACGGATCACCTCCGTGCCATTGAGGAGCAGTTGGTTGGTCGGGTCGAGAATCTGTTCACCCTGCATGGGCGGCTGTCCAAGAAGCAACGCGTCATACTAATCGGCGGGCTGGAAGCGTTAGCACCTGATGCACCGCGGGTGATCTTGGCAACCGGGAAATTGGTTGGCGAGGGGTTTGATCACCCGGCACTGGATACCCTGGTTCTGGCTATGCCGGTTTCCTGGAAGGGCACTCTCCAGCAGTATGCGGGTCGCCTGCACCGGGAGCATGCGAGTAAGGCTGATGTGCGCATCATCGACTTAATCGATGCCGGACATCCTGCTTTGCTCCGTATGTGGAGCAAACGCCAAGCGGGTTACAAGGCTATGGGGTATCGATTTGCTGATTCGTCCAGCTCAATGGAGCTGCTGGGAAAGGACTAACGAGTCCTAGCTTACGCACCAAGCTTTTCATCCGTAGCAGTTGGAAAAGGCGGCTGTTTCCAGCTGGGTGGATTCGCAGTAACGCCGTAGCAAGCCGTGATTAACCGGAGATGACTGACCTGCTAAAGATGGAGAGGCCAGAAAGCACTGAGGGGAGCCGATGGCTCCCCTCTAATAATTAATGCGTGCTTTGTTTTTCTTGTTTAGCGATCTGTTGTTGTTATTAGTGATCGGCAGCTTGTTCATCAGATCCCCAGGAGGAATCAAGGGCAAACGTATTTTTTTGGTTGCTGGTACTGCCATTGTCACTAAGTGATCCAACCAGAGCGGGCTACCTCAAGGTAGTTTTATTCTTCTAAGCTTGGCTGCCGGTTCAGAGTCCCGGAAAAGCGTACCCTCTCCAAAAAAATCTGTTTGCTACTTCTCTGCGGTTTTGTTGTTGTTATGCCAGAGTCGAGATGTTTTTCTTTTTGCTATTTTTGTTGTTGTTCTGCCATTGATATTGCACAGCTCGTGCCAGATTTAAAATATCCTTATAAATCAACATATTGGTAAATTATCGATTTATTTGCCAGGTAGCGTGTGGCTGATCTGTTTCCGTACCACTCAGTTACGTTACCTGTGGATGGCGGTCGTAACACCGGACGCTCGGCCGCCAGTGTTGGGCGGTGTCACTCAGGGCGATTGATCGTCGGACGAGCAATCGGTTGGGCTATAGCGGTGGTGTAGCCGAGCGAACAAACCGCCTGTAGGAACCTGCCGCCAGTCAGGCAATCCAACAGGTCAAGCAGGAGAACCACGCCGCTGGAATCGCCTGGGTCAAGCCGATGATCCCCTCCCCCCCAAGTAATCTTTCGTACAGTGGCGTGTCCTGGCCGGAGACAGGATAAAAGACGTCGCCTACAGGAATGCGTGGGGTTGCAGCGAACGACAGGATAACGATGACCGCTGAGCGTGCTTATGACGCAGCCAACCTGGGGCTAAAGATGTTGGCCGTGGGTTCAACCGCCCAGATGAACCGGGCCATAGCCGCTGCTCGGAGTTGGGCCGTGGTTATGAGTCGCTAGGGCCTCACCGTGGCCAAGCAGGTAAGCGCCAATCCGCAAGCAGTCCATCAAACAATTACAACTACAAAGCACACCGCTTAAGTCGACCTGAGGGTTGATCCTGACCCGCAGCATCAGGCAAGGCGTTAGGCATGGGATTTCTATGAATATTATTTTGTCCGGCGCGATTATCACGCTGTTGCTCATCACCCTGTTTGTCCTGATGCGCTGGGGTAATCAGCGCTGTCATGGCTCTGAGCCTGTGGGGTTGTTGACCTTCATGGCCATCCTGTTTACCTCGGGCCTGGACATGGGCCTGATCATATTTCCGCTGACCGAGTTCCCGGTCTACGCCAAGGATGCGGAATATCAATTCTCCAACCCATTGGCTGTTGAGTTTGGCTTCTGGGGCTTTCTGATTTGGGTGTTTTACTTCATCACCACCTTTTACTTCTGTGTGATCGAGCCACGGGTGAAGTTCTTCGAACTGAAACCGGTGAAGATCATCAATAATTTGGTGATCATCTCGACCTGCGCCTTCACGGCTTACCTGTTCCTGGTGAATATCGCCTGGTATGCACCGGAAGTTGGCGAAGCCTGGGGTTACCTAGTGGTCTTCCTGATTCTGTTGGCGGCGGTTTATTCGAGCACCGACCTCAAGTACCTGAAGATCTTGAGCGTGGCCTCGACCTGGTTGTTCTTCGCCCTGATTGCCGGGATGTGGTGGCTGATGGATGCCGATGCAGGCTATGTGGCCGAGGCGGCTTCGGCGATCGGCACCGGCTATTTCGCCGAGCTGCATGAATTTGTCCTGCCGCTGAGCGACTACCACGCCTTCTACCTGTTCTGGTGGTTTGCCTGGAGCGTGATGATTGGCCAGTTCGTGTCGCGCTTTGTCGGCGGCCTGAAGACCTATCAACTGCTGCTGGCACTGCTGATCATCCCGTCCATTCCGTTGGCGATATGGTTTGCCGTGCTGTACTACTACTTCGCCAACGCCATTGAGATCACCCTGCTGTTGAAGCTGGCGATGGTCACGGTGGGGATTATCTTCGTGATCAATTCGGTCGATTCGCTGGTGCGCTTGTACACCGACAATCTGGGGATCAAGGTCGAGAAACTGGGGCGGCCGAAGTTCATTTTGCTCAACGTGAGTGTGCTAGCCGCCTTGGTCCTGCTGTTCAAATTCACCCCGTTCGAAATTCAGTCGGTAGGGCTGGTGGTTATTGCCCTGTATGCCGCGGCCATCGCGACCATCATGTGGCGGCATCGTCCGGCGTTGGCGTCGATCAATAGCTGAAGAGTGGGCTGTTGGGGTATTAACAGAACGGTATATCGAGCTTCACTTCAGCCGAATAAAGCAGCCCTCGAGTACCTGGGGCTGTTTTATTCCTTGGGCTGTCCTGGCGGCCGACTCACCGACTCTAGGCCAGTGGCGGCATCCACCAGTAGCGTGCGAAGTGGAACAATATCGGGGCGGCGAAACACACCGAGTCCAGGCGGTCGAGCATGCCGCCATGGCCTTCGATCATATGGCTCCGATCCTTCACCCCGCGATCACGTTTGATCGCCGACATCACCAGGCCACCGGCGAAACCGAGCAGGTTGACGGTCAGGGCCATCAGCGCCGCCTGCCAGAAGTTGAACGGGGTGATCCAGCCCAGCAGCGCGCCAACTACGCAAGCCAGGCTGACACCACCGGTAAAGCCTTCCACGGTCTTCGAGGGCGACAGGCGTGGGACGATATGTGTTTGCCTAGCAGTTGCCGCACACGTATTGCAGCACGTCGTCTACTTCGCACATCGAGATGCCCCAACGTCGAGTGGGCAGATCAGGCCGCTTCGGCCAGACCTTGACGCACTCGGTGGTAGAGGGTGTCGAACAGTAGGGCGAACGGCAGATACAGGGCGCTGGCGGCGATCAGGTTGGAGAGTTCGTTGAGGTAGGCGACGAGCTTCGACTGCTGGCCGAATTCACGGGCGAGTCATGCCGTCCAGGGCGTTGAGCGTCATGCGTAGCAGCATCCACAGCGGGATCAGGGCGAACAGCCAGGCGTGTTGATGGAAGGTCGGCAGAAGGCTGCCGAGCAGCAGCGCAATCATGGCCACTGTCAAAGTTACCTGATTGGCGCTCACGTTTCTGTCGTAGAGGTGCTTTACCCCAGGGCGCAGCAGGTTCTGGACGTGTGGTTTGAGTTGGTAAATGGAGCGCAACGGCCTGAATTCCCTTCAGTGCACAGGAGGGCGAATAGCTTAGGCGCTTTGGGTGTCCGGTGACGGTGCGTAGTGCCGGATTAGCGCAACGGTTGAAAACTTATACCCAGCTGACGAGCTTTTCATACCTTGGATAAAAGTATTAATAATCAGCTAGTTATGCCGGATAAATGAAGCTATTCGATATTTTGTGCACAGCTTATCCACAATTTTAAAGAATGCGGCGGATTCTCAATGGTATTGAATCTGCTGGTTGGTTAGATGCTTTCGCGGGTGTCGCAAGCGGTACCTTCGGCGGCCAGGGCACCGATATCGCGCTGTGCCTGGCTGATCCAGGCGAAGGCGCGCTCGTTCAACGCGGCAATTGCCCGCGGGCCTGTGCCTTCGGCGTGCATGGCCGGGCCTATTACCACCTGAATGGTACCGGGGTTTTTGCCCCAGCCCTGCTTGGGCCAAAACTCGCCGGCGTTATGGGCGATGGGTAATACCGGCAGGTTGGCGTTGACCGCCAGGGAGGCGCCACCACGGGAGAATTTGCCGATCTGGCCGGTGGCAATCCGCGTGCCTTCCGGGAAGATCAGCACCCAGGCGCCCTGCTCCAGGCGCTCGTGGCCCTGTTTGGCCAGTTGCTTGAGGGCGGCTTTGGGATTGCTGCGGTCGATGGCGATGGGTTTGAGCATGGCCATGGCCCAGCCGAAGAACGGCACATAGAGCAACTCGCGCTTGATCACCTGGCTCAGGGGCTCGAACAGCGCCGAGAGGAAAAAGGTCTCCCAGGTGCTCTGGTGCTTGGCGAGGATTACGCAGGGCCGCTGCGGGATGTTCTCCAGGCCGGTGACTTGGTAGCCAATACCCATCACCACCTTGGCCAGCCAGACGGCGCACCGGCACCAGGTCTGATTGACGAACCGGTAGCGCGCCCGAAACGGCAGGAAGGGCGCGACGAATACGCTGAGGATGCACCAGAAGCATGCGCTGGCAGACAGCAACAGGTAGAAAAGGAAGGTTCTGAGGGTCTGCAATATCGACATGGGAGCGTTTACCGTCCTGCTTTCTTTCAGTGGATAAGTTGGCTGGCGACCGCCGCCAGATCATCAAATACCAGGGTTCCGGCAGGTAATGGCTGGGCCAGGGTCAGCAGGCCTTTACCGGTCTTGACCAATACCGGCTGACAATCGACGGCAAGCGCGGCTTTAAGGTCACCGCTGCTGTCGCCGACGAACCACACCCCGGCCAGGCTGACGCCGTAATGCGCGGCTATCTGCTGGAGCATACCGGGCTTTGGCTTGCGGCAGTCGCAGCCGTCATCGGGACCATGCGGGCAATGCACGATCAGTCCCAGCTCACCGCCCTGCTCGGCGACCAGTAGGCGCAAGTGCGCGTGCATCGCCTCGAGCGCGGTCTGGTCGTAATAGCCACGCGCCAGCCCGGACTGGTTGGTGGCAACCGTCACTGTCCAGCCGGCCTTGGACAAGCGAGCGATGGCGGCGACGGCTCCAGGCAGTGGAATCCACTCGTCGAGGTTTTTGATATAGGCGTCGGAGTCGTAATTGATCACGCCGTCACGGTCGAGAATCAGCAGTTTCATGGGGCGTCCGTAGCCGGGTTGCGGTGGTGGCCGCACCCCGGCGAAGGTGATGATGGGTATCGCTATGCTCAACCTGCGCGGCCCGACCCATCCTACGATCAGGCAAGCGTCAGCTCAGCACCGAGATATCGGCCACGCCGAGGAACAGGCCGCGCAGCTTGGCCAGCAGGGCATAGCGGTTGGCCCGCACCGCCGGGTCTTCGGCGTTGACCAGCACCGACTCGAAGAAGGCGTCCACCGGCTCGCGCAGGCCAGCCAGTTGCGCCAGGGCGGCGCTGTACTGACGCGCCTCGGCCAGTGGCAGCACGGCTTGTTCTGCCTGCTGGATGGCGGCGTTGAGGGTGAACTCGCTCGGCGTATCGAAGTGGTGGGCCTGGATGCTCGCGGCGACCTGGCCCCCGGCCTTGCCCAGCAGATTCGACACGCGCTTGTTGGCGGCGGCCAGGGCGGCTGCTTCAGGCAGGGTGCGGAAGGCCTGCACGGCCTGCACGCGCTGGTCGAAGTCCAGCGGCGAGACCGGGTTGACCGCCCGCACGGCCTGATAGACGGCGACATCGACGCCTTCGTCTTCATAACGCGCGCGCAGGCGGTCGAAGATGAAGTCCAGCACCTGAGACGCCAGATCGCCGGCTTTGACCTTGCCCTCGAACTGTTCGATGGCGAAGGCGATGGTGGCCGCCAGATCCAGATCCAGTTGTTTCTCGATCAGGATACGCAGCACGCCCAGGGCCGCTCGGCGTAGGGCATAGGGGTCCTTGCTACCGGTGGGCAGCATGCCGATGCCGAAGATGCCGACCAGGGTGTCGAGCTTGTCGGCCAGGGCCACCGCGGCGCCGGTCAGGGTGCTCGGTAATTCGGCGCCGGCACCGCGCGGCATGTATTGCTCGTTGAGCGCCAGGGCGACGTCTTCCGGCTCGCCGTCGTGCTTGGCGTAGTAATAGCCGGCGATACCCTGCATTTCCGGGAACTCGCCGACCATCTCGCTGGCCAGGTCGCACTTGCACAACAGGCCGGCGCGCGCGGCACGGCTGGTATCGCCGCCGACGCGCTGGGCGATGAAGCCGGCCAGGGCGGACACCCGCTTAGCCTTGTCATAGACCGAGCCAAGCTGGGCCTGGAACACCACGTTGGCCAGGCGCTGGTTGAGGGTCTCGAGCTTGTGCTTCTGGTCCTGCTTGAAGAAGAACTCGGCATCGGTCAGGCGTGGGCGCACCACCTTCTCGTTGCCGGAAATGATCTGCTGCGGATCCTTGCTTTCGATATTGGCCACGGTGATGAAGCGCGGCAGCAACTTGCCGTTGCCATCGAGCAGGCAGAAGTATTTCTGGTTGTCCTGCATGGTGATGATCAGCGCTTCCTGCGGCACCTCGAGGAAGCGCTCCTCGAAGGAGCAGACCAGCGGCACCGGCCATTCGACCAGGGCGCTGACTTCATCCAGCAGCGCGGGCGGCACTATCGCGGTGCCCTGCTGTTCACTAGCCAGTTGCTCGATGCGGGCGGCGATCTGCGCACGACGCTCGGCGAAATCGGCGATTACATAGGCGCTGCGCAGGTCCTCGGCGTAGTTGGCCGGCGCACTGATGCGCACTTCCTGATTGGCGTGGAAGCGGTGACCGCGCGAGACCCGACCGGAGGTCTGGGCGAGGATTTCGCAATCGATCACGTTGTCGCCGAACAACATCACCAGCCACTGGCTTGGACGGACGAATTCGGTTTTGCGTGCGCCCCAGCGCATGCGCTTGGGAATCGGCAGTTCGTTCAGCGAGGTTTCGACGATGCCCGGCAGCAGCCCGGCGGCAGCCTGGCCAGGGATGCGCTGGCTGAATCTCAGCTTCGGCCCGCTGCGGTCGATCTCGGCCAGGTCGACGCCACATTTCTTGGCGAAGCCCAGCGCCGCCTGAGTCGGTTTGCCCTCGGCGTCGAAGGCCGCTTGCAGGGGTGGCCCATCGAGGTTCTGGGTGCGATCGGCTTGTTGCGCTTCAAGCTGCTCGACCAGCACCGCGAGACGGCGCGGCGCGGCGTAGTAGCGCACCTTGCCATAGCTCAGTCCGGCGCTTTTCAGGCCTTTTTCGATACCGGCGAGGAAGGCTTGGCCCAAGGTGTTCAAGGATTTTGGCGGCAGCTCTTCGGTGCCCAGTTCTACCAGGAAATCGTGCGCACTCATTCTGCTGCCTCCAGCTTGGCTAAAACTTCATCACGCAGGTCGGGGGCGGCGAGCGGGAAGCCGAGTTTGCGTCGCGCTTGCAGGTAGCTCTGCGCCACGGCGCGAGCCAGGGCGCGTACGCGCAGGATGTATTGCTGGCGCGCGGTTACCGAAATAGCGCGGCGGGCTTCCAGCAGGTTGAAGGTGTGCGAGGCCTTGAGCACCATCTCGTAAGTCGGTAGCGGCAGTTCCAGCTCGATCAGGCGATTGGCTTCCGACTCATAGAAATCGAACAGCTCGAACAGCTTCTCGACGTTGGCGTGCTCGAAGTTGTAGGTCGACTGTTCCACCTCGTTCTGGTGGAACACATCGCCATAGGTGACCTTGCCGAACTTGCCGTCGGTCCACACCAGGTCGTAGACCGAGTCGACGCCCTGAATGTACATGGCCAGGCGTTCCAGGCCGTAGGTGATCTCGCCGGTCACCGGGTAGCACTCGATGCCGCCGACTTGCTGGAAGTAGGTGAACTGGGTGACTTCCATGCCGTTCAGCCAGATTTCCCAGCCCAGACCCCAGGCGCCGAGGGTCGGCGATTCCCAGTTGTCCTCGACGAAGCGGACGTCGTGGACCAGCGGATCGATGCCGATGGCCTGCAGCGAGCCGAGGTACAACTCCTGGAAGTTTTCCGGGTTGGGTTTGAGCACCACCTGGAACTGGTAGTAATGCTGCAGGCGGTTGGGGTTCTCGCCATAGCGGCCGTCAGTCGGACGTCGCGAGGGCTGCACGTAGGCGGCGTTCCAGGTCTCTGGGCCGATGGCACGCAGGAACGTGGCAGTGTGGAAGGTGCCGGCGCCCACTTCCATATCGTAAGGCTGCAACACCACACAACCTTGCTCGGCCCAGTACTGCTGCAGGGTGAGGATCAAGTCTTGGAAGGTGCGCACGGCAGGCGTAGTCTGGCTCACGGAAAATTCACCTGTTGGGGCTGCGACAGAAAGGGCGGGAGTATACCCCAATCGACGCGGCCTCCACCGCCCTGGAAGGCCCTATGCCGCGTTGCTTCTGGTGTACCGACGACCCGCTCTACCAGGCCTATCACGATCAGGAATGGGGCGTGCCGCAGCGCGATCCCCAAGCCCTGTTCGAGTTATTGCTGCTGGAGGGCTTTCAGGCCGGCTTGTCCTGGATAACCGTGCTGAAGAAGCGCGAACGCTACCGTGAGGTGCTGTTCGGCTTCGACGTGCAGCGTTTAGCCGCTATGAGCGATGAGTATCTGGAAAGCCTGATGCAAGACCCCGGCATCATTCGCAACCGCTTGAAACTCAAGGCCGCGCGGCAGAACGCCCAGGCCTGGCTGCGGCTGGAGGATCCGCTGGCGCTGCTCTGGTCGTTCGTCGGCGGTCAGCCGAAGCTCAATCACTTCAGCCAGCGCAGCCAGGTGCCGGCCATCACCGTGCAGGCCGAAGCCATGAGCAAGGCGTTGAAGAAGGCCGGCTTCACCTTCGTCGGCCCGACCATCTGCTACGCCTATATGCAGGCCACGGGGATGGTCATGGACCACACCACCGATTGTGACCGCTATGCCGCGCTGTGCCGTGCCTAGCGGAGATGGTGTGATCCCGTAGGGCGGGTGCAACCCGCCTGGATCATCCGCGAGACTGGCGGGTTGCACCCGCCCTACGTCCCAACCCAAACCACGCGGCACGCCCGCAACCGGCTCAGCCGGTTACAATGCCGGCTTTTACCCAACTGCCTGGAGTCATACGTGGAAGCATTCAAAGGCCGCCTGGTGGTCGGCTTTCTCCGTCTGTTCGCCCTGCTGCCCTGGCGCGCCGTTCAGGCGGTGGGCAATGTCATTGGCTGGCTGATGTGGAAGCTGCCGAACAGCTCGCGCGAGGTGGTGCGGATCAACCTGGCCAAGTGCTTCCCTGAGCTGGGCGAGGCCGAGCGTGAGCGCCTGGTCGGTCAGAGCCTCAAGGACATCGGCAAGACATTCACCGAAAGCGCCTGCGCCTGGATCTGGCCGGCACAGAAGTCCATCGGCCTGATCCGTGAGGTCGAGGGTCTGGAAGTCCTCGAGCAAGCCCTGGCCAGCGGCAAGGGCGTGGTCGGCATCACCAGTCACCTGGGCAACTGGGAAGTGCTCAATCACTTCTATTGTGACCAGTGCAAGCCGATCATCTTCTACCGGCCGCCCAAGCTCAAGGCGGTCGACGAGTTGCTGCGCAAGCAGCGGGTCCAACTGGGCAACCGGGTGGCCCCTTCGACCCGCGAAGGTATCCTCAGCGTCATCAAGGAAGTGCGCAAAGGCGGCGCCGTGGGCATTCCCGCCGACCCTGAGCCGAGTCTCTCCGCGGGCGTGTTCGTGCCCTTTCTGGCAACCCAGGCGCTGACCAGCAAGTTCGTGGCCGGCATGCTGGTCGGTGGCAAGGCCCGCGGTGTGTTCCTGCATGCCTTGCGCCTGGCCGATGGTTCCGGCTTCAAGGTGATCCTCGAGGCTGCGCCAGCGGAGATGTACAGCGAAGATGTGGAAGTCGCGGTGGCAGCCATGAGCGCGGTCATCGAGAAATACGTGCGGGCCTACCCGAGCCAGTACATGTGGAGCATGAAACGCTTCAAGAAGCGCCCGCCAGGCGAGAAGAAGTGGTATTGAACCGAGGCGCCCAATCGGCAGCTTTTCAGCATTAGCGCTCGGTTTTTCCAGGATTTTGCGCTATTAATCGCACCTCACCTGCTTCGGACGGTCACCTCTATGCCCAGTCAGCGCCAGCATCCACGTACCTCGATGAAGTGCCGGATCAAGATCTGCCACCCGAGTTTCGGTGAAGTGGTGGCGCAGACCCGCGACCTCTCCGATGGCGGCGTCTACGTCAAACACCCGGATCTGCTGGCCCTGCCCCAAGGCACGATAGTCACGGGTCAGGTGCAGGATCTGCCGATCGAGGCGCCGGTGCTGCAGATGGAAGTGATGCGGATGGACGCCGAGGGTATCGGCCTGCGCTTCATCGAGCGCTGACCAGCCGTCCGCGGCGCACAATAAAACTTATCTCCGCGGTCAAGAAAACGCTAGAATGCCGCGCGGTGAATATTCATCCGCCGCCGCAATGGGTTCCCTAACCCCATCTCATTGAAAAAGGACATGTCATGCCCACGGTCTCTGCGACGATCTGGCGCCCGGCTCTGGCCGGCCTGATCGCGTTTCACATGCTTATCATCATTGCCAGCAACTACCTGGTGCAGCTGCCCATGACCCTGTTCGGTTGGCAGACCACCTGGGGCGCGTTCAGCTTTCCGTTCATCTTCCTGGCGACCGACCTCACCGTACGCCTGCTCGGCAAAGGCCCGGCGCGGCAAGTGATCGCGCGGGTCATGCTGCCCGCCTTGGTCGCGTCCTATGCGGTGTCCGTGCTGTTCCACAACGGCAGTTTCGCCGGGGTTAGCGCGTTGCTGGCATTCAACCTATTCGTCGCCCGCATCGCCCTGGCCAGCTTCCTCGCCTATGTCCTCGGGCAACTGCTGGATATCCAGGTATTCGACCGTATGCGCAGCTTGCGTCAATGGTGGGTGGCCCCGGCCGCCTCGACGGTGCTGGGCAACCTGTTGGATACCTTCGCCTTCTTCTCCATCGCCTTCTGGCAAAGCAGTGACCCGTTCATGGCCGAGCACTGGGTCGAGATCGCTGCGGTGGATTACGCAATCAAACTGACGGTCAGCCTGCTGCTCTTCGTGCCGCTCTACGGCATGCTGCTCAACGCCATCGCCCGGGCTGTGCCCAAGCGCGAGGCGTTGTGTTCCCGCGATTGACGAGCAATCCCGTTAGCTAGTGGCTTATACGGTTAGTGGCTGAGCTCAAATGCTTCGGCTTGAGCTACTCGGGGCGCTCTTGGTGTTTATCCAGCTTGCGCAGGAATACCGTCATTTCCTTTTCCGCCTGCTTGTCGCCGTGATCGCGCGCGGCTTGCAGGCCCCGCTCCCATGCCTGGCGGGCCGCCAGCGGTTGGTCGGCGGCCAGCAGCGCCTTGCCCAGCAACTTCCAGGCGGCCGAATACTTGGAGTCGAATTCGACGCAGCGCTGCAGGTGTTCGGCGGCGCGCGCCGGCTCGCCGGCATCCAGATAGCCCTTGCCCAGACCGAAGCGCAGCAGGGCGTTGTCCACGCCTTTGGCCAGCATTTTTTCCAGGGATTCGAGCATAAAACCTCCGAGTAGGAGCGGGGGGAACGCCTAGTTCCTTGCCCGCGAAGCTCTTGCGTTGCCCGGCTAGCGGGAATGGCCCGCTCCTATGCTCAGAAAAACGTCAGGCCGACCTGGAACAAGCGCTCGGCATCGCGGATGTACTTCTTGTCCACCAGGAACAGGATCACGTGGTCGCCGGATTCGATCACCGTGGCGTCGTGGGCGATCAGCACTTCCTCGGCGCGAATGATCGCCCCGATGGTGGTGCCCGGCGGTAGCGGGATGTCCTTGATCGCGCGGCCGACCACCTTGCTCGACTTGGCGTCGCCGTGGGCGATGGCCTCGATGGCTTCGGCGGCGCCGCGGCGTAACGAGTGCACGCTGACGATATCGCCACGGCGCACGTGGGTCAGCAGGGTGCCGATGGTGGCCAGCTGCGGGCTGATGGCGATGTCGATCTCGCCGCCCTGGACCAGGTCGACGTAGGCTGGGTTGTTGATCAGGGTCATCACCTTGCGCGCGCCGAGACGCTTGGCCAGCAACGACGACATGATGTTGGCCTCGTCGTCGTTGGTCAGGGCGAGGAAGATGTCGGCGTCGCTGATGTTCTCCTCGACCAGCAGATCCTTGTCCGAGGCGCTGCCTTGCAGGACCACGGTGCTGTCGAGATTTTCCGAGAGATAGCGGCAGCGCGCCGGGTTCATCTCGATGATCTTCACCTGGTAGCGGCTCTCGATCGCCTCGGCCAGACGTTCGCCGATATGCCCGCCGCCGGCAATCACCACCTTCTTGTAGCTGACTTCCATGCGGCGCATTTCGCTCATCACCGCGCGGATATGGCCCTTGGCGGCGATGAAGAACACCTCGTCATCGGCCTCGATCACGGTGTCGCCCTGGGGAATGATCGGCCGGTTGCGGCGGAAGATCGCGGCCACCCGGGTGTCGACATTGGGCATATGCTCGCGCAACTGACGCAGTTGCTGGCCGACCAGCGGGCCGCCGTAATAGGCGCGCACGGCTACCAGCTGGGCCTTACCTTCCGCGAAGTCGATCACCTGCAGCGAGCCGGGGTATTCGATCAGGCGCTTGATGTAGTTGGTCACCACCTGTTCCGGGCTGATCAGCACGTCGACCGGAATCGCTTCGTTGTTGAACAGGCCGGAGCGGGTCAGGTAGGCAGCCTCGCGCACCCGGGCAATCTTGGTCGGGGTGTGGAACAGGGTGTAGGCCACCTGGCAGGCGATCATGTTGACTTCGTCGCTGTTGGTCACCGCGATCAGCATGTCGGCATCGTCCGCGCCGGCCTGGCGCAGCACCGTGGGGAAGGAGCCGCGGCCCTGTACGGTGCGAATATCCAGACGGTCGCTGAGCTGGCGCAGGCGATCACCGTCGGTGTCGACCACGGTGATGTCGTTGGCCTCGCTGGCCAGGTGTTCCGCCAGGGTGCCGCCGACTTGGCCAGCGCCGAGAATGATGATTTTCAAGCGATCACTCCTGTTGGGTGGGCTGGGCTGCGTTCAGCTCGAGTCCACCAACTCCAGTTATACGGGCGTTGCGCTGGGCTCAAGCCTGCGCGGCGCGGCCCAGCCGACGAATCTGTTCAGCATGCGGCGATCTTGCTCAGCTTGGCATAGTAGAAACCATCGTGACCGTCGATTTGTGGCAATAACTGGCGACCATGAGTCGGTTTGAGACCGAAGTCGGCGTTTATCTCCAGCTCACGTGCGCTTGGGGTACGGGCGAGAAAGGCGGCGATGTTGTCACTGTTTTCCATGGGCAGCACCGAGCAGGTGGCATACAACAGGATGCCGCCGACTTGCAGAGTCGGCCACAGGGCGTCCAGCAACTCGCCCTGCAACTGGGCCAGCGCGGGAATATCCGAGGGCTGGCGGGTCAGCTTGATGTCCGGATGGCGGCGAATCACCCCGGTGGCGGAGCACGGCGCGTCGAGCAGAATCCGCTGGAACGGCTGGCCATCCCACCAGGCCGCGGTATCACGCCCATCGGCGGCGATTAGCTCGGCGTCAAGGTTGAGGCGCTTGAGGTTTTCGCGCACCCGCACCAGGCGCTTTGCTTCCAGGTCCACTGCGACCACGCCGGCCAGTGCGGGTTCGGCTTCGAGCAGGTGACAGGTCTTGCCGCCCGGTGCGCAGCAGGCATCCAGCACCCGTTGGCCGGGGGCCAGGTCGAGCAGCTCGGCGGCCAGTTGCGCGGCTTCGTCCTGCACACTGAGGAGGCCTGCGGCGAAGCCCGGCAAGCTGGTGACATCGCATGCTTGGAGCAAACGGATGCCGTCGCGGCTGAACGTGCAGGGTTCGGCGGCGAATCCGCTTTGGCGCAGTTCAGCCAGGTAGTCATCGCGGCTGACCAAACGGCGATTGACCCGCAGGATCAGCGGCGGATGGGCGTTGTTGGCCGCGCAGATGGCTTGCCATTGTTCGGGCCACTGGGCTTTCAGGGCTTTCTGCAACCAGCGTGGGTGGGCGCTATGCAGCACCGGATCGCGGTCCAGGCTGGCAATAATGCTTTCGCTTTCGCGCTGGGCGTTGCGCAGCACGGCATTGAGCAGGCCCTTGAGCGAAGGCTTCTTCAGCTTGTCGATACAGGCCACGGTCTCGCCGATGGCGGCGTGGGCGGGAATACGGGTGTAGAACAGTTGATACAGCCCGATCAGCAGCAGTGCCTCGACATCACGGTCGACCGCTTTGAAGGGTTTTTGCAGCAGCTTTTCGGCGATCAACGCCAGGCGTGGTTGCCAGCGTGCAGTACCGAACGCCAGATCCTGGGCCAGGCCGCGGTCGCGCTGCTCAACCTTGTCCAGCAGCGGCGGCAGGCTGCTGCCCAGCGAGGCTTTGCCATTGAGTACGACAGCCAGGGCGCGGGCGGCGGCGAGACGAGGGTTCATACGCCGAGCACCAGGTCGACGGCAAACTGCTCGCGGCGACTGTTGTACAGGTCACTGAAATTAAGTGCCTTGCCGCCCGGTAGTTGCAGGCGGGTCAAGCGCAGTGCGCCTTGGCCACAGGCAACCATCAGGCCCTGCTTGTCGGCCGACAGTATGCTGCCGGGTGCACCACTGCCCTCGCCCAACTCAGCCGCATGCACCTTCAGCGCTTCGCCACTCAGCGTGCTGTGGCAGATCGGCCAGGGGTGGAAGGCCCGCACCAGCCGCTCCAGTTCCAGCGCCGGGCGCGTCCAGTCCAGGCGTGCTTCATCCTTGTTCAGCTTGTGCGCGTAGGTGGCCAGGCTGTCGTCCTGCACTTCGCCAACCAGGCTGCTACTGGCCAGGCCGCCGATCGCTTCGATCACCGCCTGCGGGCCAAGACCGGCCAGACGGTCGTGCAGGCTGCCGCCAGTGTCGTCGGCAGCAATCGGCGTGCTGACTTTCAGCAGCATCGGTCCGGTGTCCAGGCCTGCTTCCATCTGCATCACGGTGACGCCTGATTCACTGTCGCCGGCTTCGATGGCGCGCTGGATCGGTGCGGCGCCGCGCCAGCGCGGCAGCAGCGAGGCGTGGCTGTTGATGCAGCCCAGACGCGGGATATCCAGCACCACCTGCGGCAGGATCAGGCCGTAGGCCACGACCACCAGCAGGTCTGGCGCGAGGGCTGCCAGCTCAGCCTGGGCTACCGGGTCGCGCAGGGTTTGCGGTTGATAGACCGGAACTCCATGCTGCAGTGCGAGCTGCTTGACCGGGCTGGCGGTGAGCTTCTGTCCACGGCCGGCCGGCCGATCCGGCTGGCTATACACCGCGATGATCTGGTGCGGGCTATCGAGCAGAGCCTTGAGGTGTTCGGCGGCGAACTCCGGGGTGCCGGCAAAGACGATACGCAAAGACTCGGACATGGATTCTCGCTAATCACTACTGAAAAAGAAGAAGGCTTGCCGCGGCAAGCCTTCTATCAAGGTGTGGCTCAAGCCTGCTGGCGATGTTGCTTTTCCAGCTTCTTCTTGATGCGGTCGCGTTTGAGGTTGGACAGGTAATCGACGAACAGCTTGCCGTTGAGGTGGTCGCACTCGTGCTGGATGCACACCGCGAGCAGGCCTTCGGCGACCAGTTCGAAGGGCTGGCCATCGCGGTCCAGGGCCTTGATCTTGATCTTATTCGGTCTGTCGACGTTTTCGTAGAAGCCGGGCACCGACAGGCAACCTTCCTGATATTGGTCGACTTCGTCGGTGAGGGTCTCGAACTCGGGGTTGATGAACACCCGGGGTTCGCTTCGGTCTTCCGACAGATCCATCACTACCAGGCGCTTGTGCACGTTGACCTGGGTCGCGGCCAGGCCGATGCCCGGGGCTTCGTACATGGTTTCAAACATGTCGTCGATCAGTTGACGCAAGGCGTCGTTGACCATGTCCACCGGCTTGGCGATGGTGCGCAAGCGTGGATCGGGAAATTCGAGGATGTTTAAGATAGCCATATGCGTTTGTGATGCACTTGTGGAATAAAGTCAAAATCCGCTGCTAAGATGATGAGCAGCATTGAAAAACGGCTTCACGCCGCAGTACTACTGGGTTTAGTCGCGGCGCTAGGGCGCTCTACGTGAAGACACATAATAAAGGGATTCACCGCATGAGGAAATCACTACTCGCCCTGCTATTGCTTGCCGCTAGCGGCTTGGCCCAGGCCGAAGTGCATCTCAAGGACGGTCACCCAGACCGTTATACCGTGGTCAAGGGCGATACCCTCTGGGATATTTCCGGGCGGTTTCTCAGTGAGCCGTGGAAATGGCCGGAAATCTGGCATGCCAACCCGCAAGTGGCAAACCCCCACCTGATCTATCCCGGCGATCAGCTCAGCCTGGTCTATGTCGATGGTCAACCACGTCTGATGCTCAGCCGTGGTGAGTCGCGTGGCACCATCAAGCTGTCGCCGCAGATCCGCAGCACGCCGATGGCCGAAGCCATTCCGACTATTCCGTTGGGGGCGATCAACAGCTTTCTGCTGAGTAACCGCATCGTTGATACCCCGGAAGAATTCCAGGGAGCGCCCTATATCGTCGCCGGCAACGCCGAGCGTGTGGTCAGCGGCGCCGGGGATCGCGTCTACGCACGTGGGTCCTTTGACGAAGCGGCGCCGGTGTATGGCATCTTCCGCCAGGGCAAAACCTATATCGATCCGGATACCCAGGAGTTTCTCGGGATCAACGCCGATGACATCGGTGGCGGTGAGATCGTTGCTGAGGAAGGCGATATCGGCACCATGAACCTGACTCGCACGACCCAGGAAGTACGCCTTGGCGATCGTCTGTTCGCCACCGAAGAGCGGGCGATCACCTCGACCTTCATGCCTAGCGAACCGAGCAGCGAAATCAAGGGGTTGATTCTCGACGTTCCGCGCGGCGTGACCCAGATCGGTCAGTTCGACGTGGTTACCCTGAACAAGGGGACGCGTGATGGCCTGACCGAGGGTAACGTGCTGGCGGTGTACAAGACCGGCGAAACCGTACGCGATCGGATCACGGGCGATGCGGTGAAGATCCCTGATGAGCGGGCCGGTCTGTTGATGGTGTTCCGCACCTATGAAAAGCTCAGTTATGGCCTGATCCTTGGCGCCACTCGTCAGCTTGCAGTGATGGACAAGGTGCGTAACCCGTAACACTTCAACGCCAGCCGTGCGCTTGCGCGGTTGGCGTTTCTGCTTCCTCGCTACCTGCCGCCCACAACCCTCAAGGTTACCGGGCGCACCCGATCAAGGATGATCGCCATGGCGCAATGCCCCAGCCACTGCATTTCCCCTGCCGAACTCGAAGCCCGCCTGCGTCTGCACAGCCTGCCGGAGCTTGGGCCGCGGCGTTTTCGCAAATTGCTCAGCGCTTTTGATAGTGCCTCCGCGGCCCTCAGTGCGCCAGCCAGCGCCTGGCGTTCGCTGGGTTTGCCGGCCGCCTGCGCGGAGCCTCGACGCAGCAGCGAGGTGCGTGAGCACGCCGCTGCTGCCCTGGCCTGGCTGGACGCTGACCAGCATCATCTGTTGATGTGGGATGACCCGACTTACCCGGGCTTGCTCGCCGAACTCGGCGATGCACCGCCTTTGCTCTATGTGGCTGGCGATCCGGGGTTGCTCGAGCAGCCGCAACTGGCCATGGTCGGCAGTCGCCGCGCCTCACGGCCCGGACTGGATACCGCGCACAGCTTCGCCCGCAGCCTGGCCGCCGGTGGCTTCGTGATCACCAGCGGCCTGGCGCTGGGCATCGACGGCGCTGCCCATCAAGGTGCACTGGATGTGGCAGGCAAAACCATCGCGGTACTCGGCACCGGTTTGCAGCGCCTGTATCCGGCGCGGCACCGGCAGTTGGCCGCGGACATCGTCGAGCATGGTGGCGCGTTGGTGTCGGAGTTGCCACTGGATTGCCCGCCGCATGCGAGCAATTTCCCTCGGCGCAACCGCATCATCAGTGGCCTGTCCCTCGGCGTGCTGGTGGTCGAGGCCAGCCCGTCCAGCGGCTCGCTGATCACCGCGCGGCTGGCGGCCGAGCAAGGCCGCGAGGTCTATGCCATTCCCGGTTCGATCCACCATCCGGGTGCGCGCGGTTGTCATCAGTTGATCCGCGATGGCGCCGTGCTGGTGGAAAGCATTGAGCATATTCTCGAAGCGCTGCGCGGCTGGCAGCTGCAGCCGCCGTTGGCGAACCAGACGAGGCCGGCCCAGCGCTTCGAGCACCCGCTGCTCGACTTGTTGCATGCGGCGCCACACAGCAGTGAGGCCCTGGCAGCGGTCAGCGGTTGGCCGTTGTCGCAGGTGTTGGCGGCCCTCACCGAGCTGGAGCTGGACGGCCATATAGCCTGCGAAGCTGGGCGCTGGGTGGGCCGCGTCCGCTAGCTTGGATACACTGCGCGGGATTCCTTTAGGCTATGTACTCGTTAGCAGTTGTAAGTCGATTCTGTAAGGTGGGCCGGGTAAAGGCCACCTTACGTTTTGCCATCAACACATAATTAGTACAGAGCATTCCTTTAGCGGGAGAGTGGTGAATGGGCAGCAGTTGGCAGGTACAGCAGGCCGCGCGCGTGGTGCGTCAGGGCGGAATCATCGCTTACCCGACCGAGGCGGTATGGGGGCTGGGCTGCGACCCGTGGAACGAAATTGCGGTGGAGCGGCTCCTGGCGCTGAAAGAGCGGCCGATGAACAAGGGCCTGATCCTGGTGGCGGACTGCATTGAGCAGTTCGATTTTCTTCTCGACGATCTGCCGGAGATCTGGCAAGACCGCCTGGCCAGCACCTGGCCGGGCCCCAATACCTGGCTGGTGCCGCATCAGCAGCGCCTGCCCGAGTGGATCACCGGTGAGCACAGCAGCGTCGCTTTACGCGTCAGCGATCACTCGCTGGTGCGCGAACTCTGCGCCCTCACCGGCCCGCTGGTATCGACCTCGGCCAACCCGGCTGGACGTCCGGCGGCACGCACGCGCCTGCGGGTCGAGCAGTACTTTCCGCGGCAACTGGACAAGGTGCTCGGCGGCGCCCTGGGCGGGCGCAAGAACCCCAGCCTGATTCGCGACCTGATTACCGGCGATGTGATCAGGCCATCCTGATGCTTTCGGCTTTCGGGTGGGTTAGCGGCTCATTGTCACGAAATCGATAGGTTGTGCGCTATGTGAGCGCCGCGTAACCCACCAGCTCAGGCGCCGCAGATGGCCATGGTGGGTTACGGCGCGCAGTTATTGGACTGTGCGTGCGAAACCGGTTGGCGCGCCTTACCCCCTCACTACGGCAGCAGAATGGTCGAACCGGTGGTCTGCCGAGCGCTCAGGGCGGCCTGCGCGGTGGCGGCGTCCTTGAGTGCATAGCGGTTGCTGATATCGACCTTGAGCCGTCCGTTTTCGATCATCTTGAACAGCTCGTCGGCCATCATTTGCAGGCGCTCGGGGGTGTCGGCGTAGCCAGCCAGGGTCGGCCGGGTGACGAACAGCGAACCCTTCTGCGCGAGGATGCCCAGGTTGACTCCGCTCACCGCACCCGAGGCATTGCCAAAGCTGACCAGCAGGCCGCGCGGGGCGACGCAGTCCAGCGAGGTTTCCCAGGTGTCCTTGCCGACGCCGTCATACACCACCGGGCATTTCTTGCCGTCGGTCAGCGCCAGCACGCGCTGGACTACGTCCTCGCGGCTGTAGTCGATGGTCGCCCAGGCGCCCTGCTCCATGGCCCGCGCGGCTTTCTCGGCCGAGCTGACGGTGCCGATCAGTTGCACCCCCAGGGCTTTGGCCCACTGGCAGGCGAAGGAGCCGACGCCACCGGCGGCGGCATGGAACAGGATGGTTTCGCCGCCCTGCAGTGGAAATACCTGGCGCAGCAGGTACTGCACGGTCAGGCCCTTGAGCATCACCGCCGCGGCCTGCTCGAAGCTGATGGCGTCTGGCAGTTTTACCAGCTTGCCGACCGGCAGCACGTGCAGTTCGCTGTAGGCACCCAGCGGACCGGTGGCATAGGCCACGCGGTCGCCGACCTGGAACTGGCTGACCTGCGCGCCGACTGCCTCGACGATGCCGGCGCCTTCGGTGCCCAGACCTGACGGCAGGGCCGGTGGCGGATACAGGCCGCTGCGGAAGTAGGTGTCGATGAAGTTCAGGCCGATCGCCTGGTTCTGCACGCGGACCTCGTAGGGGCCGGGAGAAGCAGGCTGGTAGTCGCGGTACTCGAGGACTTCGGGGCCGCCGTGGCTGCTGAATTGAATACGCTTGGCCATACAAGGCTCCTTGCTGCAGGGGTTCGATCAAACCGCCGATGATGGCGGCTGAGGCGCGTCGGGGGTCTCTATCCAATCGTTTCGTTTAACCGGCGTCAACTGCGAGGGCGCATTGGCAAATGTTATGCTTGGCGTCGATTTCGCCTGCTGGACAATCTCCGGCTGGCCTGACTGCTTCCAAGGTGGCGCCGTGAGTGACCGTACTGAGGCCGTAAAGGCCTATCTGCTGGACCTGCAAGACCGTATTTGCGCCGCCCTGCAAGCCGAGGACGGTGGCGCCGAGTTCTTCGAGGATAGCTGGCAGCGCCCGGCCGGCGGCGGTGGCCGCACGCGGGTGATCGAGAATGGCGCACTGATCGAAAAGGGCGGAGTCAACTTCTCCCATGTGTTTGGCAGCGGTCTGCCGCCTTCGGCCAGCGCCCATCGGCCGGAGTTGGCTGGCCGCGGTTTCGAGGCGCTCGGCGTGTCCCTGGTGATCCACCCGGAAAACCCCTACGTGCCCACCTCCCATGCCAACGTGCGCTTCTTCAACGCTGAGAAGGAAGGCGAGGAGCCGGTCTGGTGGTTCGGTGGTGGCTTCGACCTGACCCCTTATTACGCCAACGAAGAAGATTGCGTGCACTGGCACCGGGTCGCCTTTGAGGCCTGCGCGCCCTTTGGCGCCGAGGTCTACCCGCGCTTCAAGGCCTGGTGCGACCGCTACTTCCAGATCAAGCACCGCGGCGAACCGCGCGGTATCGGCGGCCTGTTCTTCGACGACCTCAACCAGTGGGACTTCGACACCAGCTTCGCCTTCATTCGCGCGATCGGCGACGCCTATCTCGCGGCTTACCTGCCCATCGTGCAGCGGCGCAAGCTGACCCCCTACGGCGAGCGCGAGCGCGAGTTTCAGGCGTTGCGCCGCGGCCGCTACGTCGAATTCAACCTGGTCTACGACCGCGGCACCCTGTTCGGCCTGCAGTCCGGCGGGCGCACCGAGTCGATCCTGATGTCGCTGCCGCCGCACGTGCGCTGGGATTACGACTGGAAGGCCGAGCCGGGCAGCGAAGAGGCGCGCCTGACCGAGTATTTCCTGACCGACCGTGACTGGCTGGCGGGGCATTAAAAATACGCGGATCTTGGTCTGTAGCAGCCAGTGTGTAGGATGGGTTAGCCGCTACGAAAAGACCGAACAAGGCCGCGGTTTGGGTACGGCGTAACCCATCATTGCGTTGTGCCTGCCAATGCAATGTTGGGTTACGCGGCGGCCTCAATCGTGGTTCTTCTAGACAAGTGAGTGCGCCGCTAACCCAACCTACGCGGGGACTCTGCAACTTCAAAGGATTTCCCATGGACCGCTACGGCGTTTTCGGCAACCCCATCGGCCACAGCAAGTCGCCGCTGATTCATCGCCTGTTCGCCGCACAGACCGGCGAGCAGCTGAGCTACGAGACGTTGCTCGCACCCTTGGACGACTTCGGCGGTTTCGCCCGGCGCTTCTTCGCCCTGGGCAAGGGCGCTAACGTCACCGTGCCGTTCAAGGAACAGGCCTTCCAGCTGGCCGACAGCCTGAGTGCTCGGGCCCGCCGTGCTGGTGCGGTGAATACCTTGAAGAAGCTGGATGACGGCAGCCTGCTCGGCGACAACACCGACGGCGCCGGGCTGGTGCGTGACCTGACCGTGAACGCCGGCTTCGCCCTGCGCGGCAAACGCATCCTCCTGCTGGGTGCCGGCGGGGCCGTGCGTGGCGTGCTCGAACCCTTCCTGGCCGAGCAGCCGGCGACTCTGGTGATCGCCAACCGCACGGTGCAGAAGGCCGAACAGCTGGCCCGCGAGTTCGCCGACCTGGGGCCGGTGGTGGCCAGCGGCTTCGACTGGATCGACGCACCAGTCGACCTGATCATCAACGGCACCTCGGCCAGCCTGACCGGCGAGCTACCACCGATTGCCGCGAGCCTGATCGAGCCGGGTCATACGCTGTGCTACGACATGATGTACGGCAAAGAGCCCACCGCGTTCAACCGCTGGGCCGCCGAGCAGGGCGCGGCGCGCACCCTGGATGGCCTGGGCATGTTGGTTGAGCAAGCCGCCGAAGCGTTCTTCCTCTGGCGCGGTGTGCGCCCGGACAGCGCGCCGGTGTTGGCCGAGTTGCGTCGTCAGCTGGCCTGACGCTTCACCCATCCACCATGAAGCTTGCGAGGTGGATGAAAAAACGTCATCCACGTTTCAATCCTCGAACTGCACCGGGCACTGCTTGGCGCCTTCCAGCTTATGAATTTCCTCGATCACCTGCGGTCGGGCGCGGCGCAGGATCAGGCTGCGGTCTTGCGCCAGCAGGCGGCGTGCTTCCTGGTGAAGCATTTCCACCCCGGCGTAATCGATGAAGTTGACGTGGTGGGCATCGATGATCACCCGCTCGCCTTTGCTGCGCTGGATGATCTGTTGCAGGTAGTGGCAGGCACCGAAAAAGATCGAGCCTTCCACGCGCAACAGTTCCTCCTCGCCCTCCTTCCAGAACTTCACCCGCGGCTGCGAGGTGCGCTTGAGGTAGAAGAATAGCGATGCCAGCACCCCGGCATAGATCGCGGTTTGCAGCTCCATCAGCAGGGTCGCGAGCAGGGTCAGCAGCATCACCAGGAACTCCGAGCGGCTGACCCGGAATAGTGCGCGTACCCCGGCGATATCCACCAGACCCCAGCAGATCAGCAGGATGCTCGCGGCCATGCTCGGCAGCGGGATATGCGCGATCAGGGCGGCGCAAAACAGGGCAAACAACGCCACCAGCAATGCGGAAAACACCCCGGCCAGGGGCGAGCGTGCTCCGGCCTGCAGGTTCAGTGCCGAGCGGGTGAAGGAGCCGGCCGAGAGTGACGCGGAGAACCAGGGGCCGATCAGGTTGGACAGACCCTGGGCACGGACTTCCTGGTTGGCGTCGAGAAACTGCTGGGATTTGCTGGCCAGGGCGCGGGCAATCGACAGGCTGGTGACCAGGCCGAGCATGCCGCAGGCCACTGCCGCGGGCAGCAGCTTGAGAATGTTCGACAGCTCGAAGGTCAGTGGGCGGAACGGCGGCAGTTGGCCGTCGAAGGCACTGACCAGGGCGATGCCGCTGAGCTGGGCCGGCCACGCCAGCACGGCCAGGCTGCCGGCGACTATGCCAAACAGCAGGGCCGGCATGCGTGGCCAGAGTTTTCTCACCAGTAGGCTGACGCCCAGGGTGAATAGGGCCAGGGCCAGGGAGCGCCAGTCGGTTTCCAGCAAGTGCTCGCCGAGGCTGAGCAGGGTCGCCAGTGCCGTGGCCTGGCTGGGCATGCTGATGCCGAGCAGGTTGGGCAACTGACCGAGGACGATCACAGTCGCGGCGCCGAGGGTGAAGCCGAGCACCACCGAGTGCGAGACGAAATTGACCAGGGCGCCGAAGCGCAGCATACCGAGCAGCCACTGGAACAGCCCAGCGAGAAAGGTCAGCAACAGGATCAGCGCAATAAAGTCGTCGCTGCCAGGCGTCGCCAGTGGGCTGACGCTGGTGAACAAGACGATGGAGATCGCTGCGGTCGGCCCGCAGATCAGGTGCCAGGACGAGCCCCATAGGCAGGCGATGATCACCGGCACTATGGCCGCATACAGGCCGTACTCCGCGGGTAGGCCGGCGATCAAGGCATAGGCGATGGATTGCGGCAGGGCCAGGATGGCGCCGCTCAGACCCACCAGCAAATCATTGCCGAGGCTGCGTCGACTGGTGTTGGGCAGCCATCTGAGGAAAGGCAGTAGCGTTTGACGGTTGGGTCGCTGCATGGGGGCGTCTAGTTATGGGCTGGAGGCGGGCTGCCCCGTCGATCACAAGTCCCGGCTGATCCGGGGCGGCCAGCGTAGGAAGAACCTGGGTTCACCCTACGCAATCCAGCCTGACGATTCAAAGCTTAGCTTTGACCGCCGCCATCGCGTCGCCGCCATCGCGGGTGGTGACACCTTGGAGCCAGCTGTCGAGCACCGCCGGGTTGGCCTTGAACCAAGCCTTGACCGCCTCGGTGTTGCTCGCCTGCTTGCTCAGCACCTGGTTCATGATGCTGTTCTCCATGTCTTGAGTGAAGCTCAAGTTGCTCAGCAGCTTACTGACGTTCGGGCATTGCGCCGCATAGTCCTTGCGGGCCAGGGTGTTGACGCTGCCGCTTTCGCCAAAATACTTTTCGCCGCCCTTGAGGTACTTGATGTCGTAGTTGACGTTCATCGGGTGCGGGGTCCAACCAAGGAACACCACGAACTGGTCGCGTTTCACCGCGCGCCCGACTTGCACCAGCATTGCCTGTTCACTGGATTCCACCAGTTTCCAGTCACCCAGGCCGAACTCGTCGACTTCGATCATCTTGCGGATCGACTCGTTGGCCGGCGAGCCCGAGGCGATGCCGTAGAGCTTGTTGTTGAACTTGTCGGCGAACTTGTCGAGGTCAGCAAAGGTCTTCACGCCAGCCTCATAGGCGTAGGTCGGCACTGCCAGGGTGTATTCGGTGCCGCTGAGGTTCTGCGCCAGCTTGGCCACCTCACCGCTGCTGACAAACTTGTCGTAGTTGCTCTGTTGCGCCGGCATCCAGTTGCCGAGGAAGGCATCGACCTGGCCCTTCTGCAGGCCGGCGAAGATGATCGGCACGGCCAGGATCTGGGTTTGGGCCTTGTAGCCCAGGCCATCGAGCAGGAAGCTGGCGATGCCGTTGGTCACCGCGATGTCGCTCCAGCCCGGATCGCCGAGTTTCACCGTGGCGCATTGGGCGTCTTCGGCCTGGGCTGGCAAGGTGCCGGCGGCCATCAGCAGGCTCGCGGCACATAGGGTGCTGATCTTTTTCATGGGGCATCTCCACTTATTTATAGTTGTAGTCGCACGCATGTCGGTTGTCGCGCTCATACCTGGGGGTAGCGGGCACGCCGCTCCAGATCATCGAGATCGATGTGGTTGCGCATGTATTGCTGGCTGGCATCGACCATGGGTTGATGGTCCCAGCTCTTCAGCTTGCCCTTGGTCAGTGACTCGGCGACGAAACGTCGACGCCGCTGGCTGGCGAGAGTGGCCTGATGGATCGTGGGCATGTCCCAGCGCTGGCGTGCGTCCTCGAGGAACTCGGCGAGCAGACCCTGGTGATCGGGCGACTGGGCCAGGTTTTCCAGCTCTTTCGGGTCATTGGCCACGTTGAACAACAGCAACGGGTCCACTTCAGAGTAGATAAACTTCCAATCGCCGCGGCGGATCATCATCAGCGGGCTGTTGGTGCCTTCGCCCATGTACTCGCCGAGCACTTCGTCATGCCCGCCGCTGCCTTGCAAGTGGGGCAGCAAGGAACGGCCATCGAGTGGCAGGCTGTGGTCCAGCGAGCCGCCGGCCAGCTCAACCAGGGTTGGCAGCAGGTCGGCGGTGGACATCGACTGGCTGACCCGGTGCGCGGCAAATTGGCTCGGTGCATGGACCACGAAGGGCACCCGTGCGGCCATCTCGAACCAGTGCATCTTGTACCAGAGGCCGCGCTCGCCAAGCATGTCGCCGTGGTCGCCGGAGAACACGATGATGGTGTCGTCGGCCAGGCCACAGTCACCCAGGGTTTTCAGCAGCTTGCCGATATTCGCGTCGATATAACTGCAGGCACCGAAATAGGCGCGCCGCGCGTCCCTGATCTTCTCCTCGGGCAGGTCCTTGCCCCACAGGTCGATGACCTTGAGGATGCGCTGCGAGTGCGGGTCGAGGTCCTGCTGGTCGATGTTGACCCCCGGCAACGGGATGTCCTCGTCGCGGTACAGGCTCCAGAACTCTTCCGGGATGCAGTAGGGGTCGTGCGGGTGAGTCATCGACACGGTCAGGCAGAACGGCTGCTCGGCGTTCTCGCGCACATGGTTGTAGAGGTACTGCTGGGCCTTGAACACCACCTCTTCATCGAAATCCAGCTGGTTGGTGCGCACGGTGGGGCCGGCTTGCAATACCGAGGACATGTTGTGGTACCAGCTCAGACGCTCTTCGGGTGCGTCCCAGTTCACCGCCCAGCCGTAGTCGGCCGGGTAAATGTCGCTGGTCAGGCGCTCTTCGTAGCCATGTAGCTGGTCCGGGCCACAGAAGTGCATCTTGCCGGACAGCGCCGTGTGATAACCGAGGTTGCGCAGGTAGTGGGCATAGGTCGGCACGTCGCCGGGGAAATCGGCGGCGTTGTCGTAGGCGCCGATCTTGCTCGGCAGCTGGCCGCTGACCAGGGTGAAGCGCGACGGTGCACAGAGCGGGCTGTTGCAATAGGCTGAATCGAAAACCACGCCCGTTTCGGCCAGGCGCACCAGGTTGGGCATCTTGATCGGCGAGGCCGGATCATGGATCGGCAGGAGCGGCGCGGCCATCTGGTCGGCCATGATGAAGAGGATATTCGGGCGTTTCATGGCGGGTATTTCCATATTAAATATTTATGCGAAATTGCTGCTTGCGATAATCTACTCGGCAATAAATCGGGTAAACCCGCTTGAAACACATGACTCGGATAACTACAGCTTATGTTTGAGAGTATTGAGGGCGTGTCTCTGGACGTGTTGCGGGTGTTCGAGTCCGCCGCCCGCCATCTGAGTTTCACTGCGGCGGCGAGCGAGCTGGGCAGCAGCCAGCCGGCGATCAGCCAGCAGATCAAGCGTCTGGAGCAGCAGCTGGCGACCCGTCTGTTTGATCGGGTCTATCGCGGCATCGTCCTTACCGAGGGCGGTGAGTTGTTGCTGCGCTATGTGCGGAGCGGCCTGGAGTCGCTCGACGCCGGCCTGATGGCAGTCACCGCCCGGCAGCAGCACGAGGTCTTGCAGGTGGCCACCGATTTCGCCTTCGCCGCCTATTGGCTGATGCCGCGCCTGCCGCGTTTTCATCAGATCCACCCCGAGGTGGACGTCAGCCTGATCAGCAGTGCGCGTGACCTGGGGACCCTACCTTCGGATATCGACGTCGCCATCGCCTTCGGCGACGGTCGTTTCAAACATGGCGAGGCCCATCTGTTGTTTCACGAGGAGGTGTTTCCGGTGTGCAGTCCGCAATTGCTCAAGGGGCGGAGCTTGCCTCTGGCGCCGACGGCACTGGCCGAGCTACCCCTGCTGCACCTGCGGCCGGAGATTCGTTCGCGCTGGTTCGACTGGAACGGCCTGTTCCGTGAGTTCGACATCGCCGATACGCCGAGCCTGGGTATGTTGCGTTTCGACAACTACACCCTGCTGATCCAGGCGGCGATTGCCGGCCAGGGCGTGGCCATCGGCTGGCGCCATCTGGTCGACGAATTGCTGGCCCAGGACCTGCTCTGCCGGGTCTGTGTCGGCGAGGTTCGTTCCGAGTTCGGCTACTACGTGGTGCTGCCCGAGCGCAAACGTCGCCAGCGCCTGACTCAGCAGTTCGTCGACTGGCTCAAGCTGGAACTGACACGGGAAGCCCCGCCGGTCTGAGAGGTTCCGCCGAACGGGCGCAATGCCGTGCTGCAGACGCCCTACACTGCAAGAGTGATAGCCGAGTTGCGTATACTGGCGCGGCCAGAATCCGCTGACCTGGCACTTCCCCACCCAACCAGTGAATGCTCCTGTGAAAATCCGTCATTCGATAGTCAGTCTGCTGCTGATCTGCAGCAGCCTTGTAGTTGCCTCGAACAGCCTGGCCGCCGCCAAGACCCCGACCCAGCAGCTTGCTGCCGGCAGTGCTCTATTGGTCGACCTGAAGACCAACCAGGTGCTCTATTCCAGCAATCCTGACATGGTCGTACCGATCGCCTCGGTGACCAAGCTGATGACCGCCATGGTCGCGCTGGATGCCAAGTTGCCGCTGGACCAGCAATTGCCGATCGTGATCCGCGACACCGCAGAGATGCGCGGCGTGTTCTCGCGGGTGCGAGTGGGCAGCGAGGTCAGTCGTCGCGACATGCTCCTGCTGGCCATGATGTCGTCGGAAAACCGTGCGGCGGCCAGCCTGGCGCACCATTATCCGGGTGGTCATGTGGCCTTTATCGCGGCGATGAATGCCAAGGCCCGGGCCTTGGGTATGAGCCGCAGCCACTTCGTCGAGCCAACCGGGTTGTCGCAGCACAACGTCTCCACCGCCAACGACCTGGTGCTGCTGCTCAAGGCCACTCAGCAGTACCCGCTGATCAGCGAGCTGAGCACTACCCGGGAAAAAACCGTGGCCTTTCATAAACCCAACTACACCCTGGGCTTTCGCAACACCAACGCCCTGGTGCGCAAGGACAACTGGAGCGTGCAGGTGACCAAGACCGGCTTCACCAATGCGGCGGGTCATTGTTTGGTCATGCGCACGCAGATGGCCGGCAAATCGGTGGCTTTCGTGGTGCTGGACGCCTTCGGCAAATACACCCACATGGCCGACGCCAACCGCCTGAAGCGCTGGCTGGAAACCGGCAAGGTCACTCCGGTGCCAGCCGCAGCGATCAGCTACCGCCAGCAGAAGATGGCGCAACGGCAGCTGCAGGCGGCGCAGCCCTAATCTGCGTGTGAGTGCGGAGGCGAGGTCATTCTTGCGAGCGCGTCGGCATGGCGCTCCAGCGCACAGCAAAGCCGCTGTTCCTGACCGGAGCAGCGGCTTTTTCATGGACGGGACTGTTACAGGTCCAGCTCGCTCAATCCGGGGTGATCATCCGGGCGCCGGCCTTGCGGCCAATGGAACTTGCGCTCGGCGGCGCTGATTGGCAGGTCGTTGATGCTGGCATGGCGCACGCGCATCAGGCCCTGCTCGTCGAATTCCCAATTTTCGTTGCCGTAGGCGCGGAACCAGTTGCCGTCGGCATCGTGCCATTCGTAGGCGAAACGCACGGCAATGCGGTTGCCGTCATGGGCCCAGAGCTCCTTGATCAGGCGATACTCCAGCTCGCGTTGCCATTTGCGTTCGAGGAAGACCTGGATCTCGGCCCGGCCCTGGGGGAACTCGGCGCGGTTGCGCCAGCGGCTGTCGAGGGTATAGGCCAGGGCGACCCGCTGTGGATCACGGCTGTTCCAGCCGTCTTCGGCCATGCGCACTTTTTGTATCGCCGTTTCGCGGCTAAAGGGCGGCAAGGGTGGACGGGCTTCGGCGTTGCTCATGGGGTTGCCTCGCAGTAGTCAGCGGTGGATTAAAGCTCCAGCACCAGGCCGCTTGAGCCCTCGCTGGGGTGCGCCGGAATGGCGCAGCAGATCAGCACTTCACCGCTCGGCGGTAACTCGGCCGGCGGAATCGGGTAATGCACCTGGCCACTGACCAGGCGGGTGCTACAGGTGCCGCAGGAACCGCCCCGGCAACTGAATTCCGGGTTCAGGCCACGACTCTCGGCCAGTTCCAGCAGGCTGCCGCTTTCGGGCGTCCAGCGCGCCTGCTTGGCCGACTGGGCAAACAGCACTGGCACCGGTGCCGTGGCCGCCATGGTCTGTTCGAGCAAGGCTGGGCCTGAATCGGGCTGGCGGCGCAGGGTCGAGGGCCCGAAGGTTTCCGCGTGAATGCGCGCGTCAGCGATGCGCAGCGCGCGCAGGCTGTCATACAAATCCTGAGTGAAACTGCTCGGTCCACATAGGTAGAAATCGAAGTCATCGAAGGGCAGTAGCGCCTTCAGCAGATGGATGTCGATGCGTCCCGCCCGCTCGAAGTCCTCGCCTGCGCGGGCATGCGCCTCCGGCTGGCTGAGCAGGCGCAGCACGCTCAGCGCCTCACCCGCTTGGCGGGTCAGTTCCGCCAACTCATCCTTGAACGGTAGCTGAGCGAGGGTGCGCGCGCTCTGCACGAAGAAGGTCCGGCGGGTACGGCGGGTGCGTTGGCCTTGGTAGACCACCTCGCGCAGCATCGACAGCAGGGGCGTCACTCCGACGCCGGCGGCCAGCAACACCAGCGGTCGTCGCTCGTCGGCAGCGACGACGAAACTGCCTTGCGGCGCCCGCGTCTCGAGCAGGTCGCCCACCGTGACGTGCTCATGCAGGTAGCTGGACACCGCGCCTTCGCGTTTGACGCTGATCCGCCAGTGGCCATCCGAAGGCGCGCTGGACAGGCTGTAGGTGCGGATCAGCAATGTCGAGGTGCCCGGCAGTTGCAGGCGGATGGGCAGGTGCTGGCCGGCCTGAAACAGAGGCAAGCCGGCGCCATCGCCGGGCTCAAGATAGAACGAGCGGATGTTCGCGCTTTCCTCCTCGATGCGCGTCACCCGCAGGTTGCGCCAGGTGTGGCGCAGCGCTTCGGCCTGCAGGCGTGCCTGGGCTTGGGGCCAGGAGCCGGTCATCAGGCTGTTTGGCGAAAAGCCCTGAAAAGCCCAGCGCAGCGCCAACGCCGCCGGCCGCCGTACCAGCTGGGTGACGTGCAGCCGCCAGAGCCGTTCGGCGCCCTGAAAGGCCGCCACCTCGGGGCCGTCGAAGACGATCTCGCTACGACCGCTGAGTTGCAGCAGATCACCGTTGCTGACGTCGATAAACAGCAGGCCGGCGCGCGGGTTGAGCAGCAGGTTACCCAGAGTGTTGAAGTGCAGATTACCGGCGAAATCCGGAATGCTCAGGCAGTCGCCCTCGACTTGGACGAAGCCGGTTTGGCCGCCGCGATGCGAGACATCCACCGAGCGCCGCGCGGGATCACCGTCCGGGTCGATATAGCTGGCGACGAAGCAGGTATCGGCGCCGCGAATCAGCTCGCGAGCGGCCTCGTCCAGCGCATCGAGCCGCTGCAGCTGGAGGCCTTGCTGTGGCCCTGGCTCGCGGACAAAGTGCGCTTCGCGTTGCTGGATGTATTGCGGGCAGTTGCCGAAAGCCTGCTCCACCCTCACACCGAAGCCAGTCGCGGAAGAGCCCGTGACATGGCCGTTGACCCGGTTGCGCCGGCGGCTGTGCAGCTCTATGCCGAGCAGGCCGACCGCCGCGCCGTCGGCCAGGTTGGCCGCCGCCGGGTCGTTGGCGTCTGGCCTGCCATCCACTTGCAGCAAGCGTGGCTCGGGGGCATGGGCAAAGCCTGGCAGGCCTTCGAGGATGCTGGCCCAGGGGTTACCCGCGGCATCCACCGAGCCGAGCAGGAGAAAGGGCAGTTGGCGGTAGAAATCGCGGTGCTGCTCGGGCAGGTGATCGCGGATCACCTTGCGCCCGAACGCCTCCATGCGCTCGGCCACGCCGACGCGTTGCTGCAGGATCTGTTCCCCGGCATGCCAGGGCGAGGGCGCGGTTTCGGGAGGGTGAGGAACCATCGCGGCGACTCCAGAACAATTCAGGCGACAGTGCGCCGGCCACCGTGCGGGTGACCGGCACTGCGAGTCAGGCTTGCAGGCCGGCGGCCGTGCGCGGCATCGCTACGAAGTGCGGCAGCGCTTCGATGCGGGCCAGCCAGGCGCGCAGATTCGGGTAGTCGACCAGCGCCACGTTGCCTTCCGGCGCGTGGGCGATATAGCTGTAGCTGGCGACGTCGGCGATGCTCGGCTGCTCGCCGACCAGGTACTGTCGACCGCTCAATTCGGCCTCGATCACCTTGAGCAGGGCGTGGGCGTTGGCGATCACTTCTTCGGCGTTGTAGGGCGCGCCGAACACGGTGATCAGCCGTGCGCGGGCCGGTCCCGCAGCGAGCGGCCCGGCGGCAATCGATAGCCAACGCTGCACGGCGGCGGCACCGGCGGCATCGCTCGGCAACCAGCGGCCTTCGCCGTATTTCTGCGCCAGGTACAGCAGAATGGCATTTGAGTCGGCCAGCACGGTGCCGTTGTCGTCGATGACCGGCACCTGGCCGAAGGGGTTCATCGCCAGGAATTCCGGATGTTTGTGCGCGCCCTTGGTCAGATCGACCAGCACGAACTCGCTCGGCAGGCCGAGCAGCGACAGCATCAGCTCGACCCGGTGGGAGTGACCGGACAGGGGGAAACCAAAGAGTTTGATGGCATTCTGGGACATGGGAGGCTCCGCAAGGTAGTTGAGTGGATCGCTCAGCGGCGGGCGCTAATAGCAGCGGCCGCGCCGATGCAAGTGATGATCCACCCTCGATGGAAGTTGCAGAATCACCAGAAATGACAATCCACTGTTTCAGTTTGCGCAATAACGCCTGAGGCGACTGTAAGCCTATTCGGCCTTGCGTCGCGGGCTGTGCGGCACGCACCTGGAGCCGATCAGGGACGACCTGCGGCAATCCGTAGAGGTCGTCAGCTTGGCGTGAGCGCGGGGTGTTCGCGTAATTTAGCTGCCGCAAAGTCGACGAAGCTGCGCACCCGCGCAGCGGCCCTACGGCCTTCACGGTAGACCAGGTGGACTGGCTGGCTGGGCAGTTCGAAGGCCGTCAGTACCGTTCGGAGTTGGCCCGTTTGTAGTTGCGCATGAACCTGATAGCTCGTGCAGCGGGTCAGGCCGGCACCCCGGCAGGCCGCCGCAATTGCCGCCTGACTAGTGGCGCAGCTGAGGCGCGGACGCAGGCTCACCGTCAGTGCCTGGCCATTGTGCTGGAAGCGCCACTCCGGCAAACGCGTATCGGCACTCGAGTGAATGATCTGCTGGGCATGCAAGCCCTGCGGCGTCTCCGGTTCGCCCTGCGCGGCCAGATACGCCGGGCTGGCGCAGACCACCCGGCGGATACTGCCAATCTTGCGCGCGTACAGCGACGAGTCCGCCAGCTCGCCGACCTGGATCGCGACATCCACCCCTTCCTCGTGCAGGTTGGGCACGTGGTCCAGGTACTGGCCGAGAATCTGCACCTCGGGGTAGGCATCCAGGTAGTCGAGCAGGATCGGCGTCAGCACCTGCTGACCAAACAGCAGCGGCATGGCCAGCGTCAGCCGACCGCGCGGTTGCCGGTGCAGGCCGCTGGCCGACTCGTCCGCCTCCGCCAGCTCGTGCAGGATGCGCTGGCAGTCGAGGGCGAAGCGCTGGCCAGCCTCGGTCAGCTCTACGCCACGGGTGCTGCGGCTCAGCAACGCGGTGCCGAGACGCTGCTCCAGGGAGGCAATGGCGCGGGTCAACGTGGGCGCGGACATGTTCAGGCGCCGCGCCGCAGCGGCCAGGCTGAGGTCTTCGGCCACGGCCTGAAATGCGCGCATCTGTTGATAGCGGTCCATCGTCGGTCAGCTATCCGTCGGTGGATTGAGCGCCGCGTCGCCGCTCAGGCGCTCGACGCAATAATCGACAAAGCTGCGCACCTTGGCGGGCACCCGGCGGCCGCCCTGATAGACCACGTGGATCGGCAGCGGCGGCGGCTCGAAGCGTTCCAGCAGCAGCTCCAGTTCGCCGGCGGCCACTTGCGCGGCCACCTGATAGGAGAGCACCCGGGTCAGGCCCCAGCCCAGTTGCGCGGCATTGATCGCGGCCTGGTTGGCGCTGACCACCAGGCGCGGTTCTGGGCGGATGCTCAACGGCCCTTCGGGTGTGTTGAACTGCCAATCGGTGAGCAAGCTGCTGCTGGCGGCAAGGACGATGCGTGCGGCGTGCAGCTCGCGCGGGTGCGCTGGCCGGCCGCGCCGTTGCAGATAGGCCGGGGCCGCGCAGACCACCTGACGCACCGTGCCGACCGGCACGGCGTGCAAGCCGCTGTCCGGCAGGTTGCCGATGCGCACGGCGACATCGATGCCTTCGTCGACCATGCTCGCCACGCGGTCGAGCAGCAGGGCCTTGATCGTCACCGCCGGGTGCTGCTCGAGGTAATCGACCATCAGCGGGGTGACGAATAGTTCGCCGAACAGTACCGGGGCGGTCAGCGTCAGCAGACCACGAGCGATGGCATGGCTGCCGACCGCCGATTCCTCGGCCTCTTGCAGCTCGACGAGAATCCGCCGGCAGTCTTCCACATAACGCTGGCCCGCTTCGGTCAGGTGCACGCTGCGCGTGGTGCGCGCCAGCAGCAGGGTGCCGATGCGCTCTTCGAGGGCCGCCACCGCGCGGGTCACGCTGGGCGGCGACAGGTGTAAACGGCGGGCGGCAGCGGCAAAACCCTGTTCCTCGGCGACGGCGAGAAACACCTGCATTTCCTGAAACCTGTCCACTCGCGCGTCTCCTGCTGGCTGGTCATTCCATTATGGGCAACAGTGCTGGGGTTTTGACCGTGGTTATTCAGCATATCTGCCAATCAAGCTGGGGTTGATTGGCGCCTGCAGGATCTGCACACACAAAAAAGCCGCTATGCCGGTGTGGCAGTAGCGGCTTCTTTCTTGGCGCGCGAGGGTTACAGGCGAGCGTTGCGCACCCCGTCGGCCAGGTCGCGGCACAGGCTCAGCACGCCCTGTACGGCCTGCTCGCTGTCCTCGGCATGGGCGATCTGATCGATCAGCGCCGAGCCGACGACCACGCCGTCGGCCAGGCGGGCGATGGTCGCCGCGTGTTCCGGGGTGCGGATGCCGAAGCCGATGCTGATCGGCAGGTCGGTATGCCGGCGCAGGCGAGCAACGGCCTGTTCGACGTGTTCCAGGGTCGCTGCCCCGGCACCAGTGACGCCCGCCACCGAGACGTAGTAAACGAAGCCGGAGCTGCCGTTAAGCACCTTGGGCAGGCGCGCATCGTCGGTGGTCGGGGTGGTCAGGCGGATGAAGTCCAGGCCCGCAACTTGCGCCGGGTCGCACAGGTCGGCGTTATGTTCCGGCGGCAGGTCGACCACGATCAGGCCGTCGACCCCCGATTTCACGGCTTCGGCGATAAAGCGCTCGACCCCGTAATGATGGATCGGGTTGAAGTAGCCCATCAGCACCAGCGGCGTGTTTTGCTCGCCCTCGCGAAACTCACGAACCATCTGCAGGGTATTGGCCAGGTTCTGACCACCGTCCAGAGCGCGGATATTCGCCAGTTGGATCGCGGGGCCATCGGCCATGGGATCGGTAAAGGGCATGCCCAGTTCGATCACGTCGGCACCGGCAGCCGGCAGGCCCTTGAGGATCGCCAGGGAGGCGGCGTAGTTCGGGTCGCCGGCGGTGACGAAGGTCACCAGGGCGGCGCGGTTCTGTTGTTTCAGTTCGGCAAAGCGCGTCTGTAGGCGGCTCATGCTTGGTTCTCCAGTTCGCCCATGTGGTGCATCACGGTCTGCATGTCCTTGTCGCCGCGCCCGGACAGGTTGACCACCATCAGGTGCTCCTTGGGTAGCGTCGGCGCGCGTTTGAATACTTCGGCCAGGGCATGGGCACTTTCCAGGGCTGGGATGATGCCTTCCAGGCGGCAGCACTTGTGGAAGGCGTCGAGGGCTTCGTCGTCAGTCACCGAGGTGTATTCGACGCGGCCGACTTCATGCAACCAGGCGTGTTCCGGGCCGATGCCGGGGTAATCCAGGCCGGCGGAGATCGAGTGGGCGTCGATGATCTGGCCGTCGTCGTCCTGGAGCAGAAAGGTGCGGTTGCCGTGCAGCACGCCCGGTACGCCGCCGTTGAGGCTGGCAGCATGCTTGCCGGTTTCGATGCCGTAACCGGCCGCTTCGACGCCGATGATTTGTATGCCCTTGTCGTCGAGGAAGGGGTGGAACAGGCCGATGGCGTTGGAGCCGCCGCCGATGCAGGCGACCAGGCTGTCGGGTAGACGGCCTTCCTGGGCGAGAATCTGATCGCGGGTTTCAGTGCCGATCACCGCCTGGAAGTCGCGCACCATTGCCGGATACGGGTGCGGGCCGGCCACGGTGCCGATCATGTAGAAGGTGTTGTCGACGTTGGTTACCCAGTCGCGTAGCGCTTCGTTCATCGCGTCCTTCAGGGTGCCGGTGCCGGCGACGACTGGAATGACGGTGGCGCCGAGCAGCTTCATGCGGAACACGTTGGCCTGCTGGCGATCGATGTCGGTGGTGCCCATGAAGATCACGCATTCCAGACCGAAGCGCGCGGCCACGGTGGCGGTAGCCACGCCGTGCATGCCGGCGCCGGTCTCGGCGATGATGCGTTGCTTGCCCATGCGCCGGGCCAGCAGAGCCTGGCCGATGCAGTTGTTAATCTTGTGCGCGCCGGTGTGATTGAGCTCTTCGCGCTTGAGGTAGATCTTCGCCCCGCCGCAATGCTCGGTCAGGCGCTCGGCGAAATACAGCGGGCTCGGCCGGCCGACGTAGTCGCGCTGGAAGTAGGCCAGTTCCTTGGCAAACTCGGGGTCGAGCTTGGCCTTCTCGTATTCGGCGGCCAGCTCGTGGATCAGCGGCATCAGGGTTTCGGCGACGTATTGGCCGCCGAACGAGCCAAACAGGCCGTTGGCATCGGGGCCGCTGCGGAAAGAAGTCATGGCGTTCTCCTGGGAGTGTTGGGCGTCTGGGAGCGGGACGCGGCGGTCCTGCGGTTCCTGCGACAATGGCCACAGGATAAGACTGTGTGGCCCAGGACAAAAGCGATAAGATTGGCGCAACCTGTCAGGAAAACTCACAGATGAGTCAAGCGCTCCCCCCCCTCAATGCCCTGCGTGCGTTCGAGGCTGCCGCCCGCCTGCAAAGCGTCAGTCAGGCAGCCGAGCAGCTGCATGTCACCCATGGCGCGGTCAGTCGGCAGATTCGGGCACTGGAAGAGCACCTCGGCGTGGCCTTGTTCGCCAAGGACGGGCGTGGCCTTAAACTCACAGATGCCGGGTTGCGCCTGCGCGATGTCAGCAGCGAGGCGTTCGAGCGGGTGCGGGCGGTCTGCAGCGAGTTGCAGCAGGGCCAGGCCGAGGCGCCATTCGTGTTGGCCTGCCCGGGCAGCCTGCTGGCGCGCTGGTTCATTCCGCGCCTGGATCGACTCAATCGCGAACTGCCGGAGTTGCGCCTGCAGCTCTCGGCCAGCGAGGGTGAGCTGGACCCGCGGCGTGTCGGGGTCGACGCCACCCTGTGGTTCGCCGAGCCGCCCTGGCCGGCGGACATGCAGGTGTTCGAGCTGGCGGTCGAGCACATCGGACCGGTCTTGAGTCCGCGCTATGGGCGCTTCGCCGCCCTGCATCAGGCGCCAGCGGCGGTGCTGCTGGGCGAACCCTTATTGCACACCAGTTCGCGTCCGCAAGCCTGGCCAAGTTGGGCGGCGAGCAATGGCCTCGATACTGGTGCGCTCAGGCTGGGCCAGGGTTTCGAGCATCTCTACTACCTGCTGGAGGCCGCCGCGGCTGGCCTGGGCGTGGCCATCGCCCCGCAACAGTTGGTCGCCGACGATCTGGCAGCCGGGCGTTTGGTCGCGCCCTGGGGCTTCGTCGCAACCCCGGCCCGGCTGGCCTTGTGGGTGCCCGCGCGACGCCTGGATAAGCGCGCGCAGCGCTTGGCCGAGTGGCTGCGCGGCGAGCTGGACGGCTGAACCGCGTCTGACTATCGCGTTTAGTTTGGCGGGATATACCAAATACATGTCACAAAAGTCGGCGTGCTCGACTAGCGTTTACTTATCCACAGTGGAGAAAACGCCATGTCTGATCACCACACCTACAAGAAGATCGAGGTCGTCGGTTCGTCGAAAAACAGCATCGATGAAGCGATCAATAATGCTCTGCAAGAGTGCTCCAAGTCCGTGCGCAACCTCGACTGGTTCGAAGTCTTGGAAACCCGCGGGCATATCGAAAATGGCAAGGTCGGTCACTATCAGGTGACCCTCAAGGTTGGTTTCCGCCTCAGCGAGAGCTGAGCGGTGGTGAAAAATCTCCCGCCTACTGCGACCGTCTCCGCAAGTGGGTAGCCCGATTGCAGCCGGCTTGCCGAATCATGCTACGCAGCCGCTGTTGCCTGCTTGTTTACCATTCAATGGCTATGGCACTGAAAAGTGCCTGCTGGTCGTTCGTCCCTGCAATCCGTAGAGTAAGCCCTACTCTTTCGCTGGGTTATTGGCGCAGGTATGCGCCGATAACTCCATGCAAGCAAACAGGCGGGGCCGATGAGCGCGTTAGCACAGACCAAGATTTCCACCCTCGATCTCGCACCGATCCGCGATGACGGCGGGCCCGAGCAGGCGCTGCACAACTCCCTGGCGCTGGCCCGGCATGTCGAGCGCCTCGGCTTCACCCGCTTCTGGGTCGCCGAGCACCACAACATGGACGGTATCGCCAGTTCGGCAACCGCGGTGCTGCTGGGCTACCTGGCTGCGGGTACTTCGACCCTGCGTGTCGGCTCCGGCGGGGTGATGTTACCCAACCACGCGCCTTTGGTGATCGCCGAGCAGTTCGGCACCCTCGCCACCCTGTACCCAGGGCGCATCGACCTGGGCCTGGGGCGTGCGCCAGGCGCCGACCAATTCACCGCCCATGCCCTGCGCCGCGAGCGCTCCGGTAGTGCCGACGACTTCCCCCGTGATGTCGAGGAGTTGCAGGCTTACCTGGGCCCGCGCACGCCGCAGCAACGGGTCATCGCCATGCCGGGCACGGGCACCAATGTACCGATCTGGCTGCTCGGCTCCAGCCTGTTCAGCGCCCAGTTGGCGGGTGAGAAAGGTCTGCCCTACGCCTTCGCCTCGCACTTCGCGCCGCGCTACATGCATGAGGCGATTCGGGTCTACCGCAACCACTTCAAACCCTCGGCGGTACTCGACCAGCCCTACGTGATGCTCGGTGTGCCGTTGATCGCGGCAGACAGCGATGAGCAAGCAGACTACCTGGCAACCTCGGCCTACCAGCGCATTCTCGCCCTGATCCGTGGCCATAGCCTGGTGCAGAAGCCGCCGGTCAAGAGCATGCAGGGTCTGTGGCTGCCCCACGAAAAAGAGGCCGTGGCCAGCTTCTTTGGCATGGCGGTGGTCGGGGGCCCGGAAATAGTCCGCGCGCGCCTGGAGGTGCTGCTGGAGCAAACCGGGGCCGACGAGCTGATCTTCACCTGCGACCTCTACGATTTCGCCGACCGCCTGCGCGCCTTCGAGATTCTTGCCCAGGTGCGTGCCGGCTAAATCACCGCGAACTTGTCGCGCCTATAGCTCTCTGAACTCTGTAGCCCTTATGCAATGGAGAGTTCAGATGAAAAAGACAGCATCGGCCCACTGGCAAGGCGGCATCAAAGACGGCAAAGGCACTATTTCCACCCAGAGCGGTGTGCTGACGAAAAGCCCCTACGGTTTCAATACGCGCTTCGAAGATCAGCCGGGCACCAACCCCGAAGAGCTGATCGGCGCGGCCCATGCCGGTTGTTTTTCCATGGCCCTGTCCAAGGAATTGGGTGACGCCGGGATGACCGCCGCAAGCATCGAGACCAAGGCTGAAGTGACGCTGGACAAGGTCGACGGCGGCTTCGCCATAACCGCCGTGCACCTGAGCCTGCGCGCGAAGATTCCGGGTGCGGACCGGGCGGCCTTTGAGCAGGCGGTGGAAGCCGCCAAGAATGGTTGCCCGGTATCCAAGGTGCTGAATGCCGAGATCACCCTGGAAGCCGTGCTCGACAGCTGATCGGTATTGGCAGAGCGCCGCTACCCGTTAGAACATTCCGCAGCGCAGCACCTTGGCGCGCGCCAGCACATTACGTTGCTCGTCGTAGAGCCAGGCCTGGGCGCTCATCGCCAGCGTCCTGGCTTCGATCCGGTAGTGCTGGCCGGCGGCGAAGTCGTCGTAACGCACGCGGATCTCACAGGTGCGCTGAATCGGCTCGGCCATCAGATTGCCACCGCCCTGCACTTCGAAGTGAAAGCGTGCGATCAGTTCGTGGGCGCCAGGGGTGATCTGGAAGTAACGGCCGTCGTTGAGGCGCTTGCCGTCGAGTTTCTCGGCCATCAACAGGTCGCTGGCGCTGGTGTACAGATCGACCCAGGCCATACCAGGGTCGCGCGGTGGCAATGGCGAGGCGCAAGCGCTGAGAAGCAACGCGCTGACGATCAGGGCTAGGTAACGCATGGACGTCTCCGAAATTGACGCTATGCAATCAGCTTACGCCGATAGTGCGGAAAGTAGCTGCAATGCGCTAGTTTGCTGGGCATGACCTATCGCACTGCTCATGCTTTTATCGACTCCCTCTGCCGGCACTGGGTTCCGCTGCTGGCGGCGCTGCTGTTGCTCGGTGGTTGCACTACCCTGGATTACTACAGCCACCTGGCGCGGGGTCAGCTGCAGTTGCTGCAGGCGAGCACGCCGGTCGCTGCCTTGCTGCGTGACCCGCAGGTCGACCCCGGCCTGCAGCAACGCCTGATCCTGACTCAGCAGGCGCGCGACTTCGCCAGTGCGCGGCTGGGCCTGCCGGATAACCGCAGCTATCGCCTGTATGCCGATATCCAGCGGCCTTTCGTGGTGTGGAACCTGTTCGCCACGGCGGAGTTTTCCGTCAAGCCCGAGCTGCACTGCTTTCCCGTCGCCGGCTGCGTCGCCTATCGCGGCTACTACAGCCAGGGCCGCGGCCGTGGCGCGGCGGCGCTGTTCAAGCAGCGCGGTTTGGACACCTACCTGGCTGGGGTCGAGGCCTATTCCACCCTGGGCTGGTTCGACGACCCGATTCTCAACACCATGCTGCGCTGGAACGATGAACGCCTGGTGGCGGTGATCTTCCACGAACTGGCCCACCAGCAACTGTATGTGGCCGACGACACCGCGTTCAACGAATCCTTCGCCACCTTCGTCGAGCGCGAAGGTCTGCGTCAGTGGCAACAGGCGCAGGGCCTCCCGGCTACCGACCGGGACGAAACCTGGCAGCGCGAACAGTTCAGTGCGCTGGTGCTGGCTAGCCGTGCGCGCCTGGAGCAGCTGTATGCCAGCGACCTGGCGGTGGATGCCATGCGTGCGGCCAAGCAGGCCGAATTCGAGCGTCTGCGCCAGGAGTACCAGGCCCTGCGTGAGCGCGAGTGGGGCGGTCGTGGCCGCTACGACGCCTGGGTCGCGGCGCCGCTGAACAATGCCAAGTTGCTGCCGTTCGGCCTCTACGACAAGTGGGTACCGGCGTTCGCCGCCGTGTTCGCCAAGGTCGGCGGTGATTGGCCACGCTTCTACCAACGAGTCGCCGCCCTGGGCAAACTGTCCGAGGCCGAGCGGAGTCAGGCCTTGGCTGCGCTATCTGAGTAATTGCACTGATTTGACCACCCATTTGCATTCAACCTGACCAGTCGCTTGCATTGGATCTGCCCAGTCAGCCCCATATCCCGACTGAGCGAAACCGACCCGAAGCTGCCAGTGGGCACTGACAGAAATCGGCAAGAACGGGTCTACCACTGATCAATTAAATAGCGCATCAACCTGGGCGGCCGCGGAAACTGAGTGCAACACCTGACCTTTCCGGTAAGGTGCGGCCCAATGGAATATCACGAACTCAGCATTGAAGAGCGCGCCACGATTCAAGTGGGTCGGTTGCATGGCATGAGCCAGCAAGCAATTGCCCAAGCACTTGGTCGCAACCGCTCCACGATCAGTCGTGAACTGCGACGTAACACCGGCTCCAACGGCATCTATCACGCACCTACGGCCCAGGGGCATATGCGTCAACGTCGAGAGGCGTGTCGCCCGCAAAAGAAGCTAGTGCCGGGCAGCGAACTGCTTGAGTTGGTGGTGGAGTTGCTGCGAAAAAACTTCTCTCCCGAACAGATTGCCGGCAAGCTGCGCAGCATGGATATTCCCAGTTTTGAAGATGCTTACGTTTGCCGCGAGACGATCTACAGCGCGGTCTATGCCCTGCCTGTGGGCGAGCTGCGCAAGGAGCTGATCCAGTGCCTGCGCCAGGGCAAGAGTACGCGTAGGCCGCGTGCAGGGGGCGTTGATCGGCGCAACCAGATCCCGGAGATGGTGAGCATCCATCTGCGTCCGCCAGAGATTGAAGACCGCTTGATGCCGGGGCACTGGGAAGGTGATCTGATCAAAGGCAAGGCCAACGCCTCTGCTGTGGGCACGCTGAACGAGCGCAGTAGCAATTACCTGATGCTGATCAAGATGAACGATGCAACGGCAACTTCGGCGGTTGAGGGTTTCAGTGCGGCCCTCAACCGGATGCCGCTGGCTGTGCGCAAGAGCATGACCTACGACCAGGGCAGGGAAATGACCCGGCATGCTGAGATCACCCAGAAAACAGGGGTGGCAATCTACTTCTGCGACCCGCACAGCCCCTGGCAGCGCGGCAGCAACGAGAACATCAATGGCCTGATTCGCCAGTATCTGCCCAAGGGCACGGACTTGTCTGTATGTAGCCAGGAACAGCTGGATGCCATCGCTTATGAGTTGAACATTCGTCCACGTAAGCGCTTCAACTGGAAGTGCCCAATTGAGGTGATGTCAGAGATGATGGAAAAAGCGATGACGATGCAACATGATGCGCCCGCTTCAATTCAATAACCGTGTTGCACTCAGCTCCTGCAACCGCCCTGTGTTTGTGCATCGGTATATGAATCGAGCCGTAACTCTTTGCTCATGGTCGTGTGGTTCATTTTGACTGTCGTCACATCCGTCACCCCGAGCATTTGCAGGATCGCTTTTAAATAGGGCTGCTGGAAATCCATGTGCTCATACATTTCACCCTTGCCGAAGCCGTAGCCTCCTTGCACTAGAAGCAGGTAAGCCTTTTTATTTTTCAGCAGACCGATATACGGGCTACCCGGTGTACCAGGCGCCAACGAGGTGGTGATACCCATGCGGATAACCTGGTCAATATAGGCTTTGAGCGTGCTCGGTACAGACAGATTGTGCATCGGGCTACCGAGCACAATCACATCAGCCCCTTGCAACTCTTTGACCAGCACATCGCTGAAGGCTATGGCCTGCTGATCCTCGGCGCCGCGCGCCTGTTCCGGGGTAAACGCAGCCTTGACCCAGTGTTGGTTGACGTGAGGAATATCGGTATTGCCCAACTCACGGAAGACGAAAGTATCCTCCGGGTTGTGCCGTTTCCACAGCCCAACAAATCGCTCAGTTAACATCCGGCTATATGAGTCGCTTGGGTTGGGGCTGGCGTTTATGACCAAAACAGTTTTCATCGAAGCTCCTTGTACTTAATTCGCTAGCTGCTCGATCAATACCGTTGGCGTAAGTACCTGCGGCAATATCCTTGGTTCGCTTTCGCCCGGTTGGTACCAGAGATACAGCGGCACACCCGAGCGATCGTACTGTTCAAGAAACGCCGTAATGTTCGCGTCACCATTGGTCCAGTCGCCGCGCATCACCGCCACTCCAGCTTCGGCAAATGCCGCATGGGTTGTATCGCGGTCAATCGCCACCTGCTCATTGACCTTGCAGGTCACACACCAGTCAGCAGTGAAGTAGAGGAAGATCTGCTTGCCTTCCTCGCGCAAGCGTCCCAGCCGAGCCTCATCAAAAACTATTGCATCAGTTTTTTGTGCAGCAAGCGCGGGCTTTTGTCCTAGCTGGGTGAGCCCAAGGCCAAATGCCAACACGGCGGCCAGAACCGCTGGCAACCAGGCAGCCTTCTTGAATACACGCTGGCGCAAGCCGGTAGCCCACAAGCCAAAAGCCAGCAGCATGGCGCAACCGGTCACTGCAACTAGGGCACTCGCGGTGACTTGCTGGCTGAGTACCCAGAGCAAGGCGAGGGCGGTCAAAAACATCGGCACCGCCAGTACGTTGCGCAGCATCTGCATCCACGGCCCGGGTTTGGGCAGGCGGCGCTGCAACGCAGGAACGAACCCCAGCAGTAGAAAGGGTAAAGCGATACCCAAACCCAGCCCGGCAAACACCAGCAGTGCGGCGGCGGTTGGCAGGACCAGCGCCGCGCCCAGTGCAGCTGCCATAAACGGGCCGGTACAGGGCGTTGCGACAAACGCTGCCAATGCACCCGTCCAGAACGCACCCGCTGTGCCCTCACGTGCAGCCAACCCCGAGCCGGCATTTAACGAGGACAACTCGAATAACCCGGAGAGGTTGAAGGCTATCGCGCTGGTAAGCAGCAGCAATACGAGGATCACCCGTTGGTCTTGCAACTGAAACGCCCAGCCCACTTGAGCACCACCCGCGCGTAAAGCCAGTAGCACGCCGCCGAGTAGCAGGCACACGAGAATAACGCCCAGCGAATAGGCAATCGCCTCGCCACGTGCATTCGCCGCATTGCTGCCGGAGCGTGCAATGCTCAACGCCTTCAGGCTGAGGATCGGGAATACGCACGGCATCAGGTTGAGCAACAAGCCACCCACTATCGCCCCGGCCAGCGCGAGCATCGTCAGCGTCAGCGTGCTTTCGCTGTTGCTTTGCGCTGCGCCGACAACGGCCTCGACATCAAGGCCCAAGCCATTGCCCAGTGACAAGGTGCCGGTAAACGCATCGATGGGTTGCTTGCCCGCCTGCGTCTCGACAACCAGGACATCACCGTCGCGCTCGAAATGCTGCTCTGCTGCATTTTCAAGGGCATCTTTGGTCGCCGAATACAGGTGGGGCTGGTCGATCTGCATGGCAGCCGGAAACGGGACCAGTAAACGAAAAATACCGTTCTCAACCGTAAAGCTGGTTTGCGAGCCAAGCGGCCGAGGCAATGCCTGGCGCCATTGGGCAAACTGCTTTTGCAGCGCCGCATCAGCTTCGCCATCACCCACCGTCAGCGTGATATGCAAAGTGGCGCGTTCTGGTACGCAGGCATCGTAGCGACAGGCCAGATACTGCATATTCAGCCGAATGGGCAAGGCAGTGCCTGCAGGCAAACCGGCAGGAATGTTCAACGGCACCAGCAGCGCATAGGGCTGCCCGTAAACATGGTTCATCAAGCCATCGGCCAACAGGCTTTGCGGCACGGGATAGGACACATCGCCCACACTCAAGCCATCCGGCAGCTGCCAGGTCAGCTTGGCCGCCAGTCCGGCATCGCCGGGCTCTTTCCAATAGCCATGCCATTCACCTTGCGGCTGCATATAAATGGCCAGCGTGGTGCTGCTGCCAGCGTCCGGCGTCCGGCTTTCGACAACCAGTGACGAGGCGATCAACACCTCATCCATGCCGGGCATCGCGGGTTCTGCTACGGACACCGTCGTGCAACACAGGCAAAGCGTTAGCAATAGGGATTTGATCGGGGAGAGTGACAAGGCGAACTCGGGCTTTAGTTAGAAAAACAGCAAACGGGCTGACGCGCTCACGTCAGCCCGGCTCTCGATTACCTTTAGCGCAGCGCTTGCACAGCTTCTTGCAGCTGCGTGTCTCGCGGGCCTACAACCTTGCTCACCCGCCCTTTGGCGTCGATCAGCACCACGCTCGGAATCTCACGAATGGCAAAAGTGCGAAACAGTGCATCGTTGGCATCGAGCACAAGGGGCAGTTTGGTTTGCGTGGTCTTCTGATAATCCAGCAGGTCTTCTTCGGTTGCCCACAAACCGGACGATATACCCAGCCATTCCACATCGTTCTGGCCGAGCAGGGTCTCAACACTTTCGCGGACTCGCAGACAGTCTTTCGAGGTTTTTGGGCGGCTCTCTTCCAGGTAGGACTCGCACCAGGGCGCAAAGAACACCAGCCCCTGGGCCTTGCCCGCTGCTGATTGGCCAAGGTCAATTTTTGCACCATCATTGCTCGTCACTTGCAGGCCAGTGACCTGCTCACCGACAGCAAACACAGGCGCTGCATCGGCTGTTTCTACGGTGGGTTGCACCGGTTGTTCCGCATCAGAGGTCAGCACTTTCTGCAGTGCGTCATGCAGTGCCTGATCATCCAGATGGCCGACATAACTGATGCGACCGCTGCGGTCGATCAATACATGCTGAGGCGTAACACGCAGATTGAGGTCGGCCGCCAAACTGCCGTCATCAATCACGATGGGCATGGTCAGCCCCAGTTCCTTGCGATAAGCCATCACCGCATCGCGGTCATCGCTGAAGCCGGTGTTCACGGCGATGACGTCAATCTGCTCGCCCAGCGTCTGCTGGATTTTTTCAAAGCCCGGCATCTGCTGCCGACAAGGCACGCACCAGGTCGCCCAGAACTTCAAATACACCGGCTTTTTACCGTACAGCTTCGGCAGATCGATTTCTTCACCATCAATGGTCTTGAGCACCGCAACAGGACCGGGCTTGCCGATCAGCGACGCTCCGGCAGCTTGCGCCCGGCGGGCACCTTCGGCGTCGTAGCTGCTATCCGCCTGGGCAAACTGAAAAACACTGGTGAGCACAAGCAGTGCCGCCAAATGCTTGTAGGGTTTGGACAAAATTGATAGTCGCACCATGAACTCCTTGAAGCCGTCGTTGAAAAATTACCCCGCGATGGATCGCCACAGATCAACCGAACCTGCTGCCCTGCATCGAACCGATGATGATTAACGGGGTGATGTTTATCATCATCCATCGATAAAGGTGCAGTATAAAGACCCAAGAATTACTCATTACGCTAGACCATTAGCCATGCATAACTTACATATCGAACTTGACCGGCACGCCGGCGTACCGGTTGCCGAGCAAATAAGCACAGCGATTGGCACAGCCATTCGCTGTGGTCGCCTCTATTCCGGTGCGCGCCTGCCATCCTGGCGCGATCTCAGCGCTCAACTGGGCGTCGCACGCGGCACCGTGCGGGTTGCCTACGAACGTCTGATTGATGAGCAACTCATCGTTTCGCAAGGCGCCGCCGGTACGTATGTGGCGCACCAGTTGCCTGCGGGTAGTCATGCCGATACCAGCGACCTGCGCAGCCCGCTGCCGGAGTTCTTTATCCAGCCGTTCAGTCAGCCGCCGTTGATGTTTCAGATGGGTGTGCCAGCGCAGGATGTGTTTCCTGGCAAACTCTGGGGCCGGTTAACTTCCGCAGCCGCACGTCAGACGGCCATCGGCGGTTCGGTCAGTTATCCGGACCCGCGTGGCGAACTGGTACTGCGCACCGAGATTGCGGCTTATTTGTCCGTCGCGCGCGGTTTGAGCTGCTCGCCTGCGCAAGTGATCATCACCAACGGCTACACGGGTGCCTTAGGCTTGATCATTCATGCACTTGGCCTGAAAAATAACAGCGCCTGGGTTGAAGAGCCGGGTTATCCACTGACCCGCACAGCCTTGTGCATGGCCGGCCTCAATCCCATCGCCGTGAATGTCGATGAACAAGGGCTTTGCGTCAGCGACGGTATTGCTCAAGCCCCGAATGCCGCGTTGGCTGTGGTGACTGCCGGCCAGCAAGCACCACTGGGCATGACCTTATCGCTAGTGCGCCGGCATCAACTGCTCGATTGGGCGGCGCGCAATGCCAGCTGGATTGTTGAAGATGACTATTTGAGCGAGCTGCAATTGTCCGGGCGGGCAGCGCCCGCGCTGGCGTCACTTGATCGCTATGGGCGAGTGATTCACATCGGCACCTTCAGTAAAACGGTTAGTCCAGCCTTGCGCATGGGCTTCATAGTGGTGCCCTTAGAACACACCAATCACTTTGCCGACGTTGCCGCCGCACTGGCCCCGGCATCCTCCGTCGTCACCCAGTTAGCGCTGGCCGAGTTTATGCGCAAGGGTCATTACCTGCGGCACTTGCGGCGCATGAAACGCACCTATCGCAGCCGCCTTGATGCGCTGCGTCAAGCACTGCAGCTCTCCAACGTCACCGACGCAATGGCCGGGCTGGCACTGCTGTTGCGCCTGCCAGACAACGTCGACGACGCGGCAATTGTTGCTCAAGCAGCCGCGTTCAACCTTGCGCCAATGCCACTCTCAACGTGGTATGCCAAACCGCACGCGAGTCAATCGGGGCTATTACTCGGCGTAACAAACCTGCCCGAGAGTGAGCTGGACAGCTACTGCGAGCAGCTAAGGCTGCTGATTGAACGAACTATTTGATGATCCAACTAGCTAGGCTGGAGGGCATAGACATGCAGAGTTCAAAGCCAACTCTTGGTTGATTCCTCCTGCAACGACAGGCCGCTCCTGGCCGGTTTTTGCCTGTCGCGACCGACTGGCTTGGGCAGTTTCAAGCAGTCGAGAATGGGCGTACTGGACAAGTCCGGTGTAAACAACGGGTCAAGAGCTATGCAAATAGCGGGTCAAGTGAGCTGCAATTTCGCGCTATCTTCCGGCGCCTAGAACTTGCGTACCCGGGCCCCAGTCCAATACCTGTAATGTCTGTTCACGCAAAAGGAGCGATGCCATGAACAAATTCCCCCTGGCCATGCTGCTTGGTCTGTTTAGCTGCGCGACCCTGGCGGCGCCCAAGCCCTGCGAGGAACTGAAGCAGGAAATCGAAGTAAAGATCCAGGCCGCTGGCGTTTCCAGCTACACCCTGGAGATCGTGGACAACGACGAGGTGCAGGATCAGAACATGGTGGTCGGCAGCTGCGACGGTGGCACCCGGAAGATCATCTACCAGAAGAACGGCTGACTGTAGGCTGGGTTGAGCGGAGCGATACCGATGCTGCCCATACGATGGGTTACGCCGCTACGTGCCTGACTTATCCGCGCTATGCGCCGGCCCCTGCCGGGTTTCAGTCGATAAAGGCCTGGTGCAACTCGGCCAGGCTGGCGAAATGATAGGTCGGGGCCTCGGCCAGCAACTCCTCGCGGCTGCCGAAACCATAGCCAACAGCTGCCGCATCCAGGCCATTGCGCCGCGCACCAATCAGGTCGTGCTTGCGGTCGCCGATCATCAGCGTCCTGTCCTTGGGTAGCTGCTCCTGCGCCAGCAGATGGGCAAGCAGCTCGACCTTGTCGGTGCGCGTGCCGTCCAATTCGCTGCCGTAGATCACCTCGAAGTGCCGGGAGAAGTCGAAGTGGCGGGCAATCTCCACGGCAAATACCGCCGGCTTGCTGGTGGCGATATACAGGGTGCGCTGCTGCGTCAGCAACAGCTCAAGCAGGTCGCCCACGCCATCGAACAGGCGATTCTCATACAGTCCGACGTCGCGAAACCGCTCACGGTAGTGATGCACCGCCTGCCAGGCCGTCGCCTCGTCGAAGGCATAGGTCTGCATGAAACACTGCAACAACGGCGGCCCGATAAAGTGCTCCAGCGCCTGCAGGTCAGGCTCGTCGATGCCCAGCTGCGCCAGCGCATGCTGCACCGAACGGGTAATCCCTTCACGCGGGTCGGTCAGGGTGCCGTCGAGGTCGAAGAGGATGTTCTGGTAATGCATGCTGTCCTGCTTCATCAGCTGGCATAGCCTTCCATCAGGTGCTGATCCTTCAGGCGCACGTAGTTGTCGGCGCTGTAGCGGAAGTAGCTGCGTTCCTTCTCGGTCAGCGCGCGGGCTTTTTTCGCCGGGCTGCCGACGTACAGGTAGCCGCTCTCCAGGTGGCTGCCGGGGGTGACCAGGCTGCCGGCGCCGAGCACCACTTCCGCGTCGATCACCACGCCATCCATGATGATGCTACCCATGCCGATCAGCACCCGGTCGGCGATGTTGCAGCCGTGCAGGGTGACGTTGTGGCCGATGGTCACATCGTCACCGATATTCAGCGGGTAGCCGCGCGGGTTGAAGGGCCCTGCGTGGGTGATGTGCAGCACGCAGCCGTCCTGAATGCTGGTGCGCTCGCCGATGCGGATGCTGTGCATGTCGCCACGGATCACCACCAGCGGCCAGATCGAACTGTCGGCGCCGATTTCTACATCGCCGATCACCACGGCGGAAGTATCGACAAAGGCCCGCTCGCCGAGCAGCGGAGTGAACTGTTGGTATGTACGTATCGACACGATAGAAACCTCTTAGGCTGCGGTGAGCTGTGATTGTAATTATGATGACGGGCATATGTGCCGAGTCCACCCTGCCAAGCGCAGGCTCATGGCTTCAAACCCATTTCGTTACAGGTGCCCTATCGTGACCGCCAACAACCCGCTGCTGCAAGCCTTCGACCTGCCACCCTATTCCGTCATCCGCCCGGAGCATGTCGAGCCGGCGGTGGATACGCTCCTCGCCGAGAACCGTGCCGCCATTACCGAACTGCTCAAGCAACAGTCTGGCACACCGAGCTGGAGTGGGCTGGTGCTGGCGCTCGACGAATTGAATGATCGCCTCGGCCGCGCCTGGAGCCCGGTCAGCCATCTCAATGCGGTGTGCAATAACGCCGAGCTGCGTGCGGCCTATGAGGCCAGCCTGCCCAAGCTGTCCGAGTACTCGACCGAGTTGGGTCATAACCGCGTGCTGTACGAGGCCTATCAGGCCTTGGCCGCGAGCCCCGAGGCGGCCACGTTCGACGTCGCCCAGCAGACCATCCTCGAGCACAGCCTGCGTGACTTCCACCTGTCCGGCATCGACCTGCCGGAGCTCGAGAAGCAGCGTTTCGGCGCCATTCAGAGCAAGCTCTCCGAGCTGGGCAGCCGCTTCTCCAACCAGCTGCTGGATGCCACCCAGGCCTGGAGCAAGCAGGTCAGCAGCGAGGCTGCGCTGGCCGGCCTGACCGATTCGGCCAAGGCGCAGATGCAGCAAGCGGCCGAGGCCAAGGGCCTGGACGGCTGGCTGATCAGCCTGGAATTCCCCAGCTATTTCGCGGTGATGACCTACGCCGATGATCGCGCCCTGCGCGAAGAGGTGTATGCCGCTTACTGCACCCGCGCCTCCGATCAGGGGCCGAATGCCGGCCAGCACGATAACAGCCCGGTGATGTTGGAAATCCTCGCCTTGCGCCAGGAACTGGCCAAGTTGCTCGGTTTTGCCAGCTACGCCGAGCTGAGCCTGGCGAGCAAGATGGCCGAGTCCACCGACCAGGTGCTGCACTTCCTGCGTGACCTGGCGGTACGCAGCAAGCCGTTCGCCGCCCAGGATCTGGCCGAGCTGCAAGCCTTCGCCGCCGAGCAAGGCTGCAGCGACCTGCAAAGCTGGGATGTCGGCTACTACAGCGAGAAGCTGCGCGAGCAGCGCTACAGCATTTCCCAGGAAATCCTCCGCGCCTATTTCCCCATCGACAAGGTGCTGAGCGGCCTGTTCGCCATCGTCGAGAAGCTCTACGGCATCCAGATCGAGGAACTGTCCGGTTTCGACGCCTGGCACCCGGATGTCCGCCTGTTCGAGATCAAGGAGCACGGCGAGCATGTCGGGCGCTTTTTCTTCGACCTCTACGCCCGCGCCAACAAGCGCGGCGGCGCCTGGATGGACGGCGCCCGCGACAAGCGTCGTGACGCCGCTGGCCGGCTGATCAGCCCGGTGGCCAACCTGGTGTGCAATTTCACTCCGGCGGTGGGCGATAAGCCGGCGCTGCTGAGCCATGACGAAGTCACCACCCTGTTCCACGAGTTCGGCCATGGCCTGCACCACCTGCTGACCCGCGTCGAGCATGCCGGCGCTTCGGGGATCAACGGCGTGGCCTGGGACGCGGTCGAGCTGCCGAGCCAGTTCATGGAGAACTGGTGCTGGGAGCCCGAAGGCCTGGCGCTGATTTCCGGCCACTACCAAACCGGCGACGCCCTGCCGCAGAACCTGTTGGACAAGATGCTGGCGGCGAAGAACTTCCAGTCCGGGTTGATGATGGTGCGTCAGCTGGAGTTCAGCCTGTTCGACTTCGAACTGCATGCGACCCACGGTGACGGCCGCGATGTGCTGGAGGTGCTCGAAAGCATCCGCGCCGAAGTCTCGGTGCTGCGTCCGCCGGCCTACAACCGCTTCCCCAACAGCTTCGCGCACATCTTTGCCGGTGGTTACGCCGCCGGTTATTACAGCTACAAATGGGCTGAAGTGCTCTCGGCGGATGCCTTCTCGCGCTTCGAGGAAGAAGGCGTGTTCAACAGCGACACCGGTCGCGCCTTCCGCGAGGCGATCCTCGCCCGTGGCGGCTCGCAGGAACCGATGCTGTTGTTCGTCGACTTCCGCGGCCGCGAGCCGCGCATCGATGCCCTGTTGCGCCATCTGGGCCTGAGTCAGGAGGCCGCATGAGCGACGTACCCAAGGTGACCAAGAAGCGCTTTATCGCCGGCGCCGTGTGCCCGGCCTGCAGCGAGATGGACAAGATCCAGATGTGGGACGAAGACGGCGTGCCGCACCGCGAATGCGTGGCCTGCGGCTACGCCGACACCCTGGATGCGCGCGGCAACTCGGTGCCCAAGGAGCTGCCGACCCGGGTCAATATCAGCGCGCTGAAACCCAAGGTGGCCAATCCCAAGGTGCAGGCGGTGCAGTTCTTTCCCAATCCCAAGTTGAAGAAGCCCAAGGAGTAAACCCGCGCGGGCTACACGGTTGAGTAGCCGGATAAGCCCCGGCGCGGTTTGCCCGGTGTTGGATTGGTAGCTGACGCGCAGCGTTATGGGCTGCGTTCCCACGCTGGAGCGTGGGAACGATGAAAGGCTTATGCCGGCTAGCGTGGTGACCTGGACAATCCGAGGAAGGCTGTCGCGGTTTGCGCGGGTGCTTATCCACGATGCCGCAGGCCTTGCACATGGCCATAGGGTTTACGGCCTGGGGTGGGGATGCTGCCGGCAGGCGACGGCTGGCACTTGGTGACAAGCTAGAATAGCTGTATTTATATACAGTATTCTGCCGGAGTCGCCCCATGTCCATTTTCTTGCCAACCCGCGGTCGTGGTGCCGCCAGCAACCCGCATAACCGCTTCGCGCCGACCCGTTCGGTGGCCGAAGACGACGGCTGGTTTCAGGACGAGACGCCGCCGTCGCGAGCCACCGAAGTGCGCAGCGAGATCGCCAAGAGCGTCATCACCCGCAACAACTCGCCGGATGTCGGTTTCGACCGTTCGGTAAACCCCTATCGTGGCTGCGAACACGGCTGCATTTACTGCTTCGCCCGGCCCAGCCACGCCTATTGGGATATGTCGCCAGGCATCGATTTCGAGACCCGGCTGATCGCCAAGACCAACCTGGCTAGCCGTCTCGAGGAAGAGTTGCAGAAGCCCGGCTATGTGCCACAGCCAATCGCCCTGGGCATCAATACCGATGCCTACCAACCGATCGAGCGCGAGCAGCGCCTGACCCGCCAGGCCCTGGAAATTCTCCTGCGCTACAAGCATCCGCTGCACATCATCACCAAGGGCTCGCTGATCCTGCGCGACCTCGACCTGCTCAGTGAGCTGGCCAGTCAGCGCCTGGTCAGCGTGGCCTTCAGCCTGACCACCCTCGACGACGAACTGAAACGCATCATGGAACCGCGCGCCGCCTCGCCAGGGGCACGCTTGCGCGCCATGCGCACGCTGCACGAGGCCGGTGTGCCGGTCAGCGTGATCTGTGCGCCGATGATTCCGATGATCAACGACATGGAGCTGGAGCGCCTGCTCGAGGCCGCCCGCGATGCCGGCGCTGGCTCGGCCAGCTATGTGCTGCTGCGCCTGCCGCTGGAAATCGCCGAGCTGTTCGAGCAATGGCTACAGGCGCACTTTCCCGAGCGCGCCGTGCATGTGATGAGCCTGATTCGCCAGTCGCGCGGCGGCAAGAACTACGACAGCCGCTTCGGTAGTCGCATGCGCGGCGAAGGCCCGTTCGCCGAACTGCTGGCCCAGCGCTTTCGCCTGGCCAGTCGCAAACTGGGTCTGGATCGCCGTGACACCCAGGGTCTGGATTGCTCGCAATTCTGCCCGCCGGGTGCGCAGCTGAGCCTGCTCTGAGCAAGCGCTGCTGCGGTTTGCTGATGACGGTGGAAACTTGGCCGCATGGCTGCGTTTGCGGTCTGCTCGGTGGCTGGCGTTGGTTGCTTTTTTGCGCTTGATGAGCGCCGATGATGTGTTAAAACTTGAGTACTCAACGCGCTCACTGACGACGCAAGTATATGACCCGCACATCCCGTGTACCCGACCCCTCCTTCGAGTTGATGGATGATCACGAAGGCCACTCGCTGATCTATCGTCAGCATGGTTTTCCCTGTCCGTTGGTGCGCTGGCATTTCCACAAGGAGTACGAGCTACACCTGATCGTCGCCAGCTCCGGCAAGGTGTTTATCGGCGATTACATCGGCAATTTTTCCCCCGATAGCCTGTTCCTCACCGGGCCCAACCTGCCGCACAACTGGATCAGCCAGATCGAGGAGGGCGAGGTGCTGGACCAGCGCGACATGCTGGTGAACTTCACCGACGAGGTGCTCGACCGCGGCACCGCGGTATTTGCCGAGTTGAAGGGGCTGGCGCCGTTGCTGGAGCATGCCCAGTTCGGTATCGAGTTCCGCGACCCACGCTGCATCCGCGAGGCCAGGGGCCTGATGCAGAAGATCGCCGACTCTCAGGGCATCGCCCGCCTCGGGCATTTCTTCATCCTCCTGGAGCTGCTGGCCGCCAGCGAGGACTACCAGCTGCTCTCCGGCAGTGTCGCCGCGCAACTGGCCGACGAGCATCACGTCGAGCGCATCAACCGTGCGGTGGACTACATCTTTCAGCGCTACGCCCAGGAGCTGAGCCAGGACGAGGTCGCGCATTACCTGGGCATGACCCCGACCTACTTCTCGCGTTTCTTCAAACAGGCCACCGGGCGAGGCTTCGTCGAGTTCGTCAACCGGTTGCGGGTGAGCAAGTCCTGCGAGTTGCTGAGCAAGAGCGAGATGCCGGTGACCGAGATCTGTTTCGAGTCCGGATTCAGCAACATTTCCAACTTCAATCGACGCTTCCTGCAGTTGAAAGGGGTGACGCCGTCCGACTACCGCAAGCTGGTGGTTCAGCGCTTGACCGAGCAAAACCTGTACTGATTCGGTCAGTCGCTTGCGCGGCTATCCCCTCTAGAGGCCTAGGCTCACTGGTGTTGAGTCTTGTGGTGGTGTTTGCGTTCGCTTTTAAGAGTGCAAAAAAGTATTAGTTATAGTGCAGTCGAGGCGTTGTCCGAGGTTTTGAGGAGGGGTGTAATGCAGATCGACTAATACAAAAACAATATCGATCTCCGGTCGCAGTAGCGACGCAGGAGAGGAGTTCAAATCAATGAACCATTCAGCTAAAGCCTTCGTTACTGTTTCTTGCCTGTCCCTGTCGGCGTTCGCCTATGCCGCCGAAAACCTGACCATCGCCACCGTCAACAACAGCGACATGATCCGCATGCAGCGGCTCTCGAAAACCTTCGAAGCACAGCACCCGGAGATCGACCTGAAGTGGGTGGTGCTCGAAGAGAATGTCCTGCGCCAGCGCCTGACCACCGATATCGCCACCAAGGGTGGCCAGTTCGACGTGCTGACCATCGGCATGTACGAGGCGGCGTTGTGGGGCGAGAAGGGTTGGCTTGAGCCAATGACCGACCTGCCGGCCGACTATGCGCTCGATGATGTCTTCCCCTCCGTGCGCGAAGGCCTGTCGGTCAACGGCACGCTGTACGCCCTGCCGTTCTACGCCGAAAGCTCGATCACCTATTACCGCACCGACCTGTTCGAGCAGGCGGGGCTGAGCATGCCCGACTACCCGACCTGGGAGCAGATGGGCGAGTTCGCCGCCAAGCTGCACAAGCCGGAGCAGGAGCAATACGGTATCTGCCTGCGGGGCAAGGCCGGTTGGGGCGAGAACATGGCGCTGATCAGTACCGTGGCCAACGCTTACGGTGCGCGCTGGTTCGACGAGCAATGGCAGCCAGAATTCACCGGCAGCGAGTGGAAGCAGGCGCTGAACTTCTACGTCGACACCATGAAGCAGTCAGGCCCGCCCGGTGCCTCCAGCAATGGCTTCAACGAGAACCTGGCGCTGTTCAACAGCGGCAAGTGTGCGCTCTGGGTGGATGCCAGCGTGGCGGGCTCCTTCGTCACCGACAGCAGCCAGAGCAAGATTGCCGACAAGGTTGGCTTCAGCCATGCGCCGCAGCAGGTCACCGACAAGGGCTCGGCTTGGTTGTATTCCTGGGCGCTGGGGATTCCCACCAGCTCCAAGTCCAAGGCCGCGGCCAAGACCTTCAGCGCCTGGGCTACTTCCCAGGAATACGCCAAGCTGGTCGCCGAGACCGATGGCGTGACCAACGTGCCGCCGGGCACCCGCGCCTCGACCTATAGCGATGCCTACATGGCTGCCGCGCCGTTCGCCAAGGTCACGCTGGAATCCTTGAAGCAGGCCGACCCGGCGAATCCGACGCTCAAGCCGGTGCCCTATGTCGGTATTCAGTTGGTCACCATCCCCGAGTTCCAGGCCATCGGCACCCAGGTCGGCATGCAGTTCACCGCAGCGCTCACCGGTCATATGTCGGTCGACCAGGCGCTCATGGCGGCCCAGCAGTCCACGGCGCGTGAGATGAAACGCGCGGGCTATCCGAAGTAGCCCACTTCCCATAGGCCGTCCAGGCGCCGCGCATACAGCCCTGAATGCCGGTGTCCGACCGTCTGTTCTTGCCGAATCAATACGGAGTCGCCATGACTACTTCGACCCTCGACACGCACCTGAAAAGTGCGCCCGCGACTGCCGGCGGTAAGCGCCGCCCGCTCAAGCCTGGCTGGTTTCTGGTCAGCCCTTCAGTGGCCCTGCTGCTGCTGTGGATGATCATCCCCCTGGGCATGACCATCTATTTCTCGCTGATTCGTTACAACCTGCTGTACCCCGGCGAGAACCAGTTCGTCGGACTGGAGAATTTCCAGTACTTCCTCACCGACGCCGGCTTCATCCCCGGTGCGACCAACACCCTGTTGCTGGTCGGCAGCGTGCTGCTGATCAGCGTGGTGTTCGGCGTGCTGATCGCCGCGTTGCTGGAAGCCTGTGAGTTCTGGGGCCGGGGCATCGTCCGGGTGCTGCTGATTTCGCCTTTCTTCATCATGCCGACGGTCAGTGCGCTGGTGTGGAAGAACCTGATCTTCCATCCGGTCTCCGGGATCCTCGCCGCCATCTGGAAGTTCTTTGGCGCGCAGCCGGTGGACTGGCTGGCCCAGTACCCATTGTTCTCGATCATCCTGATCGTCTCCTGGCAGTGGTTGCCGTTCGCCATCCTGATCCTGATGACCGCCATGCAGTCGCTGGATCAGGATCAGAAGGAGGCCGCACGCCTCGACGGTGCCGGGCCCATCGCGATTTTCTGGCACCTGACCCTGCCGCACCTGGCCCGGCCGATCGCCGTGGTGGTGATGATCGAGACGATCTTCCTGCTCTCGGTGTTCGCCGAGATCTTCACCACCACCAGCGGCGGCCCTGGTTTCGAGTCGACCAACCTGGCCTACCTGATCTACAACCACGCGCTGCTGCAGTTCGACGTCGGCATGGCTTCGGCTGGCGGGCTGATCGCGGTAGTCATCGCCAACCTCGCGGCGATCGTGCTGATCCGGATGATCGGCAAGAACCTCACCAACCAATAATGAGGCTTTGATCATGCTCACGCTTAAACAATCCCGTCGTCTGCAGAGTGTGCTGGTAGGCACTTCAGCCTGGGCCATTGGCGCGCTGATTTTCTTCCCGATCCTGTGGATGATCCTCACCAGCTTCAAGACCGAGATCGATGCGTTCGCCACGCCGCCGCAGTTTCTCTTCATGCCGACGCTGGAGAACTACCTGCTGATCAATGAGCGCAGCGATTACTTCAGCTTCGCCTGGAACTCGCTGCTGATTTCCTCCGTGGCGACCCTGCTGTGCATGCTCATCGCGGTGCCAGCGGCCTACTCCATGGCGTTCTTCGAGAGCCGCCACACCAAGCGTACGCTGCTGTGGATGCTGTCGACCAAGATGCTGCCACCGGTGGGTGTGCTGATGCCGATCTACCTGATCTGCCAGAGCCTGGGTCTGCTCGATTCACGCATCGCGCTGATCGTCATCTACACCCTGATCAACCTGCCGATCGTGGTCTGGATGATTTACACCTACTTCAAGGACATCCCCGTCGACATCCTCGAAGCCGCACGCCTGGACGGCGCCACCACCCTGCAGGAGATCGCTCGCGTGCTGCTGCCGATCGCTCGCGGCGGCCTGGCCTCGACCATGTTGCTGTCGTTGATCCTGTGCTGGAACGAGGCCTTCTGGTCGCTCAACCTGACCTCCTCGGCAGCCGCCCCGCTCACCGCGCTGGTCGCGTCCTACTCCAGTCCCGAAGGCCTGTTCTGGGCCAAGCTCTCGGCGGTTTCGACCCTGGCCTGTGCGCCCATCCTGATCTTCGGCTGGATCAGCCAAAAACAACTCGTACGCGGCCTGTCCTTCGGCGCCGTCAAGTAACTAGAGGAATTCCCCATGGCAGATTTGAAGATTCGTAACCTGAAAAAAGGCTTCGACGGCACCGCCATCATCAAGGGCATCGACCTGGACGTACGCGACCGCGAGTTCGTGGTGTTCGTCGGTCCGTCCGGCTGCGGCAAGTCCACCCTGCTGCGCCTGATCGCCGGGCTGGAAGAGGTCAGCAGCGGCACCATCGAACTCGATGGCAAGGACATCACCGACATGGCCCCGGCCAAGCGCGATCTGGCCATGGTGTTCCAGACCTACGCCCTGTACCCGCACATGACCGTGCGCAAGAATTTGTCCTTTGCCCTCGACCTGGCCGGCGTGGCCAAGAGCGAGGTTAAGGACAAGGTGGAGAACGCCGCGCGCATCCTCGAGCTGGATCCGCTGCTGGAGCGCAAGCCCAAGCAGCTCTCCGGTGGCCAGCGCCAGCGCGTGGCCATCGGCCGCGCCATCGTGCGCAACCCGAAGATCTTCCTGTTCGACGAGCCGCTGTCCAACCTCGACGCCGCCCTGCGCGTGCAGACGCGGCTGGAACTGGCGCGCCTGCACCAGGAGCTGCAAGCGACCATGATCTACGTGACTCACGACCAGGTCGAAGCCATGACCCTGGCCGACAAGGTGGTGGTGCTCAACGGCGGGCGGGTCGAGCAGGTCGGCTCGCCGATGGAGCTCTATCACCACCCGGCCAACCTGTTCGTTGCCGGGTTCCTCGGCACACCGAAGATGGGCTTCCTGCGTGGCCAGGCTGGCAAGGCCGACGGCGCCGCCTGCGAGGTGAAGCTGGAGTGCGGCGCGCAACTGAGCCTGCCGTTGGCCGCTGGCGGCCTGGCCGCAGGCAGCCCGGTGACCTTGGGCGTGCGTCCGGAACACTTCAATATAGTGCCGGCAGGCCAAGGCCAGCTGCGGGTCACCGCCGATGTCAGCGAGCGACTGGGCAGCGACACCTACTGCCACGTGCGCACGGCCTGCAAGGAGATGTTGACCATTCGTGTGCGCGGCGATTTTTCCCCGCGCTCTGGCGAAACCCTCGAGTTGGCGTTCGATCCGGCGCATTGCCACCTCTTCGATGCCGATGGCCAGGCCATTGCCAAACGACTCCAGCAGGCGGCCTGAGGCCGCCCGTCAGATCCGCTTAGGAAGCTCAGATGAAACTCAATCGCCAGCATCTCGAACAGCTGGCGGCGCCTATCGCGCTGCCCGCCTACCGTGCCGACACGACCCAGCAGGGCATCGCCCACATCGGCGTCGGCGGCTTCCACCGCGCCCATGAGGCGATCTACACCGAGGCCCTGATGAACCGGGGCGAAGCCCTCGACTGGAGCATCTGCGGCGTTGGCCTGCGCGGCGCCGATCGTGCCATGCGCGATGCCCTGGCCGGGCAGGATTACCTCTACACCCTGGTCGAACTGGGCGACGACGCGCGCAACGCGGTGCAAGTGGTTGGCGCCATCAGTGGCATGCTGCTGGCCGAGGATTCGCCCCAGGCGCTGATCGACAAACTGGCCGATCCGGCGATCCGTATCGTCTCGCTGACCATCACCGAAGGCGGCTACTGCATGGACGACAGCAGCGGCGAGTTTCTCGCCGACCTGCCCGACATCCAGCACGACCTGAGCCATCCCGAAGCGCCGCGCAGCGTCTTCGGTTTTCTCTGTGCGGCCTTGGCCAAGCGCCGCGCCGCCGGCACCCCGGCGTTCACCCTGATGTCCTGCGATAACCTGCCACACAACGGCGCGGTCACGCGCAAGGCGCTGCTCAGCTTCGCCTGCTTGTCCGACCCCGAGTTGGCAGCCTGGATCGAGGCCAACGTCAGTTTCCCCAATGCCATGGTCGATCGCATCACCCCCATGACCAGTGACGCGCACCGCCAGCAACTGGCTGAGCGCCACGGCATCGAGGACGCCTGGCCGGTGGTCTGTGAGCCCTTCGTGCAGTGGGTGCTGGAGGACAAGTTCGTCAACGGCCGGCCGGCCTGGGAAAAGGTCGGGGTGCAGTTCACCGACGACGTCACGCCCTACGAAGAGATGAAGATCAAGCTGCTCAACGGCAGCCATCTGGCGCTGACCTACCTGGGGATGCTCAAGGGCTATCGCTTCGCGCACGAGACCATGAACGATCCGTTGCTGCGCCGCTATGTGCGGACCTTCATGGACCTGGATGTCACCCCGCAACTGGCGCCGGTGCCGGGCATCGACCTGGAGCTGTACAAGGACACGCTGATCGAGCGCTTCTCCAACCAGGCGATTGCCGATCAATTGGAGCGGATCTGCTCCGATGGCTCGTCGAAGCTGCCCAAGTTCATCGTACCGACCATCAACCGCCTGATCGCCGACGGCCAGCCACTCGAGCGTACGGCCCTGGTGGTGGCGGCCTGGGCCTTGTACCTCGAGGGCGTCAATGAGCGCGGCGCGCAGTACCGCATTGCCGATCCGCGCGCCGAGCATTGTCAGGCGTTGGTGGCCGACCCGCAGGGCCTGACCGCGCGGGTACTGGGCGAGGAGGCGATCTTCGGCAGCGCCCTGGGCCAATCCAGCGCGTTTGTTGTCGCCTTCGAGTGGTGCCTCGACAGCCTGCGCACCCATGGCGTCGGCACCACCCTGCAAACCCTGCTGCGCGACTGATCCACGGAGAGCGATATGTCCAACCTGCTCGAACAGCTGAAACAACACAGTGTGGTGGTCGCCGACACCGGCGATCTCGCGGCGATCAAGCGCTTCGCGCCGCAGGACGCCACCACCAATCCATCGATCATCCTCAAGGCCCTGCAAGCCGGGCAGTACCCACAACAGCTCGACGCCGCGCTGGATTGGGCGCAGCCGCGCAGTCGCTCGCCAGAGGCGCTGCTGGCCAACGCCTGCGATCGTCTGGTGGTGAGCATGGGGCTGGAGATTCTCGAGCAGATTCCCGGCAAGGTCTCAACCGAAGTGCCGGCGGCCCTGTCCTTCGACACGCACGCCACCCTGGCGCGGGCGCGCGCACTCTATGCTCAGTACCTGGAGCTGGGCGTTGCCGGCGAGCGCGTCTTGATCAAGATCGCCGCCACCTGGGAAGGCATCCAGGCGGCCCGGCAACTGGAGCGCGAGGGCATCCGTTGCAACCTCACCCTGATCTTCAACCTGGCCCAGGCGCGTGCCTGTGCCGAAGCGGGCGTCTACCTGGTATCGCCCTTTGTCGGGCGCATCCTCGACTGGCACCAACGGCAGGCGCCAGACAGCCGCTTCAGCGCGGATAGCGATCCGGGCGTGCTGTCCGTGCGGCAGATCTACCGCTTCTTCAAGCAGCACGACTACCCCACGGTGGTGATGGCGGCGAGCTTTCGCAACCTCGAGCAGGTACTGGCGTTGGGTGGTTGCGATCGCCTGACCATCAGCCCGGCATTGCTCGCCGAGTTGGCCGAGGCCGAAGGCCGGCTTACCCCGGCGCTGGCCGACGATGGCCAGCGGCAGGTGGCGCCGGCGCCGTTGAGCGAAGACGCTTTGCGTTGGCAGATGAATGAAGACGCCATGGCCACGGAAAAGCTCGCCGAAGGCATTCGCCAGTTCCATGCCGATCAACTCAAGCTCGAAGCCCTGCTCAGTGAGCGGCTGCGGGCGCTGCGTTGAACCGAGGAGAAAGCGGATGCGCTTATTTCTAGGTATCGATTGCGGTACCCAGGGCAGCAAGGCGCTGGTGCTGGATGCCGACAGCGGCCGGGTGCTGGGCGAGGGCAGTGCCCCTCACCAGCTGATCAGCGGCGCCAATGGCCGGCGCGAGCAGCAGCCGAGCGACTGGCTGGCGGCGTTCGAGCAGGCCACTCACGCGGCCCTGAACGCGGCGGCGATCACTGGCGAGCAGATTCTCGCCATCGGTGTCTCCGGCCAGCAGCATGGCCTGGTTTTGCTCGACGAGCAGGGCGAGGTGCTGCGCCCGGCCAAGCTCTGGTGCGATACCGAGTCGACTGAGCAGAATCAGCGCCTGCTCGACTATCTCGGCGGTGAAGCCGGCTCGCTCGAGCGCCTGGGAGTGGCCATCGCGCCGGGCTACACGGTGTCCAAGCTGCTCTGGACCCGCGAGCAGTACCCCGAGATTTTTCAACGCATCGCCCATATCCTGCTGCCCCACGATTACCTCAACTACTGGCTGAGCGGGCGTTGCTGTGCCGAATACGGCGATGCTTCCGGCAGCGGCTATTTCGATGTGCGCCGACGCACCTGGGATACTGCGTTACTCAGGCATATCGATCCCTCGGGGCGGCTGGTTGCGGCGCTGCCGCAGCTGATCGAGTCGGAGCAATGCCTGGGACCGATCCGTCCGCAGATTGCCCAGCTGCTGGGCCTCAATCCCGCGGTGCGGATCGCCAGCGGCGGCGGCGATAACATGCTGGGCGCCATCGGCACCGGTAATATCCAGCCCGGGGCGATCACCATGAGCCTCGGCACCTCGGGCACTCTCTACGCCTATGCCGACCAGCCGCGGGTCAGCCCGCAGCCGCAGGTGGCAACCTTCTGCTCGTCTTCCGGCGGATGGCTGGCGCTGATCTGCAGCATGAACCTGACCAGTGCCACTGGCGCCATCCAGCAACTGCTGGAGCTGGAGCTGGCCAGCTTCGGCGCCCTGGTGGCACAAGCGCCGATCGGTGCCGAAGGCGTGCTGATGCTGCCGTTCTTCAACGGCGAGCGGGTGCCGGCATTGCCCAATGCCCGCGCGAGCCTGCACGGCATGAGCAGCGACAACCTGAGCCGCGCCAACCTTTGCCGCGCGGTGGTCGAGGGCAGCGTATTTGGTCTGCGCTATGGCCTCGACCTGTTGCGCGCCAGCGGTATCGAAAGCCGCAGCATCCGCCTGATCGGAGGCGCGGCGAAGAGCCCGATCTGGCGACAGATCGTCGCCGACATCATGGCCACTCCCCTGATCTGCCCGCAGCACACCGAGGCGGCAGCGCTGGGCGCGGCGATCCAGGCGGCCTGGTGCCTGGATCGGGAGCAGGGTCATGAGACCACGCTGGAGGCGCTTTGCGAACGCTGCGTCAGCTTCGATGCTAGCAGCGAAACCCGGCCGGATCGCGGCCGTAGCGAGCAGTACGAACAGGTTTACCAGCGCTATCGCGAGCAGGTCATGCGGCAGTAGTGCTGAGCAACCCGGTGAACCCTTTTCAACCCGGCGCCCCCGCGCCCGGTCCTGATGTGGAGACAAGCATGTACCTGATATGCGGCGAAGCCCTGTTCGATTTCTTCAGCCTGGAGCCCGGCGCGCGCAGCAGCGAGCTGGATTTCAAGGCGCTTGCTGGCGGTTCTCCCTTCAATGTCGCGGTCGGTTTACGCCGGCTGGGCATTGATTCGGCGCTGTTCACCGGGATTTCCAGCGATCACCTCGGCGTTCGCCTGCGCCGGGTCTTGGCTGAAGAAGGGGTGAGCGCTGACTACCTGATCGCCAGCGATGCGCCCACCACCCTGGCGATGGTCGGGGTGGATGCCCAGGGTTCGCCGCAGTACTCGTTCCGCGGCCAGGGCTGCGCCGATCGCCTGCTGCGCCGCGAGCACCTGCCGGTGCTGGATGCGCGGGTGCGCGGCCTGCATGTCGGCTCCTATTCGCTGGTGGTCACGCCGGTCGCCGATACCCTGCTCGAGTTGGTCGGGCGCGAGCGCGACCAGCGTCTGATCAGTCTCGACCCCAATGTGCGGCTCAATCCCGAGCCGGACATCGCCATCTGGCGCCAGCGCATCGAAGCCTTCGCCGCCCATGCCCACCTGATCAAGGTCAGCGAGGAGGACCTGCAGTTGCTCTACCCGGAGCGCGATCCCCAGGACGTTGCCCGCCAGTGGCTCGACCAGCGCTGTCAGCTGGTGTGCCTCACTCATGGCGGCAAGGGTGCCAGCGTGCACAGTCGCGCCCATGGTCACTGGTCAGTGGCGGCCCGGGCGGTGCAGACCCGCGATACGGTCGGTGCCGGCGATACCTTCCAGGCTGCCTTGCTCTGCTACCTGGCCCGTCATGGCTTGGACAGCCCGCAAGGGTTGGCCGGCATCTCCCGCGAGCAGCTCGACGCCATGCTCGACCTGGCGATCAGGGCCGCCGCGCTGACCTGTTCGCGGGTCGGTCCGGATCTGCCGTTTTGGCACGAACTCGACGCACTGTGAATTGCCCAGCCGCCTATCCATTGTCCGCAGGAGCCGTTATGCCGCACTCTCCCTCATCTGTCGATGTAACCCAGTTGGCCAGTTGGCAGGCCCTCGCCGCCCATCGCACGCAGCTCGATGATTTCAATCTGCGCCAGGCATTCGCCGAGGATCCGCAGCGCTTCAGCACGTTTTCCCTGAACGACTGCGGGCTGTTTCTCGACTACTCGAAAAACCTGATCAACACCGATACCCGCGAGCTGCTGGTCGGCCTGGCCATGGAGGCGGGTCTGCAGCAGGCAATTGAGGGTTTGTTCGACGGCGCCTTGGTCAATGCCTCGGAACACCGCCCGGCCCTGCACACCGCCTTGCGCCGGCCAATCGGCGACAAGGTGCTGGTCGATGGCGTCGATGTGATGCCCGAGGTGCAGCGGGTGCTCAACCAGATGAGCGAGCTGGTCGGGCGGGTGCACAACGGCCTGTGGCGCGGCTACAGCGAGAAGCCGATCACCGACGTGGTGAATATCGGCATCGGCGGTTCCTTCCTCGGTCCGCAGTTGGTCTCCGAGGCCTTGCTGCCGTTCGCCCAGCGTGGCGTGCGCTGTCATTACCTGGCCAATATCGATGGCAGCTCGTTCCATGAACTGGCCGCCAAGCTGCGCGCGGAAACCACCCTGTTCATCGTCTCCTCGAAGACCTTCAATACCCTGGAAACCCTGAAGAATGCCCAGGCCGCGCGCAGTTGGTACTTGGCCCAAGGCGGCTCCGAGGTCGAGTTGCACCGGCATTTCATGGCGGTTTCCAGCAACACCCAGGCGGCGCTGGCATTCGGCATTCGCGAGGAGAATATCTTGCCGATGTGGGATTGGGTCGGCGGGCGTTACTCGCTGTGGTCGGCCATCGGCCTGCCGATCGCCATGTCGATCGGCATCTCCAACTTCAAGGAATTACTCGCCGGTGCCTATCGCATGGACGAGCATTTCCAGAGCGCGCCCTTCGAACGCAACATGCCGGTGTTGCTGGCCTTGCTGGGTATCTGGTACGGCAATTTCTGGGGCGCGCAGAGCCACGCGATCCTGCCGTACGACCATTACCTGCGCAATATCACCAAGCATCTGCAACAGCTCGATATGGAGTCCAACGGCAAGCGCGTGCGTCAGGATGGCAGCGCGGTGACCAGTGCCACCGGCCCGGTGATCTGGGGTGGGGTCGGTTGCAACGGCCAGCACGCCTATCACCAATTACTGCACCAGGGCACCCAGCTGATTCCGGCGGATTTCATCGTGCCAGTGAGCAGCTACAACCCGGTCGCCGACCACCACCAGTGGCTGTTCGCCAACTGCCTGTCGCAAAGCCAGGCACTGATGCTTGGCAAGTCCCGCGCGGAGGCCGAAGCCGAGTTGCGCGCCCAGGGTCTGGACGACGATCAGGTGCAGCGCCTGGCCCCGCACAAGGTCATCCCCGGCAATCGGCCGAGCAACACCCTGGTACTCGAGCGCGTCAGCCCGGGACGCCTGGGCGCCTTGATCGCGCTGTACGAACACAAGGTGTTCGCCCAGAGCGTGATCTGGGGCACCAATGCCTTCGATCAGTGGGGCGTGGAGCTGGGCAAGGTGCTGGGTCAGGGCGTGTATTCACGCCTGGTCGGCAGCGAGAGAGGCGCTGCGGAAGATGGCTCGACCCAGGGCCTGGTCGACTTCTTCCGCGGCCGTCATCGCGGCTGATAGGACGCTGACAAGGCTGACGTAAAACGCGGCAGCGTCCCCCTCAAGTCGTTACATGAGCTCAAAGCCGAGCGATTCGTCGCTCGGCAGGGGGCTGTGCGCCTGAATAACCCGCAACAAGCCGTCGCTTCGGCGGTTATCCGCAGCACCTCACACAATAAAAAACAATCAGGAGTAATCATGCAGATCAGTCTCAACCCTCGGCCATCGCGTGTATCCGGCGCTGCACGTATCGCCCCCTACCTGTTGGCCCTGACCCTGGCTTTGCCCCAGGTCCAGGCCCTGGAGTTCACCGGCTATGTGCGCAGCGGTGTGGGTAGTGCGGACAGTGGCGACAGCCAAGCGTGCTTCCAGTTACCCGGCGCCCAGTCCAAGTATCGCCTGGGCAACGAGTGCGAGCAGTACTCCGAACTGGACCTGCGCCAGGATCTATTGACCCTGGACGACGGCTCGGTGGTAAGTGTCGAGGCCATGGCACAGTTGTTCAACGAATACGGCCATACGCCCGAATTCACCGGCGAGCATGGTTTTACCCGGATGAACCAGATGTTCGCCGAATGGAGCAAGGTGCCGGCACTCAACGGTGGTTCTCTGTGGGCAGGGCGACGCTTCTACAAACGTAACGACATCCATATCTCCGACTTTTTTTACTGGAACCAGAGCGCCACCGGTGCCGGTGTGGAGGACTATGAGTTAGGTGGTCTGAAATACAGCTACGCCTTTTCACGCAAGGACAGTGTGTTCCAGCAGGAGTACATCAACCGTCACGACTTCAACGTGGCCGGCTTCGATACCAATCCGGGGGGTGAGCTGGAGTTCGGCTTGAGCTATATCGACAAGCCGCGCCATATCGAAGGCGCCTACAGCGGCTGGTCGATCACGGCTCAGCATAAGCAGAAGGATGTTTTCGGCTCCGGCGCCAACAACACCTTTGCCCTGCAGTACGGCGCAGGTCCCGGCACTGCGCTGGGCTCGACCGGCAATGTCAACTTGGACGACAGCGCCAAGCGCTATCGCTTGGTCGAGTTCTTTGATTGGCAGATGACTCCGCGTCTCGGTGGGCAGTTTCAGGTGGTCTACCAGAAGGACAAGCAAATGGATCAGAGCTACCAGAACTGGCTGTCGGTGGGTGGGCGGACAACGTATGCCTTCACCGAGCAGTTCAAGCTGATTGGCGAACTGGGTCGTGATCAGGTCCAGGCGCCTGGCGGCACGCGCAAGCTGACCAAGTTCACCATCGCCCCGACTTGGTCGCCGTCCGGCCCTGACTTCTGGGTGCGTCCAGAAATTCGTCTGTACTACACCTATGCGACCTGGAACGCAGCGGCGCAGCGTGCGGCCAACGTATTGGCGGCGGGCTCGGCCTTGTCCGACACTGGCGCCTTCGACACCGCCCTGCATGGCTCCAACGTCGGCGCTCAGGTCGAATACTGGTGGTGATCGCCAGTTCCGAGCGGGTCGATGCTGCCGGCTAAGCCGCGGCGTTGGTCCGGCGTGCCGACAACCCGGCCGGGGGCTGCTGCAGAGCATCCCCTGGCCGGGTTGTTTCTGCCGTCCGCCCGCGAGGGCACCTGGAACGCGAATTGCTATTTATCGAACAGGCGACCCGGCCGGCCGCCAGTGACTGGGTTCGCGGTGACCCAAGGTGCGCGTCGAGTGTCCAGTAAGGGTGCGCAATCACTCACTCGGGACATTGGCCGCGCCAGAAGGATGCAACCCCGCAGATTTTCGAGGTCAGCCCTATGAATAAACAAGAGCAGCAGAGCATTCGTGTGGTGGAAAGCGCGGAGGAGGCGCTGCGGCATATCCTCGAAGGCTTTCAGCGCTTCCGTCAGGAGGTGTTTCCGCAGCAACAGGCGTTGTTCAAGAAGCTCGCCCATGAGCAGACGCCACGGGCGATGATCATTACCTGCGCCGATTCGCGCATCGTCCCCGAATTGATTACCCAGAGCGATCCCGGCGACCTGTTCGTTTCCCGCAACGTCGGCAATGTGGTGCCGCCCTACGGGCAGATGATGGGCGGGGTCTCCACCGCCATCGAGTACGCGGTGATGGCGCTGGGTGTGCAGCACATCATCATCTGCGGGCATTCCGACTGTGGCGCGATGAAGGCGGTGCTCAACCCCGAAGAGCTGGAGCGCATGCCGACGGTAAAAGCCTGGTTGCGTCATGCCGAAGTGGCCAAGATCGTGGTCGAGGACAATTGCGGCTGCGCCGACCACAACACCCTGGGCATCCTCACCGAGGAGAACGTGGTGGCCCAACTCGACCACCTGCGCACCCATCCCTCGGTAGCCTCGCGTCTGGCCAGCGGGCAATTGTTCATCCATGGCTGGGTGTACGACATCGAGACCAGCGAGATCAAGGCCTATGACGCCGAGAAAGGCGAGTTCCGCCAGATTGGCGATGGCCCGCTGCCGATGGCCACACCGCGGCCACGTTATTTGCAGGTCTGACGCCGGCAGCATTGGGCCGTGCAAGGTCTGACGGCGCTCTGTTCAGCCCTGGGAAAGCGTTGTTCCCGGTTCGTGCGCGAGCGCTCGTCAGCCCGCTGTGCGCGATTCGTCCAGCTGCAGTTCAACCCCCAGTTGGCCTGACAGGCAGGGCCAGCGTTTCCAGGCGGCTTCGGTGTGCGGGTCGCTCAAGCGCTCGCGATAGGCGCGCACGGAGGCCTGGTCGAAGCTGGCTTCATCGAGCATGCCATCCACCGCGTGGTGCACAGCCTCGTCCAGCTGATTGGCAAATGGCTCGCCGATCAACTGGTGGGCGATCAGGTTGGCCACCGTGGTGTCCAGCGGAATCAGGGGTCGGCCGAGGTGGGCGATGTAGCGGTCGTTGACCTCCTCGACCAGGCGGTGGGCCAGGTAGGCTTCGTCAAGCAGACCATCGAGGCCCTCATGTCCGGCCATCAGCTCGGGTGGCTGGAGGAAAAATTGTTCGGCGACTTTCAGTACGGGCTTGATCTGCGCCTCGATGCCGGCTTCGCGTGCGACCTGATTGGCCGCTTCCAACACATCGGGTACCTGCTCGATATAGGCGCTGACAAAGCGCGTGAGCACCTCGAGGGTATCAATGTCGGGTAGGCGGATGGAGGGATGCAGGCGCTCCAGTTGCGTACTCAGTTGCGCAGAGAGCTGCTTGCTGTTGGTTTCGTGTTGGTGAGCGCGCTGAATCAGTTCGCGCAATGCGGGGGTATTCATGACTACTCCTGAAGTGAGGACATGGGCGTGAACCATAGCTGGCTGGAGGCGACTGCTCAGACGCGATTGTCATAAATTTTTCATACTTATACGAGAGCGCTATAACGCGCTACCCCTGATTCTAGCCGTGTTACACCCACCGTGGCGTTTAGCACAAGGCTTGCGCGGTGTTGGCGATTTTCGTTTTGACGTTGCCAGGTTGAAGTCGCCGTCTATACTCGAATTCGAAAGACAGTACCTGATAACACCGGACGGGCTTCGGCACGGAGAGGTTTCGACAGTTGTCATGGCCGTCGATCCTTTTGCTGCATGTTCCGCCGACGGGATAACAAGAATGATAAGGGGAACCCGCAATGATGCGACATCCACGCGTTTGGATGAGCCTCCTGCTGTGTTTGGTATTCAGCTCGGCTCACGCCAGCTGGACGATCAACATGGCGCCCGGAGCTACTGAGGTCAGTCGCTCGGTGTTTGACTTGCACATGACCATTTTCTGGATCTGCGTCGCGATCGGCGTGGTGGTGTTCGGCGCGATGTTCTGGTCGATGCTGGTTCACCGCCGCTCCACGGGGCAGCAGGCCGCGCACTTTCACGAAAGCACCACGGTGGAGATCCTCTGGACCGTGGTGCCGCTGGTGATTCTGGTGCTGATGGCGATCCCGGCGACCAAGACGCTGATCGACATCTACGACAGCTCGGAATCCGAGCTGGATATCCAGATCACCGGATACCAGTGGAAATGGCATTACAAATACCTGGGCCAGGACGTGGAGTTCTTCAGCAACCTGACCACTCCCCAAGACCAGATCAATAATAAAGCCGAGAAAGGCGAGCATTATCTGCTCGAGGTCGATGAGCCGATGGTGGTGCCGGTTGGCACCAAGGTACGCTTTCTGATTACCTCCGCCGATGTGATCCACTCTTGGTGGGTGCCGGCCCTGGCGGTGAAGAAGGATGCCATTCCCGGCTTCGTCAATGAGTCCTGGACGCGGGTCGAGGAACCAGGGATCTATCGGGGTCAGTGCGCCGAGCTGTGCGGCAAGGACCATGGCTTCATGCCGATCGTGGTCGAGGTCAAGTCGAAGGAAGACTTCGCCCTCTGGCTGGCCGAGCGCAAACAGCTCGCGCTTGCCGAGAAGGAGCTGACCAGCAAGGAGTGGACCCAGGAAGAACTCCTGGCCCGTGGCGAAAAAGCCTACAACACCACATGTGCCGCTTGCCATCAGCCTACTGGTGAAGGCTTGCCACCGATGTTCCCGGCGCTCAAGGGCTCGGCCATCGCCACCGGCCCAGCCGCAGAACATATCGGCATGGTGGTCAACGGCAAGCCAGGCACTTCCATGGCCGCCTTCGGCAAGCAACTGTCGGAAGTCGACATTGCCGCGATCATCACCTACGAACGCAACGCCTGGGGCAACAAAGTGGGTGACATGGTCACACCACAAGACGTTCTCGCGTTCAAACAAGCTCAGGAGTAAGGACATGAGTGCAGTGATCGATACGGATCATAAAGATCATGGCCATGCCGGGGATGACCATCATCACGGCCCAGCCAAAGGTCTGATGCGTTGGGTGCTAACCACCAACCATAAAGACATCGGCACCATGTACCTGTGGTTCAGCTTCGCCATGTTCCTCCTCGGTGGCACCATGGCCATGGTGATTCGCGCCGAGTTGTTCCAGCCGGGTTTGCAGATCGTGCAGCCGGAATTTTTCAACCAGATGACCACCATGCATGGCTTGATCATGGTCTTCGGCGCGGTGATGCCGGCCTTCGTCGGCCTGGCCAACTGGATGATTCCGCTGATGATCGGCGCGCCGGACATGGCCTTGCCGCGGATGAACAACTTCAGCTTCTGGCTGCTGCCGGCGGCCTTCAGCATGCTGGTCAGCACGCTGTTCATGGAGGGTGGCGGACCGAATTTCGGTTGGACCTTCTACGCGCCACTGTCCACCACCTACGCGCCGGAAAGCGTGACCTTCTTCATCTTCGCCATCCACCTGATGGGTATCAGTTCGATCATGGGCGCGATCAACGTGGTCGCCACCATCCTCAACCTGCGCGCCCCCGGCATGACCCTGATGAAGATGCCGCTGTTCGTCTGGACCTGGTTGATCACCGCCTTCCTGCTGATCGCGGTGATGCCAGTGTTGGCGGGCTGCGTGACCATGATGCTGATGGACATCCACTTCGGCACCAGCTTCTTCAGCGCCGCCGGTGGCGGCGACCCGGTATTGTTCCAGCACGTGTTCTGGTTCTTCGGTCATCCCGAGGTGTACATCATGATCCTGCCGGCGTTCGGCGCGGTCAGTGCGATCATCCCGGCCTTCGCGCGCAAGCCGCTATTCGGCTATACCTCGATGGTCTATGCCACCGCATCGATCGCCTTCCTCTCGTTTATCGTCTGGGCGCACCACATGTTCACCGTCGGCATACCGCTGACCGGCGAGCTGTTCTTCATGTATGCCACCCTGCTGATCGCCGTGCCCACCGGGGTTAAGGTGTTCAACTGGGCGAGTACCATGTGGCGGGGGTCGATGACCTTCGAGACGCCGATGCTGTTCGCCGTGGCGTTCGTCATTCTGTTCACCATCGGCGGTTTCTCAGGGCTGATGCTGGCCATCGCCCCGGCGGACTTCCAGTACCACGACACCTACTTCGTGGTGGCGCACTTCCACTACGTACTGGTACCGGGGGCGATCTTCGGCATCTTCGCCTCGGCCTACTTCTGGCTACCGAAGTGGACCGGCCATATGTATGACGAGACCCTCGGCAAGCTGCACTTCTGGATGAGTTTCGTCGGCATGAACATGGCGTTCTTCCCCATGCACTTCGTCGGTCTGGCCGGCATGCCGCGGCGGATCCCCGACTACAACATGATGTTTGCCAACTTCAACATGGTCTCGAGCATCGGTGCCTTCATGTTCGGTGCGACCCAGTTGCTGTTCCTGTTCATCGTCATCAAGTGCATCCGTGGCGGCAAGCCGGCCGCGGCCAAGCCCTGGGATGGCGCCGAAGGCCTGGAGTGGACGGTGCCGTCGCCAGCGCCTTACCACACCTTCCAGACTCCGCCGGACGTGAAGTGATGAATCTCTGCGAAGACCGAGTTCGCCAGGCACGTTCGGCCGCTGACCGGCCCGCCCTGCGAGCCGGCCATGAGTGACGCCCTGGCCATCCGTCGTCTGGTCATCCGCTTATTGCTGGTGGTGGTGGGGATGTTCGGCTTTGGTTTCGCCCTGGTGCCGATCTACGACGTGATGTGCCAGGCCTTCGGGATTAACGGTAAAACCGCCGGGGTCTATGAGGCCGGGCAGCAAAGCGTGGACCAGTCGCGTCAGGTGCGGGTGCAGTTTCTCGCCACCAATGCGGCCGATATGGCCTGGGAGTTCCGCCCGCTGGGTGATGAAGTGACGGTGCATCCGGGTGAAAGCACGCAGATGTTATTCGTCGCGCACAACCCCACGGACAAGCCGATGACTGCTCAGGCGATTCCCAGTATTGCCCCCTCCAAGGCGGCGGCGTATTTCCACAAGACCGAGTGTTTCTGCTTTACCCAGCAGGTTCTGCAGCCCGGTGAGCGTATTGAAATGCCGGTACGTTTTATCGTCGATCGAGATTTACCCGCAGATGTGCGCCACCTGACCCTGGCTTACACTCTGTTCGATATCACTGCGAGTAAACCGCCTGTAGCCCAGGTGGGCCAATAAGGAGAATAAAGATGGCAGCTCATGAGCAGTACTACGTTCCGGCCCAGAGCAAGTGGCCGATTATCGCCACTATCGGCTTGCTGATCACGGTCGTCGGGCTCGCCACCTGGTTCAACGATATGAAGGCCGAGCGGGCCGACTCCAACGGCCCGCTGATCTTCTTCGTTGGTGGCATGTTCCTCGCCTACATGCTGTTCGGCTGGTTCGGTACAGTGATCAAGGAAGGCAGTTCAGGCCTGTACAGCGCGCAGATGGATCGCTCGTTTCGCTGGGGCATGAGCTGGTTCATTTTTTCCGAGGTGATGTTCTTCGCCGCGTTCTTCGGCGTGCTGTTCTACGTGCGCACCTGGGCCGGGCCCTGGCTGGGCGGCGAAGGCGACAAAGGCATTGCCAACATGCTCTGGCCGGGTTTCGAGTACAGCTGGCCGTTGCTCAACACGCCGGATCCCAAACTCTACCCGGCCCCCAGCGGGGTCATCAGCGCCTGGGGTCTGCCGTTGCTCAACACCGTGCTGCTGGTGAGTTCCAGCTTCACCCTGACCTTCGCCCACCATGCCCTGCGCAAGAACCAGCGTAAGCCGCTGACACTCTGGTTGGCGTTGACTCTGGTACTCGGCGCGGCGTTCCTGGTGTTCCAGGCCGAAGAGTATATCCATGCCTACACCGAGCTCGGTTTGACCCTGGGCTCGGGCATCTATGGCGCGACCTTCTTCATGCTTACCGGTTTTCACGGCGCCCATGTCACCTTGGGGGCGATCATGCTGACGGTGATGCTGGTCCGCGTCGTTCGTGGCCACTTCAGCCCCGAGCAGCACTTCGGCTTCGAGGCGGCCGCCTGGTACTGGCACTTCGTCGACGTGGTGTGGCTCGGCTTGTTTACTTTCGTTTATGTACTCTGATCCGCGCGGCCTAGAAAAAGCGGCAGGAAGGGGGGCAGGCGTGTGAGCTGTGTCTACCACGTCACCTGGGGCGCCAGTTGGCCGCTATAGAAGCCCCAGGCAATGAGGGCTACAGTCAGGGCGGTGAGCGTGACCCGAACGGTCAGGGAATTGACCACTCGGGAAGAGCGACCCTCGTCCTTGACCAGGAAAAAAAGACCGCTGAACAAGCTGACCACTGTAGCGAGTAGCAAGAGGACGATCGCGATCTTGAGCATGGGTAACTCCGGGGGGAGAGGAATGTGTTGCAGATGCAGTATAACCAGCTTGGCCCGGGCTTCGGGGCGCGCGCGATGAGCGCTTTTCGCCCCGGCTGGCTGCCCAGTCTGCTGGTGCTGATGCTGTTCCCTACGCTTATCGGCCTGGGTTTCTGGCAGCTGGCACGCGCCGAAGAAAAGCGCGAATTGCTGGCCGTCCATCAAGCGCAGCAGTTGGCCGCACCTATTGCTATCGCCGAACTCGAGAACCATGCAACTCTTGCCTATGTGCGGGTAAAACTGCAGGGTTACTTCGATGCGCAGCACAGTTTTTTGCTGGATAACCGCACCCGTGATGGCCAGGCGGGCGTCGAAGTCCTGCAACCCTTTCATGATCAGGCCAGCGGTCTCTGGCTGTTGCTCAATCGCGGCTGGCTGCCTTGGCCGGATCGCCGCATAACCCCGACTTTCGCCACCCCAGATACGCCGCTGCGCCTACAGGCCTCGGTATACGTGTCCCTGGGCGATGGCTTGCAACTGCAGCAGGTACCGCAGGGCAGTGCCTGGCCACGCTTGATCAGCGCGGTCAAAGCGGACGAAATCTGGCGCCAGTTGGGGCGCGCGGGCCTGAGTCATGAGGTGCGTCTGGCCCCCGGCCCTGGGTCTTTTCGGGTCGACTGGCCGGTGATCGCCATGAGCCCGGATAAACACCTGGGCTATGCTTTTCAATGGTTCGCTTTGGCAACGGCTTTGCTCGGCCTGTTCATCTATTTAGGTTTGTATAACGCGCGGGAGACTCGCCATGAACCCAGCCACCACTCTTCCTGAAGTGTCGCCCAGCCGTCGTCGGCGCGGTCGCCTGCAGCTGATCATGATTCTCGCCGTGGTTATCGGGCCGATGATCCTGGCCAGCGCCATGTACCAGTGGCGCTTCTGGGTCCCGGAAACCCGCAACTACCACGGCGAGTTGATTGGCACCGGCCAGTCCCGTGCTGATCTCGGTGTCACGGGTGCGCCGGAGGAGCGCTGGCAGTTGCTGGTGACAGTCCCGGGTGCCTGCGATACGGATTGCAAGCAACTGGTGTTCCTCGCGCGGCAAATTCATATCGGCCTCAATCGTGATACCGCACGGGCCTCACATGCCGTGGCCAGCAGCCAACCCTTGGCCGAGGACTATGACGCGCTGCTGCGCCGCGAATATCCGCAGTTGGCCCGCTATCAACTCGAACTCCAGGCCTATGGCGACGTCGCCGGCAAAGCCGAAGGGGCGCAACTGTGGATAGTCGACCCGCGTGGCAATCTGGTGCTGCGCTACGGTAGCCGCAGCAAGGGCAAGGCGATTCTCAACGACTTGCGCCATTTGCTGAAGATTTCCCAGATCGGCTGATCACGACGACGGCACAAGGAGTACCACGATGGTCAAACCCGGATACCGCCTTGCCTTGTTCGCCACCGTCCTGGCCGGGGTGGTAGTGCTGCTCGGTGCCTACACCCGGCTGACTCACGCGGGCTTGGGTTGTCCGGATTGGCCAGGCTGCTACGGTTTCCTCGCGGTGCCCATGAGCGAGCACACGCAGGCACTGGCCGAGGTGCGTTTCCCCGAGGCGCCGGTGGAAGTCGCCAAGGGCTGGTACGAGATGGTCCATCGCTATTTTGCCGGCAGTCTCGGCCTGGTGATCCTGGGTCTGGCGGTTCAGGCACTGCGCCGTCGCGGCGAGCCGGGGCAACCGCTGAAATTGCCGCTGTTGCTGCTCGGCCTGGTGATCCTGCAAGGCGCCTTCGGCATGTGGACGGTGACCCTCAAGCTCTGGCCACAAGTGGTGTCCGCCCATTTGCTCGGCGGCTTTGCCACCCTCAGCCTGCTGTTCCTGCTGACCTTGCGCCTGTCTGGTGCGGCGCCGCCGTTGCCCACGCTTTCCGCCCGCCTGCGCGGTCTGGCCGCGATCAGCCTGCTGCTGGTGATCGGGCAGATTGCCCTCGGCGGTTGGGTCAGCAGCAATTACGCGGCGGTTGCCTGCGTGGACCTGCCGACCTGTCACGGCGAATGGTGGCCGGCGATGGATTTCGCCAACGGCTTTCATCTTACCCAGCATATTGGTCCGAACTACCTCGGCGGCCAGCTCGACAGCGACGCGCGCACGGCCATCCACATGACCCACCGTCTGGGTGCGCTGGTGGTGACTCTGGTCCTGCTGCTGCTGGCCTGGCGACTGCGCCGCGCCGGCTTGTCGCGTCTGGCCGGCTTGCTGCTGCTGGCGCTGGGCGTGCAGGTCGGCCTGGGTATCAGCAACGTGGTTTTCCATCTGCCGCTGCCGGTGGCGGTGGCGCATAACGCCGGTGGTGCGCTATTGCTGCTGACGCTGGTGTCGGTTAACTACCGGGTACGCTTGAACTCCCATAGCCGCCAGCTTGCTGTGGTCCGGCATTCTGGCGATCCAGGCGTGCGGCAACACAACGCCGGGACGCCGGATCGCCAGCAAGGACCAAGCGTCCCCATGGCTCCTACAGGTCAATAAAGAACAACAAGGAGAGACCGTATGGCTACTCTACTGCGCGAACAACATGCTCACGCCAGCTGGCGCGATTACCTGGAGCTGACCAAGCCGCGGGTGGTGGTGCTGATGCTGATCACATCCTTGGTCGGCATGTTCCTCGCTACCCGTGCCGGCGTGCCCTGGACGGTATTGATTTTCGGCAACCTGGGTATCGGCCTGTGTGCCGGAGGGGCGGCGGCCGTCAACCATGTGGTGGACCGGCGCATCGACTCGATCATGGCGCGCACCCACAAACGCCCGCTGGCCGAAGGCCGGGTCACTCCGCTGGCGGCGCTGAGCTTCGCCCTGCTGTTGGCGGTGGCGGGCCTTAGCCTGCTGTTGACCTTCACCAATGAACTGGCCGCCTGGCTGACCCTCGCTTCGTTGCTCGGCTATGCGGTGATCTATACCGGCTTTCTCAAGCGCGCCACACCGCAGAACATCGTCATCGGCGGCTTGGCCGGTGCCGCTCCGCCGCTGCTGGGCTGGGTCGCGGTTACCGGCGAGCTGACCGCCGAGCCGCTGCTGCTGATGCTGATCATCTTCGCCTGGACCCCGCCGCATTTCTGGGCCCTGGCCATTCACCGCAAGGCCGAATACGCCAAGGCCAACATCCCGATGCTGCCGGTGACCCATGGCGAGCACTACACCAAGGTGCACATCCTGCTCTACACCCTGGTGATGTTTGCCGTGACCCTGCTGCCCTACGCCATCCACATGAGCGGCCTGCTCTATCTGGTCTGCGCTATCGGCCTGGGCGCGCGCTTTTTGCACTGGGCCTGGGTGCTGTACCGTGACAGCAAACCGCACGCGGCGATCAATACCTTCAAATACAGCATCTGGTATCTTTTCTCGCTGTTTATCGCCCTGCTGGTCGATCATTACCTGCTGTTCAACCTGTAATCGTTGGTGCTATGACCCGTACTCAGAAAACCGTTTTCATTCTTGTTGCCGTCGTTGCGCTGGTGCTCGGCTTGACCGTCAACAAGGTGCTGAGCAACAAGGGCCAGGCCGACCCGACCGCGCTGCTCGATGCCGGCATCGTACTGCTGCCACAGAGTCGCACGCTGCCTGAGCTGAGCTTCGTTGATCAGAATGGCCAGACGTTTAACGTCGATCAGTTCGAGGATAAGTGGAGCCTGCTGTTTTTCGGCTACACCTTCTGCCCGGACATCTGCCCGGCTACGCTCGCCCAGCTCCGGCAGCTGCAAGACCAGCTGCCGGAACAGGCCCGTGCCAACCTGCAGGTGATGCTGGTCAGCGTCGATCCCAACCGTGACACGCCGGAGCAGTTGAAGAAATACCTCGACTACTTCGATGCCGGATTTGTCGGCCTGACCGCCGAGGAAGCCACCCTGCAGAAATTCGCCAATGCGCTGAGCATTCCCTATATTCCGGCTGATACCAGCAAGGAAGACTACACCGTCGACCATAGCGGCAACCTGGTGATCATCGGCCCGGACGGCACCCAACGCGGCTTTATTCGCGCGCCTTTGAACAACGCCAAACTGGCGGTACAACTACCGGGGCTGATTACACCAGTGAATTGATTGGTGGGTCGGGCCGCGTAGGTGACGCCCCTTCACAGCGCTATTTGGCGAACAGCTGACTTACATCCTTGAACGCCTTGAACTCCAGGGCGTTGCCGCAGGGGTCGAGGAGGAACAGGGTGGCCTGCTCGCCGACCTGGCCCTCGAAGCGCACATAGGGCTCGATGACGAAGCGGGTGTGCCTGGCCTGCAGGCGCTCGGCCAAGGCTTGCCAATCGTCCCACTCCAGTACCACGCCAAAATGCGGTACCGGTACCTCGTGACCGTCTACCGGGTTGCTGTGCGCGGCCTTTTGATGCTCCATCTGCGGCGCCTGGTGAATCACCAACTGGTGGCCGAAGAAGTCGAAGTCCACCCAATGCGCGCTGCTGCGACCTTCGGCGCAACCGAATTCCTCACCGTAGAAGTGTCGGGCGGCGGCCAGGTCGTGGACCGGAATGGCCAGGTGAAAGGGGGCGAGAGCCATGGAGAGATTCCTTGTGGTGACTGTCCGCTAATTCTCAGCAACAGCGATACTGAGTGAAAGCGAATATTCTTGTTCGCAAGCACAAATAAAATTGATCAGTCGAGGCGGCGATGTTGCGTGAGTTGAGAACCTTCGTGATGGTCGCCCGCCACGGCACCTTCGCCGCCGCCGGCCAGCAGGTCAGCCTGACCCAGTCGGCGGTCAGCGCGCAGATGCGCGTGCTGGAACAGGGCTTGGGTGTCCGCCTGTTCGACCGCAGTGGCCGCGCCGCCATGCTCAATGCCGCCGGCCGGCATGCCCTGCCGCTGGCCGAGCAGATGCTCGCGCTCTATGCCCAGATGGCGCTGCCGACTTCGGCTGCCGAGTGGCAGGGCGAGCTGAAGGTCGGCGCCATCGCCAGTGTGCAGACCGGCCTGTTGCCCGAAGCCCTGCCGCGCTTTCGTGCCGCTGCGCCGCGGGTCGAGCTGAAGCTGGTGCCCGGCGTGTCGCTGAATCTGCTGAGCCAGGTGGATGCCGGCGAACTGGACCTGGCGCTGCTGATCAAGCCGCCATTCGAGTTGCCCAAGGAACTGCTGCAAATCAGTCTGGCGCGCGAGCCCTTCGTTCTGATCACGCCCATGGGCGTTACCGGCGATGACCCGCTGCAGATTCTCGCCGAGCAGCCGTTCGTACGATACGAGCGCCGCTCCTTCGGTGGCCGGCTGGTCAGCCAGTTCCTTCGCGAGCAGCGCCTGAGCGTGCACGAGGCGCTGGAGCTGGACGAACTGGAGGCCATCGTACGCATGGTCGAATGCGGCCTCGGCGTCTCGCTGATCCCGCGCGCCGGCTTGTGGCTGCAGCGGCCGACCCAGCTGCGGGTGCTCGAGTTGGGCGAACTAACCTTCCACCGCGAACTGGTTGCGCTGCTGCGCCGCGCCCAGCAGCAGCCGGCCCTGGAGTGTCTGCTGGAGTGCCTGCGCGGAACGACGACGTCGAATGGCTAGGGCGACGATCCGCTGCAGCCCCGTAAAATGACCGCTGCGCTAAAGCCCAGTCTGGTTCTGGCGTGCCTGCGCAGCAGCACTTACCGGCAACAAAAAGCCCGCACGGGGCGGGCTTTCGAGGCGTGCAGGCGAGCGCTTAGAACGCCGGCACTACCGCGCCCTGGTATTTCTCCAGGATGAAGGCTTTGACTTCGGGGCTGTTCAGCGCCTTGGCCAGTTTCTGCATGGCGGCGCTGTCCTTGTTGTCCGGGCGAGCCACCAAGATATTGACGTAGGGCGAGTCGCTGCCTTCAATGATCAGCGCATCCTGGGTCGGGTTGAGCTTGGCTTCCAGGGCGTAGTTGGTGTTGATCAGCGCCAGGTCGACTTGAGTCAGTACGCGCGCAAGCGTCGCGGCTTCCAGTTCGCGGATCTTGATGCCTTTCGGGTTCTTGACGATGTCCTTGGCGGTGGCGGTGATTCCGGCGCCGTTCTTGAGCCTGATCAGCCCGGCCTTCTGCAGCAGCAGCAGGGCGCGGCCACCGTTGGTGGCATCGTTGGGGATGACCACGTTGGCGCCTTGCGGCAGTTCAACCAGGGTTTTGACCGTGCTCGAGTAAGCGCCAAACGGCTCGACGTGCACGCCGGCAACGCTGACCAGCTCGGTGCCACGGCTATTGTTGAACTCGTCGAGGTACGGCTGGTGCTGGAAGAAGTTGGCGTCCAGGCGCTTCTCGGCGACCTGCACGTTGGGTTGCACGTAGTCGGTGAAGACCTTGATCTCCAGCTCGACGCCGTCTTTGGCCAGGGCTGGTTTGACGAATTCGAGGATTTCCGCGTGCGGCACGGCGGTGGCCGCCACGCTCAGGGCTTCACCCTGGGCAGCGCTGGAAAACGCGGCGACGACGGCGATGGCAGTCAGCAATTTTTTCATGAAGGACTCCTTGTGGGATCAGGGGTGGCGGCGGGTGGCCGGCCTATTTTCTGGGCTGTTTATTTTCGAGAGCTTTTTATTTCCGGGAGAAATGCACCACCAGCTTGTCGCCGGCGGTTTGCAGAATTTGTACCAGCACCAGCAGCAGGATCACCGTCACCACCATCACGTCTGGCTGGTAGCGCTGGTAGCCATAGCGCACCGCCAGATCGCCCAAGCCGCCGCCGCCAATCAGGCCGGACATGGCGGTGTAGGACACCAGGGTGATGGCGGTCACTGTCACGGCGGCGAAGATCCCCGGCAACGCCTCGGGCAGCAGGGCGTTGACCACGATCTGCCGGGTAGTCGCGCCCATCGCCTGGGTCGCCTCGATGATGCCGCGATCCACCTCGCGCAACGCGGTTTCCACCAATCGGGCGAAGAACGGCGTGGCGCCCACCACCAGTGGCGGAATAGCCCCGGCCACGCCCAGCGAGGTGCCGGTGACCAGCACGGTGAAGGGAATCATCACGATCAGCAGGATGACGAAGGGCACCGAACGCAGGATATTCACCAGCAGCGACAGAAAGCCGTAGAAGGTTTTCTGTTCGAACATCTGCCGTGGACTGGTGAGGAACAGCAGCACGCCCAGCGGCAGGCCGAGGACTATGGTGAACAGCAGCGAACCGCCGAGCATGCTCAGGGTGTCCAGGCTGGCCTGCCAGATTTCCAGCCAGTCGACATTGGGGAGCAGAGCGTCCATCAGCGCAGCACCTCCATGTGTACGTCGGCGGCTTTGAAGCACGCCAGCGCGGCATCCAGATCGCCACCGGTCAGGGCCAGGGTCAATTGACCGTAGGGTGTGTCCTTGATGCGGTCGATGCGCCCGGCGAGGATGCTGTAATCCACCCCGGTTTCGCGCGCCACGGTACCGAGCAGCGGCGCATAGGTCGCCTGGCCCTGGAAGGTCAGGCGCAGGATGCACCCCTGCACATGGGCGAAGTCGTCGTGCAATTCGTCCTCATCAACCTGCTCGGCTTCCTGGACGAAACGCTTGGTGGTGGCGTGTTGCGGATGCAGAAACACATCGGCCACGGGCCCCGACTCGACGATCACGCCGGCGTCCATCACCGCCACGCGGTCGCAGACTCGGCGGATCACGTCCATCTCGTGGGTGATCAGCACGATGGTCAGGTTCAGTTCGCGGTTGATCTGCGCCAGCAGTTGCAATACCGAGGCGGTGGTCTGCGGGTCGAGGGCACTGGTGGCCTCGTCACACAGCAGGATCTTCGGCTCGGTGGCGAGCGCGCGGGCGATGCCGACCCGCTGCTTCTGTCCGCCGGACAGCTGCGCCGGGTATTTGTTGGCGTGCTCGCTGAGACCGACCCGCGCCAGCAGTTCGGCCACCCGCGCCGCCATGGCGCTGCCTGACAGCGTCCCGGCCAGCTTCAGCGGCAGGGCGACGTTGGCGGCGACGGTCTTCGACGAGAGCAGGTTGAAGTGCTGGAAGATCATCCCTACCCGCTGGCGAAAGCGCCGCAGGCCAGCCGCGTCCAGCGCGGTGACATCTTCCCCGTCAATCTGGATGCGTCCGCCGGACGGCTCTTCCAGGCGGTTGATCAGACGCAGCAGGGTGCTCTTGCCGGCACCGGAATGGCCGATGATGCCGAACACTTCGCCACGGGAAATCTGCAGGTCGCTCGGCTGCAAGGCGGGGATATCGTGGCCACTGACGCGATACGCCTTGTGGACCTGGTGAAAATTGATCACGCGTTAAACCTTTTGGGTTTGTCGAGCTGCCGGGTAGGCGAAAAGGCGCCTAGTCTACCCGGCGCTGTTTAGGCCGCAAAAATCTTTGTAGACCTATGGTTATAGCCAGATCGTATGAGTGCGGGCAGTGCCAAACACTTACGTACGTCGTTGCGGCAGGCGGTTTCCCGACCTAGCGTTGCGGGCTAAGCCGCAGTTGCGGGGTCTGCTCGGGCGCAAGCACCTGGCTCATGGTCGGGCTGAAGCGCGGATCGAGACGTTCGATCCGCGCGTTGAGCAGCGGGGCGAGCCACAGGTAGTCACTGGCCTGGCGGACCTGGATCTCCACTGTGCAGCGGAACTTGATCACATCTGCGGCGACCGCATCGAGCAGACGGTACAGGCCTTGGTTGTCCCGGCTGTCCAGCATCGGCAGGGCAACCACGCTGCTGGGCGCGGCCGGGTCGATCAGTTGGGCGTGCGGCTCCGGCGCCACTTCGGGCAACTGGATCGCCCTGAGCGCGGCCGCCTGGCGTTCTGCCGCCTGGCGCAATTGGCGCGCCTGCTCGCCGCGTGCGGCCTGGGCCTGGGCGGCAGCCTGTTCGGCGGCGTTGCTGGCCAGATCCGCCGCATCCAGCTCGGTTTGCCGAACCTGGGCAATGGCGCCACCCAGCCCGGTGGTCAGCGCGGGTGCCTGCGGCATCAATTGACGCGCCTGGCTGAGGGCCTTGGCTGCACGGTCCAGATCGCCGGTCTGCAGGGCAGTTTGTCCTTGCCGCAGATAGGCCTCGGCCAGCTGGCGCTGATACAGCTCCAGGCGAGCATCGCCGCTGGCGCGCACGTGCAGGGATTTGAGCTGGCTTTTGGCCTCGCTCAACTGACCGCTGGCCAGGTTCTGCTCGAGCAGGCGAAAGTCACCGAGCAGCTCGTCGGTGGCCTGGCCCGGCCCTTGCGGCGTGCTCTGGCACGCGGCCAGCAGCAGCGAAATGGCGAGGATGGAAAGACAACGTGAGGCGAACGAGATCATTTCTGCGAGTCTCATGTTGGGCAAAAAACGTGCAATTCTACACCGCCGAGTCGAGCGCAACCAAACCTTGCTGCGATTGCCCGGTAGTTCCTATGTTCATGCACAAGGCCTGCTACAGCGTAGCCTGAGCCTCAGGCCGTGCGTCGTGGCAAGGCGAAACTGAGCAGGAACAGGCTGGCCGCCGATACCACGATCGAGGGTCCGGCCGGGGTGTCCTGAAACCACGACAGACTCAGGCCGCCGCAAACGGCGACTATGCCCAGCAGGCTGGCACCCAGGGCCATCTGCTCCGGGGTGCGCGCGTGGCGCTGGGCCGCCGCCGCGGGAATGATCAGCAAGGAGGTGATCAGCAGCACGCCGACGATCTTCATCGCCACGGCGATCACCACGGCGATCAGCAACATCAGGCTCAGGCGGATCGCCGCCACCGGCAAGCCTTCGACGCGGGCCAGCTCCTCGTGCACGGTAATCGCCAACAGGGGCCGCCAGAGCAGGCACAGCAGCAGCAGCACCAGGGCGCTGCCGCCAAGAATCCAGGCCAGATCGCTGGGGCCAACGGCGAGCAGGTCACCGAAGAGGTAGCCCATCAGGTCGATGCGCACATCCCTCATGAAGCTCAGCACCACCAAACCGAGCGACAGGGTGCTGTGGGCGAGGATCCCGAGCAGGGTGTCCGAGGCCAGCGGTTGGCGGGTTTGCAAGGTCACCAGCAGCACCGCCAGCAGCACGCAGCCGACCGTCACCGCCAGGGTCGGGCTGACGTCAAGCATCAGGCCGAGGGCGACGCCGAGCAACGCGGCATGCGACAGGGTGTCGCCGAAATAGGCCATGCGCCGCCAGACCACGAAGGAGCCGAGGGGGCCGGCGACTATGGCCAGGGCCAGGCCGGCGAGCAGGGCGTTGAGTAGAAAATCAGCCATGCTTGCAGCCATCTCCGTGAACGTGTGGTTGGACCGGACCCTTGATGCTCAGGCCGGCGCTCGGTTCGTTGACCACGGCGCCGTGCAGGTCGTGCTCATGGTCGTGGCGGTGGTGATAGATCGCCAGGCTCTTGGCGTCCTGGCCGAACAGTTCGACAAAGGCCGGGTCACCGCTGACCTGCTCCGGATGGCCGGAACAGCAGACATGTCGATTCAGGCAGACCACCTGATCGGTGGTGCTCATCACCAGGTGCAGGTCGTGCGAGACCATCAGCACGCCGCAACCATGGCGGTCGCGCAACTGGGTGATCAGGCGATACAGCTCGGCCTGGCCGCTGACGTCGACGCCCTGCACCGGCTCGTCGAGCACCAGCAGCTCCGGCTCGCGCAGCAGCGCGCGGGCCAGCAGCACGCGCTGCAGCTCGCCGCCGGAAATACTCTGCAAGGGGCTGTCGATCACCTGGTTGGCGCCGACTTCGGCCAGTGCCGCCTGGGCACTGGCGCGATCGACGCCGGGCACCAGGCGCAGAAAGCGCAGCACGCTGAGCGGCAGGGTGGCATCGACATGGAGTTTTTGCGGCATATAGCCGATGCGCAGTTTCGGCTTGCGCCAGACGCTGCCGCTATCGGGCTTGAGCAGGCCGAGCACGGCGCGCACCAGGGTGGTCTTGCCGGCGCCGTTGGGGCCGATCAGGGTGACGATCTGGCCGGGGTTGACGCTCAGTTGCACATCCTGCAGCACGCTCTGGCCGCGGAAGCTGACGCCAATCCCGGCGAGGCGAATCAGCGCATCGCTCATGTGGCCTCCTGGCAGCCGGCACACAGGCCGAGCACTTCGACGGTCTGCCCTTCGACCACGAAACCGACGCTCTGCGCGCCACCGATGATCGCTGCGCTGATCGGCGCGTGCTCCAGTTCGATGGCCGCATGACAACTGCGGCAGATGAGGAACTGGCCCTGATGGGTATGCGTTGGGTGACTGCAGCCGACGAAGGCGTTGAGCGAGGCGATGCGGTGCACCAGGCCGTTTTCCAGGAGAAAATCCAGCGCCCGATAGACGGTCGGCGGCGCGGCGCGGCGGCCATCCAGTTCGCTCAACACGGCGAGGATGTCGTAGGCGCCGAGCGGCTTGTGGCTCTGCCAGACCAGCTCCAGCACGCGCTTGCGCAGGGCGGTCAGGCGCAGCCCCTGATGCGTGCAGATGCTTTCGGCCTCGGCCAGGGCATGGCTGACGCAGTGGGAATGGTCGTGGGGGCGTGAGGCGAGCGGTGGCTGAGTCATGGGCAGGGACGGCAGAGACTGGAGACGTTATTATATTACCCTTTCCTCCCCGTCAGAGTGTCTTCCGTGTTGCGTCTTTTTTCTGCTGTCAGCCTGCTCTGCGCCGTTTTCCTCACCAGCTCTGCCGCCCTAGCCGAGGCGCGCGTGCTGACCAGCATCAAGCCCTTGCAGCTGATCGCCGCGGCCGTGCAGGACGGTGTCGGCAGCCCTGAAGTGCTGCTGCCGCCCGGCGCCTCGCCGCATCACTACGCACTGCGCCCCTCCGATGTGCGGCGGGTGCGCGACGTGGCGCTGCTCTATTGGATCGGTCCCGACCTGGAAAGCTTCCTGCCGCGGGTGCTCGCCGGGCGCAGCAAGCCCAGCGTCGCCGTGCAGGCTCTGCCCGGCATGCACCTGCGCCACTTCGCTGACAAGCATGCCGAGCATGATGACCACGAGCAGGCCCATCACGAGCACGCCGAGGATGAGCAGGCGGTCGCCGACCAGCACGATCAGGATCACCGCCCCGGTACTGTGGATGCGCACCTCTGGCTGTTGCCGGCCAATGCACGGGTGATCGCCACGCGGATGGCTGCCGATCTGAGCGCCGCCGACCCGGCCAACGCCGCGCGTTACCAGGCCAACCTAAGCGCCTTCGGCAAGCGTCTGGCGGCCCTCGACCAGCGTCTGAAACAGCGTCTTGGCGCGGTGGCCGACAAGCCCTATTTCGTCTTCCACGAAGCCTACGACTACTTCGAGGCGGCCTACGGCCTTCAGCACGCCGGGGTATTCAGCGTGCTAGGGGAAGTGCAGCCGGGCGCCCGCCATGTCGCGGCCATGCGCACCCGCCTGGAGCAGGCTGGGCCGAGCTGCGTATTCTACGAGCCGCCGAGGCGCCCGCGCCTGGCCGAAACCCTGATCGCCGGCCTGCCGGCGACTCTGGCCGAACTGGATACCATGGGCGGTGCGCTGGCAGTGGATGGCCACGGCTATGAAACCCTGTTGGAGAATCTGGCGGGCGAGTTGGCGGGGTGCCTGGAAGGGCTGTAACAACCACGACAGCCATGCCCCAGCTCTGCCTCTTATCGCTCCTCAGCCCGCCTGCAAACGCAGCAGCGTATGGCCAAGGCCGATATCGTCGATATCCTCGACCAGCACAAAACCGGCTTCGCGCACGATGGCGATAAAGTCGTCGCTGCGGTAGAAGCGGCTGTTGCCGTTGGCCAGGCAGGTGAAATACAGCGAGGTGGCATTCAGGCTGTAGGTGGCCGCTTCGAATTGCTGACGGTCGCAGAACATTTCCAGGATGTAGACCTTGGCGTCGGCGCGCATGGCGGCGCGCACACGGCGCAGGATGGCGAGGATTTCCATGGGCGCGAAGCAGTCGAGGAACTGGCTCATCCACCAGATATCGGCATCCTGCGGCAGGCTCTGCCCAGGGTCGAGGATGTTCATCGGATGGCCCTGCACGCGCCCGGCAAAACCGGCGACATGGATGTTACTCAGGGCCATGTCCAGCTGTCCCGGCAAGTCGACCAGGGTGACCTGCACATCGGGGTCATGCTTGCAGCACTGCAAGGCCCACTTGCCGGTGTTGCCACCGATGTCCACCAGGCGTTGCGGGCGCTCGGCCAGCACCCGCTGCAGCAGTTCGGGGAAGGCTCTGTCGCTGTAGTAATGATCGAAGCTCAGCCAGCTTTGCCGGGCCTTTTCCGGGATGCGCGAGAGGCCCTGGTACAGCGTCGGCCAGTCGCCGAATTCTTTCAGTCCCGCCGGCCGGCCCGTGCGGATGGCCTCGGTCAGATGGCTCATGGCGCGGTAACAGACGTCGGCGGTGAAATCCATATTGGTGCGGGTCATGCCGTCGTGCAGGAGGAAGTGGCCCAGCCGCGCCAGCCGATAACAGGGCCCGTCCTCGGTGACGATGCGTGCACTGAGGGCCATGTCCAACAGCACCTTGACCCCGTATTCGCTGACGCCGCTACGCTCGGCGATCACGCCCGAAGGCAAACCGCTATCGCCAGCCTGGTCGAGCACCTCGAGAATGCCCAGGTCACGCAAGCTCAGTGCGGTTTGAAAAGCGATTGGCGCAAACGCCAGTCGCTGTGCTTCTTCCTTGGCCTGCAGGGCGGAAAGAGGGTCGTGCTGGTACCACTTCGTCATGGTCACTCCGGTTGTTGGGCGTGGAACACAGAGAATCACCAGGGTCTGGTCATTCTGACCGCGTGAATAGGCGGGCTCTTCAAGGTAGTTCGCTGCAATAGGGCTTTTTATCAGCACATTCTCGCCAGAGCCTGCCCGATCATGCCTGCGTGCGCATTGATTGCTGACAGTTTCAGTCCAACTCACCAACCCGGCACGCTCTTGGGCTGCGCGCCTGTTTAAACGCGCGGCACTGCCCTATAGTCCGGCGTTATCGACGCCACCGCTGGCTCACCAGGGAAGGCCTGCATGCTGACCATTGAACGCATTTACCCCAAGCAACTCGACCAGAACAATGTCGACGACCAGAACACCCTGAACATTCATCTGCAGCGCTATCGTTTTGCCGCTGCCTGCCTGAGCGGCGAGCGCATCCTCGACATGGCCTGTGGTAGCGGCTACGGCACCGCCTTGCTGGCCGAGCTGCACCCGGACAAGATTCTAGTGGGGGTGGACATCGACCCGGCGGCCATTGCCTATGCCGAGGCGCACTACCGCCTGCCCAACCTCAGCTACCGCTGCGCCGATGCCCAGAGCTTCAGCGCCGAGCAGCGCTTCGACAGCATCGTCAGCCTGGAAACCATCGAGCACCTGCCAAACCCGCAGCAACTGGTCGCCAACTATGCCGCGCTGTTGGCCGAGCATGGCCAGGTGATCGCCTCGGTGCCGATCACCCCGACCCTGGACGGCAACCCGCACCACTTGCATGACTTCAGCAAATCCTCGTTTTTCACCCTGTTCCGCGCCCATGGCCTACGCCCGGATCAGCAGTTCGAGCAGATCCAGTGGTGGCAATTCAAAGGCTTGTTTGTCAAACGTCCGATCAAGCAGCACCGCTCCGAAGGGGTGGGCAACGCCGTGCTGCAGTATTACCGCAAGCACCCCTTCTACCTGCTGCTACGTCTGCGCTCGATGCTGCGCTACGGCTTCAGCAATCGCTACCTGACCTGCAATTTCAGGGCGCCCAGCCCGATGTGCGCAGAGAATCCCCTGCACAGTGGCGCAACCAATGTGGGTGCGCCGGCTTGGCGGGAATGACTTCCTCGGGGCGTGAAGCTACTGGTGGCTCAGGCCGAAAATGGCCAAAAGAGTAAGCGCGAATGTGTCTACGAAAGCCGTAGCGATTCACCCCGCCCCCGCCCATTGATGAGTTCAAGCCCGACAGGCTGCCAGGGGAAGTGCAACCGGGCGCCCGCCAGGTCGCGGCCATGCGCACCCGCCTGGAGCAGGCCGGCCCGAGCTGCGTACTCAGCGAGCCGGCGAGGCGCCCGCGCCTGGCCGAAGCCCTGAGCGCCGGACTGTCCGCGACTCTGGCTGAACTGGATACCCTGGGCGTCACCCTGGCAGTGGATGGCGATGGCTATGCGGCCTTGCTGGATAACCTCGGCGCGCAACCGGCTGGTTGCCTGAAATCGCGGTAACTCGTAGTGCACTAATTGACGCAGGTTAAGGTGTACGGCGTAAGTTTGTTTATCCTGTAGTGCTTTGATTTCTTAGTATCGACACGAGGATACGCAGGGCATGGCGAAGACGAGCGGATCCATCGCGGCAGGTATTGACAACATTTCCGGTATCGCTTTGCAGGCGGCCTCCGAGGATATCTGGGCACAGAAATACCGTCTCACCCGCAAGGACGGCACGCCGGTCGACGACAGCGTCGACGACACCTGGCAGCGTGTCGCCCGGGCGCTGGCGGATGTCGAGCCGCAAGAAGGACGCGAGCACTGGTATCAGCAATTTCTCTGGGCTCTGCGCAACGGCGCGATTCCCGCCGGGCGGATCATCTCCAACGCCGGCGCGCAGGACTACAAGCCGGCCACCTCGACCATCAACTGCACGGTCTCCGGCTCCATCACCGATTCGATGGACGACATCCTTGGCAAGGTTCACGAGGCAGGGTTGACGCTCAAGGCCGGCTGCGGCATCGGCTATGAGTTCAGCACCCTGCGTCCGCGGGGCTCCTTCGTTTCGGGTGCCGGCGCGCATACCAGCGGGCCGCTGTCGTTCATGGATATCTTCGACAAGATGTGTTTCACCGTCAGCTCCGCCGGCGGTCGTCGCGGCGCACAGATGGGCACCTTCGACATCGGCCATCCCGATGTGCGCGAATTCATCCGCGCCAAGCGCGAGGACGGCCGGCTGCGTCAGTTCAACCTCAGCCTGTTGATCACCGACGAGTTCATGCAGGCGGTGGAGAACGACGGCGAGTGGCCGCTGATTTTCCCACTGCACCACAAGGAAAAGGCCGAGCTGGAGCTGGACGATCCGGAGCAGGTGCTCTGGCGCGAATGGCCGGTGCACGACGGCTATATCGTCCGCGAGGACGGCCTGGTCGCCTGCCGTATCTACGGCCGGGTCAAGGCGCGGCATCTGTGGGACATGATCATGGTCTCCACTTACGATTACGCCGAGCCGGGCTTTATCCTCATCGACCGGGTCAACCAGCTGAACAACAACTGGTGGTGCGAGGCGATCCGCGCCACCAACCCCTGCGGCGAGCAGCCGCTGCCGCCCTATGGCTCGTGCCTGCTGGGCTCGATCAATCTGACCTGCTTCGTGATCGACCCGTTCGGTGTCGAGGCGCGCTTCGACTGGGACAAGTACCGCCAAGTCGTGCGTATTTTCACCCGCATGCTGGACAACGTGGTGGAGATCAACGGCCTGCCGCTGGAGCAGCAGCGGCACGAGATCGAACACAAGCGCCGGCATGGCATGGGCTTCCTCGGCCTCGGCTCGACCCTGACCCTGCTCAAGCTGCGCTACGGCAGCCCGGAATCCTGTGTGTTCACCGAAGAAGTCGCCCGCGAAATGGCGTTGGTCGGCTGGGAAGAGGCGCTCGAGCTGTCCAGGGAGAAAGGCCCTGCACCGCTGCTGGTGGAAGACTTCAAGGTCACCGCCGAGATGTTGCGCAAGCGCCCGGAGATGAAGACGGATGGCTACAAGGTTGGCGACCAGATTCCCGGTCGCGTGCTGCACGCCAAGTATTCGCGCTACATGCAGAAACTGGCGGAATTCGCCCCGCAACTGATCGAAGATCTGGCCGCGCGGGGCGCGCGCTTTACCCACCACAGCTCGATTGCCCCCACCGGCACCATCAGCCTGAGCCTGGCCAACAACGCCTCCAACGGTATCGAGCCGAGCTTCGCCCACCACTACTCGCGCAATCTGATCCGTCCTGGGCGCAAGGCCAAGGAGAAGATCGAGGTGTTCAGCTACGAGCTGCTGGCCTACCGCACCCTGATCAATCAGCGGGCCACACCGGGTTCGATCGAGCCGGGCGAGCAGCTGCCGGACTACTTCATCACCGCCGACGACGTCAGCCCAACCCAGCATGTGGATATCCAGGCTGCGGCGCAAAAATGGGTCGACTCGTCGATCTCGAAAACCGCCAATGTGCCGACCGACTACCCCTTCGAGGCGTTCAAGGACATCTACCGTTACGCCTGGCTCCAGGGCCTCAAGGGCTGCACCACCTTCCGCTTCAACCCGGCGGCCTTCCAGGGCGTACTGGTCAAGGAAGCCGACCTGGAGAAGACCCTCTACCGCTTCGTCCTTGAGGACGGCAGCGCGGTCGAGCTCAAGGGTAACCAGGAGGTCGAATACGATGGCGAGGTGAACTCCGCCGCCAACCTGTTCGACGCACTCAAAGAAGGCTACTACGGCAAGTACTGAGCCGGGCGCCGCCACCGTTCAAGACTCGGGCCGCCGCCGCTGCCCGACAGGAGAGATTGCACCATGACCGTCAAGATCAGCCAGCGTATCACGGGTTTCAAAGTAGTCGACGAGGCCCTCGAACGCTCCGCCGCCAGCACCACCCCCGACAAGGCCAGCAAGAGCAGCGTGGTGGAAATGCACGAAAGCCTGCAGCGTCCGGAGACCCTGATTGGCATCACCTACAAGATTAAGTCGCCGCTGTTCGAGCACGCGCTCTATGTCACCGTCAACGACATCGTGCTCAATGCCGGCACGCCCCACGAGCAGCGCCGGCCGTTCGAGATATTCATCAACTCGAAGAACATGGATCATTTCCAATGGATCGTCGCGCTCACCCGAATCATGTCCGCGGTGTTCCGCAAGGGCGGCGGCTGCACCTTCCTGGTCGAGGAGCTGAAGGCGGTGTTCGATCCGCGCGGCGGCTACCTGAAGAAGGGCGGGGTGTACATGCCCTCCATAGTCGCCGAGATCGGTGTAGTGCTGGAGCGCCACCTGATCGCCATCGGCATGCTTGAGGGGCAGGCACTGGACGAAACCCAGCGCCAGTACCTGGCCGAGAAGCGCGCCGCCTACGAGGCCAGCCTGGGTGCCGTGACGCTGGAGCCGGGCGACGGCTTCCCGGCCGGTGCGCAGCTGTGTGGCAAGTGCAATACCCAGGCAGTGGTGCAGATGGACGGCTGCGCGACCTGCCTCAACTGCGGCCACTCCAAATGCGGCTAGTCGCCGGGTAACGCCGCTGCCCACACCCGCGCGCCGCCGTTACAGGGCGAACGGCAGCGCCACCTCGACCCGTTGGCGCTGCAGCAGACGGTGCTGGAACTCGCCCGGATCATGGATCAACACTTCCTGGCCGGCGAAGGAGTCGGCGGCGATCAGCCGCGACAGCCAGAAGCGCACGCAGGCGATGCGCAGCATGGCCGGCCACAGTTCGGCCTCGGCCGGGGTGAAGGGACGCAGGGCGGCATAGGCGCCGAGCAGGGCCTGGGCGCGGTGCGCATCGAGACTGCCATCGGCGTCCGAGCACCAGTCATTCAGGGCGATTGCCAGGTCGTAGAGCATCGGCCCGGCGCAGGCGTTATAGAAGTCGATCACCCCGGCCAGGTGATTACCGTCGAACAACACGTTGTCGCGGAACAGGTCGGCGTGCAGGTTGGCCCGCGGCAAGGCGAGGATGCGTGGCTTGAGCGCATGAATCTCCGCCAGGGCATCGCGCAGCAACGGCAATTGCGTCTCCGGCAGTCTCAGCGCCAGGCTCGGCCCCTCTTCGAGCATCCAGTCCAGGCCACGATCACTCTGCCGTTCCAGCACATGGGCGCGGGTGGCCAGGTGAATATGCGCGAGCAGGCCGCCGACTTCCTGGCAGTGGTGCGGGTTGGCCAGGTTGACGTGCTTGCCCGGCAGGCGCGGCTGCAGCAACGCCGGTTTCTCTGCCAGGCTGCGCAGCGCTTCGCCGCTCTCGGTGCGCAGGGCATAGGGCACCGGCAGGCCGGCCGCATGCAGCACATCGAGCAGTTCGATAAAGAACGGCAGGTCGGCGCTGGGGCCGCGTTCGATCAGAGTCAGGACGAATTCGCCCTGCTCCAGGCTGACGAAGAAGTTGCTGTTCTCGCTGCCCGCGACGATGCCCTGGAAGTCGCGCAGGCGACCCAGGCCATAAGGTGCGAGAAAGGCTTCCAGTTCGTGACGCTCTAAGGGGGTGAATACCGACATATCAGAACCGCCGACTTACCATTTGAAGATTTCCCAGGACGGAATCAGCATGTCCGGAGAATCCGAACGGACGAAGTTGCCGTCACTGCCGTCGGCGCGCACCAGAAAGTAGGGCTTGCCGGTCTTGGGGGTGATTTTGATTGCATAGAGGAAACCATTGACCCGGTATTCCTTAACGGTGCGATCGCCTTCCTGGCGGATGGTTACATCCGGCTCGGCCGAGGGCGCATCATCGGCAAATGCCGCGAGCGAAGTGACTGCCAACAGGCTGGCCAGCAACAAGCGATTGAGTGTGCGCATGGTAACCTTGTCCCTTTGTTTTCAATGGTGCGGTCATTCTAACGCCGCCCCCGCCGAAAAGGTTGATCCTGCTCATGAGCCAAGCTCCTCTCGTCCTGGTCGACGGTTCTTCGTACCTGTACCGCGCCTTCCATGCCCTGCCGCCGCTGACCACCTCCAAGGGCTTGCCCACCGGTGCGGTGAAGGGCGTATTGAACATGCTCAAGAGCCTGCGCAAGCAGTACCCCGACAGCCCCTTCGCCGTGGTTTTCGATGCCAAGGGCGGAACCTTCCGCGATGCGCTGTACGCCGAGTACAAGGCCAACCGGCCGTCGATGCCCGATGATCTGCGCGTGCAGGTCGAGCCGTTGCACGCCAGCGTCAGGGCGCAAGGCTTCCCGCTGCTGTGTGTCGATAACGTCGAAGCCGATGATGTGATCGGTACGCTGGCCCGCCAGTGCGCCGGCGAAGGCCGTGACGTGGTGATTTCCACCGGCGACAAGGACATGGCCCAGCTGGTCTGCCCGCACGTTACGCTGGTCAATACCATGACCGGTAGCATCTATGACATCGATGGCGTGAAAGCGAAATTCGGTGTCGGTCCTGAACTGATCATCGACTACCTGGCGCTGATGGGCGACAAGGTCGACAACATTCCGGGAGTACCGGGGGTCGGCGAGAAAACCGCACAAGGCCTGCTGGTCGGTATCGGTGGCGGTCTCGACGTGATCTACGCCAACCTCGATCAGGTGGCCGGGCTGCCGATTCGCGGGGCCAAGACCCTGGCGGCCAAGCTCACCGAGCACCGCGACATGGCGTACCTGTCCTACGAGCTGGCGACCATCAAGCTGGACGTGCCCTTGAACCTGGCAATCGACGCGCTGCATCCTGGCCCCGCCGATGTGCCCGCGTTGCTCGAGCTGTACGACGAGCTGGAATTCAAGAGCTGGCGCGATGAGTTGTTGCGCCAGAACAAGGGCCAGGTTGCCAAAAGCGCCAAGCTCGGCAGCGTCGCGCCAGCTGCCGATGAGCTGTTTGACCTGGTCGCCAGCGCTGCGCCGCAAGCCGAGCCGGCCGTCGTGATCCCCGCCTCGACGGGCTACCAGACGATTCTCGACCAGGCGCAGTTCGATCGCTGGCTGGAGAAACTCAACGAAGCCGAGCTGATCGCCTTCGACAGCGAAACCACTGGCCTCGATGCACAGAAGGCGCAGCTGGTGGGCTTGTCGTTTGCGGTCACGGCTGGCGAGGCCGCCTATATTCCGCTGGCCCACTCCTATATGGGCGTACCGGCGCAGCTCGATCGGGATCAGGTGCTGGCCGCGCTCAAGCCGATTCTCGAAGACCCGCACAAGGCCAAGGTCGGCCAGCACGCCAAGTACGACATCAATATCCTCGCCAATGCCTCGACGCCGATCGAAGTACAGGGCGTGGCCTTCGACACCATGCTCGAGTCCTATGTGCTCGACTCCACGGCCACCCGCCATGACATGGACAGCCTGGCGCAGAAGTACCTCGACCACAGCACCATCCGTTTCGAGGACATCGCCGGCAAAGGCGCCAAGCAGCTGACCTTCGACCAGATCGCCCTGGAACTGGCCGGGCCTTATGCGGCGGAAGACGCCGATGTGACCCTGCGCCTGCACCAGACCTTGTGGGCCAAGCTCGAAGCCGAACCGAGCCTGGCCAAGGTCTTGCGCGAGATCGAGATACCGCTGGTGCCGGTGCTGGCGCGGATCGAGCGCCAGGGGGCGCTGGTCGACGCCAAGCTGCTCGGCGAACACAGCGTCGAGCTGGGCGACAAGCTGGTGGCGCTGGAGCGCCAGGCCTTCGACATCGCCGGTGAGGAATTCAATCTGTCCTCGCCCAAGCAGCTCGGGGTGATTCTCTACGAGAAACTCGGCCTGCCAATCATCAGCAAGACCGCCAAGGGCCAGGCTTCCACGGCCGAGGCGGTGCTCGCCGAGCTGGCCGAGCAAGACTACGAACTGCCCAAGGTGCTGATGCAGTACCGCTCCTTAAGCAAGCTCAAGAGCACCTACACCGACCGCCTGCCGGAGCAGATCAACCCGCGCACCGGGCGCATCCACACCAGCTACCATCAGGCGGTGGCGGCCACCGGACGACTGTCGTCCACCGACCCCAACCTGCAGAACATTCCGATCCGCAGCGCCGAGGGTCGACGCATTCGCCAGGCCTTCATCGCGCCCAAGGGCTACAAGCTGCTGGCGGCGGACTACTCGCAGATCGAGCTGCGCATCATGGCCCACCTGGCCAAGGACGAGAGCTTGCTGGACGCCTTCCGCCATGGCCGCGATGTGCACAAGGCCACCGCGGCCGAGGTGTTCGGCGTTCCCCTGGATGAGGTCAGCAGCGACCAGCGGCGTAGCGCCAAGGCGATCAACTTCGGCCTGATCTATGGCATGAGCGCCTTCGGCCTGGCCAAGCAGATTGGTTGCGACCGTAAGCAGGCCCAGGCCTATATCGACGTCTACTTCGCCCGTTACCCCGGCGTGCTCGCCTATATGGAGCGCACCCGCGCACAGGCTGCCGAGCAGGGCTATGTCGAGACCCTGTTCGGCCGTCGCCTGTACCTGCCGGAAATCAACGCGAAGAACCAGGGCCTGCGCAAGGGCGCCGAACGCACCGCGATCAACGCGCCGATGCAGGGCACCGCCGCGGATATCATCAAGCGCGCGATGATCGCGGTGGACAACTGGCTGAGCGAGTCAGGGCTGGATGCCAAGGTGATCTTGCAGGTGCACGACGAACTGGTGCTGGAGGTGCGCGAAGACCTGATCGAGCAGGTGCGCGAGCAGATCAAGCAACTGATGAGCGGCGCCGCCGAACTGGATGTGCCGCTGCTGGTGGAAGTGGGCGTGGGCGATAACTGGGACGAGGCGCACTAAAACGGCGGTTTGGCCGGGTGAATCAGGCAGCGGATGGGGGCGGCCACTGCCTGGGTTGCCGACTTTTCAAACCGGAAAGCATCAAGTGCAGATGCTTTATGCCCAATAGATTCTAAGACGCCACTGAACTTTGCGTTTGCACCAGTAGTCAGAACTTACGAATGGCCCAGAAAGCCTTTCAATGCTCCTTGTTGTGTTAAGTGTTGGCAGATATCTGAACCCCGCCCTAGCGGTTCAGACCTTAGACCCCGAGCTTCTCTCTCCCCATATGAGGCTCGGGGTTTTTTTTGTCCGCAGAAAAGTACTCGGCCGCTGATTCAGTCTTCAGTTTCCGGCTCGCTCAGCGCGAACTCACCCAATTGCAGCCATTCAGCCAGCACCGCCTGGGCGTCTTCGATGCCCATACGCTTGGGTGCGGAAAACAACTGGATGCTCACCCGGTCACCCCAGCGCTGGCGGATATCCTGCTGCACCTTGAGCAGCGTCGTCTTGGCCGCACCGAAAGCCAGCTTGTCGGCCTTGGTCAGAAGAATGTGCATGGGCATCTCGCTGGCTGTCGACCAATCCAGCATCAAAATGTCGAACTCGGTCAGCGGCTTGCGGATATCCATCATCAACATCAGCCCGCGCAGGCACTCGCGGCTGCCCAGATAAGCTTCCAGGTGCTTTTGCCAGTGCAGCTTCAGCGGGATGGGAACTTTGGCGTAGCCGTAACCGGGCAGATCGACCAGGCGCCGCTCATCGTCCAGGCGGAAGAAGTTCAGCAGTTGAGTGCGCCCCGGAGTTTTCGAGGTGCGCGCCAGACTGGCGTGGGTCAGGGTGTTCAGCGCGCTGGACTTGCCGGCGTTGGAGCGGCCGGCAAAGGCCACTTCGTAGCCCAGATCGTCCGGACATTGGTCGACTTTGGCGGCGCTGATCTGGAAGGTGGCTTGTTGGCACAGGCCGATAATGGGGTTCTTAGCTTGCATCAGGGTATCCGGTGAGGGCGGGCATAATAGAAATTGCAGGTGCGCAGCCCTTGCGACATTTGCGCACATCCTGCCGGGCGCTACGCGGCGCGGCAAGCGGCGTCGTTTCCGTTTCAGTGGTGCCAGTATATAATGCCGCAAATTTTGTGTGCGCTTTGTCCCATCCGCTGGATGAGTATTGCGGGGACGAATTAGACCTTGGTGTCCATAGAGGGCGGTGCATTGCCTTCCCTGATGAGTCAGATCTGATGACTAAAATGCTGCTTGCCGCTGCTGTGTTGGTGTTTTCCTACAACAGCCAGGCTGCCCAGGATCCACAAACGGTGTTCAACCGCGCTTGCGGGGCATGCCACAATGGGCAATTGCCAATGGCACCGAAAAAAGGCGACACAGCTGCCTGGGAGCCACGTTTGGCTAAAGGCATGGAGATGCTGGTCACCAGCGTCACCAATGGTTTTAATGCGATGCCGCCGCGTGGTTTGTGCATGGACTGCAGCGCCGAGGATTACCAAGCCGTCATACAGTGGATGACCGAGTAAATCCGGCCCATAACTCTTTTTCCCTTAGCCGTAATTGGATTAGCTGATGAACAAAATACTCGTGAGTCTGCTGTTGACCCTAGGCATCACCGGTTTGGCCCAGGCCGCCGGGGATGCAGCTGCAGGTCAGGGCAAAGTTGTCGTGTGTGGCGCTTGCCACGGTGCCGATGGCAACAGTGCTGCACCGAATTTCCCCAAGCTGGCCGGTCAAGGCGAGCGCTACCTGCTCAAGCAGCTTAACGACATCAAGTCCGGCGAGCGCCAGGTCGTGGAAATGACCGGCCTGCTGAATAACCTCAGCGATGAGGATCTGGCCGATATCGCCGCCTACTATTCCAGCCAGACGATGAGCGTTGGCGCAGCCGACCCGAAACTGGTCGCCCGCGGCGAAGCGCTGTTCCGTGGCGGCAAGTTGAACGAAGGCATGCCAGCCTGCACCGGTTGCCACTCGCCCGATGGTGCGGGTCTCGACGCTGCCGGCTTCCCGCAAATCGGTGGCCAGCATGCTGCCTATGTGGCCAAGCAGTTGACCGATTTCCGTGAAGGCAATCGCACCAACGACGGCGACAACATGATCATGCGCGGCATCGCCGCCAAGCTGAGCAACAAGGATATCGAGGCGGTCTCCAGCTTCATCCAGGGCCTGCACTGAGCCTAACAGCGCGGGACGTAAGAACCCGCAACGAAAAGGGTGGCTGCGGCCACCCTTTTTCATTTGTCAGCCCGCTACAATGGCTGGAACCTGGCCCGTCGCACAGGGTCTGACTACCGACTCGTCGCTGGGCGACGCTTAACAACCAAGCAAGGAGTACCCCCATGCGTAAACTGATCCTCGGCGCCGCCCTGGCCATCAGCAGCTTGTTCGCGCTGGCTGTTCAGGCGGAACCCGAAGCCGGCAAGAACTATGTCGAACTCGCCAGCCCTGTGCAGGTATCCAAGCCCGGGCAGATCGAGGTGGTCGAGTTGTTCTGGTACGGCTGTGGGCATTGCTATCAGTTCGAGTCGACCATCAACCCGTGGGTCGAGCAGTTGCCAGACGACGTCAATTTCGTGCGCGTTCCGGCCTTGTTCGGTGGCCTGTGGAACGTGCATGGTCAGGGCTTCATCACCCTGCAAGCGCTGAAGGTGGAGCCTGCGGTGCATGCCGCCGTATTCGACGCTATTCACAAGCAAGGCAAGAAGCTGGCAACGGCAGAAGAAATGGCCGAGTACCTCGCCACCCAAGGGGTCGACAAAGACGCCTTTCTCAAGACCTACAATTCCTTCGGCGTGAAGAGCCAGATGGAAAAGGCCAAGAAACTGGGCATGGCCTACCAGATCAGCGGTGTGCCGACGATGGTCGTCAACGGCAAGTACCGTTTCGACATCGGCAGCGCAGGCGGTGCCGAGCAGGCTCTGCAAGTGGCCGATTTCCTGATCGACAAAGAGCGCGCCGCGCAGTAGGCGGCCGCCACGAGCGCCGAGCATGCTGCGTCGTTGGACGAGCAGCCGCCAAGTTGGCCTGTGTGATCCGCAGGTCAACTCGCAGTGCACTGCTGCCGTCGATTGGCCCTGCGGCGGGCTCCTGCGGCTGCTCAGCTTCAATATCCAGGTCGGCATCACCACCCAGCGTTACCATCACTACCTGACGCGCAGCTGGCAGCACCTGCTGCCCAACAACGGTCGTGCCGGCAATCTGCAGCGCATCGGCACTCTGCTCGCCGATTACGACCTGGTTGCCCTGCAGGAAGTCGATGGTGGCAGCCTGCGTTCCGGCTACGTCAACCAGGTCGAACACCTGGCCCGCCTCGGCGCCTTTCCCTACTGGTACCAGCAGCTCAATCGCAATCTTGGCCGCCTGGCCCAGCACAGCAACGGCGTGCTCAGCCGGCTGCGCCCCAGCCTGTTGGAGGATCACCCGCTACCTGGCCCGCCGGGCCGCGGTGCGATGCTATTACGCATTGGCGAAGGCGAGGACGCGATTGTCGTGGTGATGATGCACCTGTCGCTCGGGGCGCGTACCCGCACCCGGCAGTTGAGCTATATCCGCGAATTGATTGGCGGCTACCGGCACCAGATCCTGATGGGCGACATGAATACCCACGCCAGCGACCTGCTGCTGAACTCGCCCTTGCGCAACCTCGGCCTGGTGGCGCCACAGATCGAAGCGACCTTTCCCAGTTGGCGGCCACAGCGCTGCCTCGACCATATCCTGCTCAGCCCTGGCCTGGCGCTGGAGCGGTTTGAGGTACTGGCTCTGCCGATCTCCGATCATCTGCCCGTGGCCGTGGAAATTCGCCTGCCCCAAGCACTGGGCAGCTCGCAGCTGCCTGCACTTAACCTGTCCGCTGGCGAAAAATCGCAATGAACAACGACGTTCAGCGCTGGAAAGACAAGTACCTGGCCAGCCTCGAGCAGCAGGAAGTCCTCGAGCGGCGCTGGGATGCCCGGGTCGACCTGCTGCGGCGTGGCCTGGTGCGCAGCAGCCTGGCGGCCGAGGGCGCCGATAAAGCAGTCGATCAGTGCATGCAGGATCTGCGTGAAATCCTGCGCCGTGATGACATGGATGCGGGCCTTGCTGGGTTGATCCCGCGTCTGGAAAAAGCCGTTCTGGATTCCGAGCAGCGGCGCCAGCAACGAGTCGCGCAGGTTTCCAGCGCGCTGGTTGCCTTGGTTGACCAGCTGCTCGAACTGGATCTGCCGCGCGAAGTGCGCAGGCCGCTGAAAGACTACGCCAAGCAGCTCGATAGCCGTGCCGAGCAGGTACGCGAGTTGCCGCTGTTGCTGGCCGAGTTGAGTACCCTGCAGCAACAGGCGCTGGCAGTCCTGGGGCACGAACAGGTCGAGCGTCCGAGCTTGCTCCAGCGGCTGTTCGCCGGCCGCGCCGTGACGGCCAGTGACCTGCCAGCCGCGTCCGAATTCGTGCCTGTGCCGGCGTCGCTGTCTGTGGCCCAGCAGATGCCGCTGCAGTCGGCGTTAATGCCATCGACAGTCGCGTCCTTGCCGGCGCCGGTGTCCGCCCGCCCCGTGGTCGAACCCACGCTGGTTGCCGCCAGCCAGGCCGAGCCGAGCGCTGTTCACGCGCCAGCCTCGACCCTGCTGGCGAGTAGGCTCGACAGCCTGCCACTACCTGCCGGCCTGTTACCTCCGGCGGCGCAGGCACAAGAGACTGGCCCCGCTGATAAGCCCCCCGAGGCGGATCCCGAGTTCGCCCTGCCATCGCCGCCAGAACCTGGGTACAGCGCCATCGCCAGCCATGTCGAGGCAACTCTGCTCGGTCTGTTGGACGAATTGGCCTTGCCGGAGCGCCACCAGGACCAGGCCGATCTGCTGCGCGAGCGCATTCTGGCTGGCTTGAACCTATATGAGCTGGTGCCGGTGCTGGAAGATCTGGCCGTGCTGATGCTGGCCATTGCCGATGTCGGGCAGCGCGAGTTCGAGGGTTACCTCAAGCAGCTCAATGAACGCCTGGCGACCTTTCAGGGCGGTTTGCAAGACGCCCACGATGGTTACGCCGATTCGGTCAATGCCGCACGTGAGCTGGACAGCGAGCTGCGCCAGCAGGTCGACGGATTGCACAGCAGCGTGCAGCAGGCAACGGATTTGCCGAGTCTCAAGGAATTGGTGGAAAACCGCTTGGACGGCTTGCTGGGCACCATGGAGCAATACCAGCGTCAGCGTGACGAGCGCGAGCAGCTAGTGGCCGGGCGCCTGCAAACCCTGGTCGAGCGAGTGGCGAACATGGAGCAGGAAGCCAAGGGCTTTCGTCAGCACCTGGAAGAGCAGCGGCAGAAAGCCTTGCTCGATCCGCTTACCGGCCTGCCCAATCGCGCGGCCTGGAACGAGCGCCTGGATCTGGAGTTGGCACGCTGGCAGCGCTATGGCGGCGAATTGCTGATGGCGGTGATCGATATCGACCACTTCAAGCGGATCAACGACGAGTACGGCCACCTGGCCGGCGACAAGGTGCTGAAAATCATCGCCGGCGAACTGCACAAGCGCCTGCGCAAGACTGACTTCATCGCCCGCTTCGGCGGTGAAGAGTTCGCCCTGCTGATTCCGGCGAACCCCTTGGCCGGTGGTCTGCAGCTCTTGGAAACCCTGCGTGCCGGCATCGAAGCCTGCCCGTTCCACTTCAGGGGCGAGCGGGTGACCATCACTCTGTCCGCCGGGATCAGTGCCTTCGTCAGCGGTGAGCGCAGCGAACAGGTATTCGAGCGCGCCGACCAGGCGCTGTACCGGGCCAAGCGCGGCGGCCGGAACTGTGTCGAGGCCGGCTGAGCAAGGTATCTGCGCGCTCAGGCACCGCCATCGTGGCGCGCCACATCAAGCGCATTGCCGCGATACTGGCCGCGTTGCACCGATGATGGGTCACGACGCAACGGGTCTTGCTGGATCACCCCGCGTGCGCCTAAGCCGGCCTCCGAGAGGCCGTTTAATCGCGGCTTGAGCTGGGTCGCGACATTAGTCGCAGGAGGGGTCGGATGGCCTCAGGCTGCCCTGGGCAGATAAGGTCGCCAGGTTTCGGGAATCTGTTCCAGGCGCGGGTAGTTGAGCGCGTCCAGCTGCAGTTGCGAGAGCAGAAACGGCGTGTGGCGTAAATGCGGCGGCAGATGGCGCAGTTCCGGCAGCCAGAGGCTGACATAGCTGGCGTCCGGATCGAAGTGGCGGGCCTGGCGCAGGGCGTTGAAGGGCCGCTGCTGCCGCGGGTCGCAGCTGACGCCGGCCAGGTAGGCCCAATTGCCCCAGTTGCTCGCCGGGTCGTAGTCGATCAGGTGTTCCTCGAACCAGGCGGCGCCGTATCGCCAATCCTGTTGCAAGTCGTTGATCAGGTAACTGGCGACGACTTGCCGACCACGGTTGGACATGAAACCGGTATCGGCCAGTTCGCGCATATTGGCGTCCACCAGCGGCATGCCGGTACGGCCCTGGCACCAGCGGTCGAAGCCTCGATCGAGGCGTTGCGGGGCGTGCTCCGTGGCTTTCAAATCGCCCGCCTTGAATAGTGCGCTGCCGTGACGAACCAGGGTCCAGCGAAAGAAATCGCGCCAGAGCAGCTGCAGCCACAAGCAATAGGTTGAGTCGTTGCCCCCGTATTGCGCCTCATGCCGGCGTAATTCGGCCACCACCCGCCGCGCCGAGAGGCTGCCGTTGGCCAGCCAGGGGGAGAGTTTCGACGAGTACTCACTGCCGATCATGCCGTTGCGCGTGTCCTTGTAGTGGCGCACCCCCTGGCTGTTCCACAGGTAATCGCGCAGGCGAGCCTGGGCCGCGGTTTCTCCGCCGGAGAAGGGGAAGGCGCTGGCCGGCACGCTGAGCGGCTCGCCCAGGCCCAGCCGAGACAGGCTTGGCAGCACTTGCAGCAGCGCCTGCGCGCCGTCCGGTAAGGGCGGCAGAAACTGCGGCGGGGGGCGGGGCTGGAACACGTGCAGGCGTTCCTCGACCAGGTTCTTGAACTGGCTAAATACCGGCGGCAGCTGTTCGGCTGGACAGGGCAGTTCCTCGGCGTGCAGCAGATTGTTGCCAGGTACTTGCTGCAGCGCGACGCCGGCAAGCGCGCCCTGCACACGGGCGAGTTGCGCGCGTTCGTCCGGGGCGATTTCTTCCAGGGTCAGCACCTGATCCAGGCCGAGCTGGCTGACCAGTCGGGGGAGCACCTGCTCTGGCGTACCCGGCAGAACCAGTAAGTGCGAACCACGCTGGCGCAGCGCGCCATCCAGCACCATCAGGCTCTCCAGGAGAAAGCGCGCACGGTGCACGCCGAGCCGGCGGGTGCCGAGGGCGCAGGTCTGCAACTGCGCCGGATCGAAGACGAACACCGGCAGCAGGCACTCGGCACTCAGTCCGGCCTGCAAGGCCGGGTGATCGTCGAGACGCAGATCCTGTTTGAACCACAGCAGTGCGCGCATGGTGGGTTCCTCAAGCATCGGCGAAGGTGCGCTTGCCGCCGATTAGCCTCACGAAGGCGTTTTGCCGACAGACTCACGCCTACTACAACATTAGACTGTCGTGACCTGTCGAGGAGTGCTGCATGGATATTTTCGGGATCGCGGTGTTGATCTTTCTGGTGACCGACCCGTTCGGCAATATCGCCATTTTTATCGCCGCGCTGAAGAACGTCGCGCCCAAGCGCCGGCTGTGGGTGGCGGGGCGCGAGTTGCTCTGTGCTCTGGCCTTCCTCCTGCTGTTCCTTACCTTTGGTGACAAAGTACTCAGCGCCCTGGGTTTGTCGCGCGAGGCAACCGCGATTGCCGGCGGTATCATCCTGTTCGTGATTGCCATGCGCCTGATCTTTCCCGGCCCGCAGGGCGTGCTCGGCGATGTGCCGGATGGCGAGCCGATGTTGGTGCCGCTGGCCACCCCGGCGGTAGCCGGGCCCTCGGCCCTGGCGGTATTGATGACCCTGCGCAATACCCACGAAGGGCCGCTCTGGGAGCTCTACCTGGCCGTCATCCTGGCGTGGGCGGCGACCGCCTTTATCTTGTTGCAGGCCTCGTTCCTGCAGCGTTTCCTCGGCCCTCGCGGGCTGACCGCAGTGGAGCGACTGATGGGTATGCTGTTGATCATGCTCAGCGTCGACATGCTGCTGGATAACCTGCAAAGCGTGTTGCATATCAGCCCATGAGAATCCTTTGCCTTGCCCTGTTGCTTTGCCTGCTCGCCGGTTGTGCCAGCGGTCCGCGCATCGACAGTCGTTACACGGCGATCGGCCAGAACAGCCGGGTGCAGTACATCGTCCTGCATTACACCTCGACCAATCTGTCGAACTCGTTGCGTCTGTTGACCGAGGAGGAGGTCAGTAGCCATTACCTGATCGGTGATACGCCGGCGATCATCTACCGCCTGGTCGATGAAAACCGCCGTGCCTGGCACGCCGGGGAAAGCCAGTGGCAGGGGCGTACCTGGCTCAATGCCAGCACGATCGGCATCGAGCTGGTTAACCGTGGTTATTCCGACGGGCCCAACGGGCGTCAATGGCAACCCTTTGCCCCGGCGCAGATCGAGGCGCTGGTCGAATTGCTCAAGGACATCATGCAGCGCCACCAGCTGGCGCCGGGCAGCATCCTCGCCCACAGTGACGTGGCGCCGCAGCGCAAGGTCGATCCGGGGCCGCTGTTCCCCTGGAAACGCCTGGCCGATGCCGGTCTGCTGCCCTGGCCGGATGCCCACGCCGTGGCGCAGCAACAGGCAGAGTTCAGCCAGAGCCTGCCCACGGTGGCCTGGTTTCAGCAGCAGCTGCAGCGCCAGGGCTATCTGGTGCCCGAGCATGGCGAGCTGGATGAGGCCACGCGCAATGTGCTGGCAGCCTTCCAGATGAAGTACCGCCCGGCGCGCTACGACGGTGAGCCGGATGCCGAGACGGCGGCGCTGCTGCTGGTTTTGGGGCGCCCTACACGCTAGCTCGATCACCGCTCGTGGTCAGTGCTCAGCCATCCGCTGTCCGTTAGTACTCCTCCCCTCTCCCTCTCCCTCTCCCTCTTGCGTTTGCGTGCCTGGGCCGCGGCCGGTCGGCGGCTGCTTGCCCGGCGGCATAAGCTCGCGCGCGCAGCGCCACAGCCTGCGACCGCCATGCATCGATTCTCCCGGGTGTTGCGAAAGTTGCGGGCAGGTACTGCTGGACAAAAATTGTATACAAAGAATAGGATGTTTATCGACATAGCTGTCTACAATCCGCATACAAGAATAACAGCGAGTACCCCAGCATGACGACTTCACCTGTTACGCCGTCTCCTGCGCCGCGCCCGGAAGACGAAAATCTTGGCATCGGTGCCAACCTTGCCTATGGCTTGCAGCATGTGCTGACCATGTATGGCGGTATCGTTGCCGTGCCACTGATCGTTGGTCAGGCCGCGGGCTTGTCGCCAGCGGATATCGGCCTGCTGATCGCCGCCTCGCTATTCGCCGGTGGCCTGGCGACGCTGTTGCAAACCATCGGCCTGCCGTTCTTTGGCTGCCAGTTACCGCTGGTGCAGGGCGTTTCCTTCGCGGGTGTGGCGACCATGATCGCGATCATCGGTAGTGACGGCGCGGGTGGCATACCCGTAGTGCTCGGTGCGGTGATTGCGGCGGCCTTCATTGGCCTGCTGATCACCCCGATATTCTCGCGGATTACTCAGTTCTTTCCGCCGCTGGTCAATGGCATCGTCATCACCATCATCGGCCTCACCCTGATGCCGGTGGCGGCGCGTTGGGCGATGGGCGGCAACAGCCGCGCCGAGGATTTCGGCAGCATGGCCAATATCGGCCTTGCGGCGCTGACCCTTGCCACCGTGCTGCTCCTGAGCAAGCTCGGCAGCGCCAGCATCTCACGCCTGTCGATCCTGCTGGCCATGGTGATCGGTACCCTGGTTGCGGTGGCGCTGGGTATGGCGGATTTTTCCAGGGTTGGCGAAGGGCCGATCCTGGCTTTCCCGGCTCCATTCCATTTCGGCATGCCGACCTTCCAGGTTGCGGCGATCATTTCGATGCTGATCGTGATCATCGTTACCCTGGTGGAAACCTCGGCGGACATCCTCGCGGTCGGTGACATCATCGAGACCAAAGTGGATTCCAAGCGCCTGGGCAATGGCCTGCGCGCCGACATGATCTCCAGTATGTTCGCGCCGATCTTCGGCTCATTCACCCAGAGCGCGTTCGCCCAGAATGTCGGCCTGGTAGCCGTCACCGGGGTCAAGAGCCGCTACGTGGTGGCCACCAGTGGCCTGATTCTGGTGACCTTGGGTTTGCTGCCGGTCATGGGCCGTCTGGTTGCCGCAGTCCCTACCTCGGTATTGGGGGGGGCTGGCATCGTGCTGTTCGGTACGGTGGCCGCCAGCGGCATCCGCACCTTGTCCAAGGTCGACTACCGCAACAATATGAATCTGATCGTCGTGGCGACCTCAATCGGCTTCGGCATGATTCCCATCGCCGCGCCGACCTTCTACCACCAATTCCCGGCCTGGTTCGAAACCATCTTCCACTCCGGCATCAGCTCGGCGGCGATCATGGCGATCCTGCTGAACCTGGCGTTCAACCACTTCAAGGCCGGTAACTCGGACCAGCAATCGGTCTTCGCCGCGGCCAGCGAACGCACCTTGCGCTACCAGGATGTCGCCGCGTTGAACGATGGTGACTACTTCAAGGGCGGTAAGTTATTCGACGCTGAGGGTCGGGAGGTCCCGCTGGTGGTGGCAAGTGCTCCGGCGAGCAGGTCAGGCGGCGGGCAAGCGTCGACAGTGGCAGCGGCCGCCGACAGCTAGGCCGGCGCTAATAAGCGTCAGCGCCAGCTTCAAGCCCGTCGCCAAGCGCCCAGCATCGTCTCGACAACGGTGGCCGATTGGTCGTGACTGGGGATGATGGCGGGCATCCATCTGGCTCCTGTACCAGGCTCTGGCATCCGCCTGGGCAGGCTGATGCCAGTAGTAAAGTGCAATCCTGACGCCAAGGCTGCCGCTCAGAACGGCAGTTCCAGATAGAAGCGCGCGCCCTGCCTCGGCCGTGACTGCACGCCGATGCGCCCGCCGTGCAGTTGGGCGATTTCCTTGCACAGCGCCAGGCCGAGGCCGGCGCCACCGGTCTTGCGCCCGACCTGGACGAACGGCTCGAATATCCGCGCTTGCTGGCTGTAGGGAATGCCCTCGCCATCATCCTCGACGCTGACGATCAGCCGCTGACCCTGGCGCCGTGCCTGCAGACGGACCTGCCCGTCGGCGTGACTGTGGCGCAGGGCGTTGCCGAGCAGGTTGTCGAGGGCTCGTTCGATCTGCAGACGATCCAGATCGATCTCCGGCAGCGCGCCGCCGACCTCGACGCTCAGTGTGACCCGGTGTTCGGCGGCCTGGGCGGCGAAGCGCTGTTGCGCCTGCTGCAGCAGTTGTTCGAGGTCGCACGGGCGCCTATCGAGCTGTTGCAGGCCGTTCTGGTAGCGCGAGAAATTCAGCAGGTCGTTGATCAGGCGTACCAGGCGGTGCATCTCTTCGTCGATGGTGCGCAACAGGTCGGTTTCACGGGCTTCGTCGCTGAAGTGCAGACGCTCCTGCAGCAGACCGAAGGCCATGTGCATGCCGGTCACCGGGGTGCGCAGTTCATGCGAGGCGCGCAGCACGAACTCGTTGCGCACGCGTTCGAAGGTGCGCTGCTTGGTGACGTCGTGGAGCACCATCACCGCGCCCTGGATATGCCCCGAGGCATGACTGACCGGGGTCAGGCTGTAAGCCAGCAGGCGGGTTTCCCCGTCGGCTTCGATCTGCAGGTCCTCCAGCGCCTGTTCCAGGTTCTTGCCTTGCAGCACACGTTGCAGCTGCTCATCCAGTTCAGGCTTGTGCAGGGCGTGGCCGAGGCTCTGACCGAGAGGCTGGTCGTGCCAGTCGAGCTGGCGCTGGGCGACGGGGTTGAAGTGTTCCAATAGGCCGTGGCGATCGAAAATCAACAAGCCGTCATCGATGCTGTCGAGCACCGCCTGCAGGCGGCGCTGCTCGGCCATCAGCGCGGCGATGTTGCTGTTCTTGAACTTCTGCACGGCCTCGGCCATCAGGCCGAAACGCCGGCTCAGGGTGGTCAGCTCGGCGGCCTGGGAGATGGGCAAGGACACCTGGAAATCACCCTGGCCGATCTGGTCGGCGGCGCGCGCCAGGGCTTCGATCGGCTGACTGAAGCGCCGCGCGATGCTGTGCGCGGTGATGAAGCCAATGACCAGCACGGCCAGGCCGATCAGACCGAGTAGCCCGGTAATCAGCCAGGCACGTTCGCGCATCATTGTCTGGGCGCTGTGCATCTGCTCGACATAGCGCATCTGGATGGCATTGATACGGTCGCGCAGGGCCCTCAGGGCGTGACCGAAGTCGTCGTTGTTGAGTAGTTGGCGACGTACCGCCAGCGGTGTTTTCAGGAGGTTCTGGTAATGCGCATAGGCGCGGCCGATCTCGGCCACGGCCTGGCGGTCGCTGTCATCGATGGCGCCTGCGCTGGCCTTGCCGAGCCACTGCTGAAAGCGCGCGTCGGAGGTTTTCAAGGCATCGCGGTCGAGCTTGTCGGCAATCATCAGGATGACCTGGGTGCCCATCTCCTGACGCAGGCCGAGGGAGGCGTCGATGATGGCGAGGTTGCGGGTCATCGCTTGGTTCTGCCCTTTGCTCAGCTGCCACACGCTGAACATGCCGAGCAGTAGGCCGAACAGGGCGACGGTGATCAGCGCACTGCTGCTGAGGAACAGCTGACTGCGCAGTTTCATAGGTCGAGCAGCTTGCGTTTGCGGTACAGGGTCGAGGCGTCGATACCGAGTGTCTTGGCCGCCTGTTCGAGGGTGTCGCTGCTGGCCAACACCGCGCCGATGTGGGCCTTCTCCAGTTCCTCCAGGCTCATCGCGGCGCCGACCTGCGGACCCTTGCCAGACGGCTGTTCACCGAGGCCGAGGTGGCTGACCTCGACCAGCGGCTGGGCGCAGATGATGCTGGCGCGTTCGATCACATTGCGCAGTTCGCGAATGTTGCCGGGCCAGCGGTAGGCCAGCAATGCCGCGCGCGCGGCATCACTGAAATCCCGCGCCGGGCGGGCGTATTCCTTGACGAAGTGGGCGAGAAAACGCTCGGCCAGCGGCAGCAGGTCTTCGCTGCGCTCGCGCAGTGGCGGCAGACTGAGGGTGATGACGTTGAGGCGGTAGAGCAGGTCTTCACGAAACTGACCATCCTTGACCATCTCGCCGAGGATTCGATTGGTGGCGGCGAGGATGCGCACGTCGGCCTGGCGCGTCACCGGGTCACCGATCCGCTCGTATTGCCTGTCCTGGATGAACCGCAGCAACTTGGGTTGCAGGGTCAGCGGGAAATCGCCGATCTCGTCGAGGAACAGGCTGCCGCCGTCGGCCTGGTTGACTCGGCCCTGAGTGCTTTCGCTGGCGCCGGTGAAGGCGCCGCGGCTATGGCCGAACAGTTCGCTTTCCATCAGTTCGGCGCTCAGCGAGGGGCAGTTGATGGTCACGCAGTACTTTTTCGCCCGCCGGCTCCAGCCATGAATGGCCTGCGCCAGTTCACCCTTGCCGGTGCCGGACTCGCCGAGAATGAGGATGTTGGCGTCGGTAACGGCCACCTGACGCGCGGTTTCCAGGATCGCCATCATGGTCGGATTGTTCGAGTCGAGGTCATTTTTGCTGTTGCGCACCTGGCCTTCCAGGGCATCCAGGCGGGTGGACATGGAGCGAATTTCCAGTTGTTTGGTCGCGGCCATGCGCAGTTGCTCGGGGCTGCAGGGCTTGACCAGGTAATCTGCCGCGCCGGCCTGCATGGCATCCACTGCGGTATCCACCGCGGAATGCGCGGTCACTATCACCACGCGCATCCAGGGCGCCTGCACGCGCATCTGGGCGAGGACGTCGAGGCCGTTGTCCTCGCCCAGACGCAGATCGAGGAAGCACAGGTCGAACACCTGGCGTTGCAGCAGCGCTTCAGCCTGATTGGCACTGCTGGCCGTGGCAACCTGATGGCCAGCGTCCTCCAGGCAGTAACGGAAGGTGCGTAAGATCGCCGCCTCGTCATCGACCAGCAGGATGCGCCCGCCTGATTGTGCTGCGTCCATGTCCATGTCCATCTCCAGATGGCTGAATATAAGGATTAGTCCCAGGGATTTCGTGCAAGTTGCATGACGAGCATGCGGAGATCTTGCAAAATGCATGCTGGTGGTTCTGAGTATTATTAATAACGTGTTGATATATATGAATTTAATTTTAATTTATGGACTGGCACAGGCTCTGCAATAGTCCACTTACACATAGCTGCCGCAGGTAGCGCGTAAGTGGATTCGATAGGAGTACTGCCATGCATCAGTTGAAAACTCTGGCCCTGGCCACCGCGACCGCCGGTTTGTTCGCCTTCATGCCCTTGGCGGCCTACGCCGAGCAGGGCGATCTGAGCAGTCAGCTGAGCGAAGCCCGCCAGGAAGGCTCGATCTGGACGGCGTTCGCCCTCAACCGTCACCTCAGCCCGTTCAAGATCGATGTGGATGTCGAGAACGGCAGCGCGCTGCTCACCGGCAGCGTGGAAACCGCTGTCGAGCGCGATCTTGCCGAGCAGGTGGCGTTGGGCATCGAAGGGGTGAACAAGGTTGATAACCAGCTGCAGGTCGATCCGAAGATCGAACCCACAGTCAGCAGCGGATCGACCCTGGCGCAGCGTTTCGATGACGCCACCCTGGTCGCCACGGTGAAGTCCAAGCTGCTGTGGAACAGCAACACCGAAGGCCTGGACATCAAGGTGATCAGCGAGAACGGTGTGGTGACCCTGTCAGGCAGTGCACAGACACCGGCGGCCAAGGAGCTGGCCGGGCGTCTGACGGCCAATACCGACGGTGTGCGCCAGGTGCATAACCTGCTGACCGTCAGCGCCAGCGATACTAATGCGGCGAAAGCACAGCACGCCGCGACTGATGCTGGGGCCGCGATTAGCGATACCTGGATCACCAGCAAGGTCAAATCCAGCCTGCTCTACAGCCGCAACCTCGATGGCCTGAACATCTCGGTGGCGACCAAGGCCGGTCAGGTCACTCTCGGCGGTAGCGTGCTGAGCAAGGCCGAGAAGCAACTGGCGATCGAGACCGCACGCAACATCCGCGGCGTTCGGGCGGTGGAGGCCGCAGGCCTGAATATCGCTGATTAAGCTTTAAATGCCGGGCGACGCAATCGCGTTGCTCCCCGCTCTGCTCGTCGTGCAAAGCGCACGGCGGCCAGAGAGGGATCGGGCAGGCTGCCCGTAATCCTTGCAGGATATATTTTTATCTTATTGATTTTGCAGCATTTTTATTTTTCGTATGGCTGGCATAGCCGTTGCAATATTCAAGTTAGCAGTACCCAGCGCGAGCATCCATGCCGGCCGGGCACCGGATGACCCAGGCAAGACTGGGAGGAGTTTCAGGATGAGCCGCCGTCACTTTAATCTCGCGGCAAGCGACCTGTATCTGTTGCTTGGCAGTGCGTTCCTGCTGGCACTGATTGGGTTGATGCTGAGCCGGGATGCCGAGGTGGCTGCACCCCGTACTGCAATGACTGCTCCAGCCCTACCGGTAGGTATTGCGTCGGATGGAGTGGCGCTGGTGTGGGTCGGCAGCGATAGCCTGGAGCGACCCCTCGCGTAAAGCCAGTTGGGTGTTCAAGCCATGAACATGCAGCTGCAGGCGAGCAAGGCGGCCCTCCGCGCGCTGGTCTTGCTGCTAGCGCTTGCACTGCCCGCGCACGGGAACGCGACGTTGAATTCGAGTGATACACCGCAAGATTTCACACACGTAGGAGAAACGCCATGTTGAGCTGGGCCATAACTTTTCTGATCATTGCCATCGTCGCAGCCGTACTGGGTTTCGGTGGTATCGCCGGCACTGCCACGGGTATCGCGAAGATTCTGTTCGTGGTGTTCCTGGTGATGTTTATCGTGTCGTTCATCATCGGTCGCCGCCCACGGGGCTAAAAACCACCGATGACGCCACTCAAACCCTATGTCACCGCCCGGCTGCTGTCGGGCGCTGTGGCGCAACTGAGGCGCAACTGCAGGAGGGCGCCAGGATAATTGACGGCAGGCGCCGCACAACCTGGGCGCTGCCACCTTGAGCCGCGTTATCATCCGCGCATCGATCGGGGGTGGATGATGCTGAACGGCTTGTGGCTGGGATTTTTCGTGGTGGCGGCAGTGGCGGGTTTGTCGCGCTGGTTGCTGGGTGACGATCCGGCGGTATTTGCCGCCATGGTCGAGAGTCTGTTCGCCATGGCCAAGCTGGCGGTCGAGGTGATGGTGGTGCTGTTCGGCACCCTGACCCTGTGGCTGGGCTTTCTGCGTATCGCCGAGAGGGCCGGCCTGGTCGACCTCCTGGGCCGTGCGCTGGGACCGTTGTTCGCGCGGTTGATGCCCGAGGTACCGCGCGGCCACCCGGCGCTGGGCTTCATCACCCTCAACTTCGCCGCCAACGGCCTCGGTCTGGACAATGCCGCCACGCCGATCGGCCTGAAAGCCATGCGGGCCCTGCAGGAGCTGAACCCGAGCAAGGTGGTGGCGAGCAACGCGCAGATCCTCTTCCTGGTGCTCAACACCTCCTCCCTGACCCTGCTGCCGGTATCGATCTTCATGTACCGGGTGCAACAGGGCGCCGACGACCCGACCCTGGTGTTCCTGCCGATCCTCCTGGCCACCAGCGCCTCGACCCTGGCCGGCCTGCTGGCGGTGGCCCTGATGCAGCGTCTGCGTCTGTGGGATCCGGTGGTGCTGGCCTACCTGATTCCCGGTGCGTTGCTGCTCGGCGGCTTCATGGCGCTGCTCGCCGGGCTCTCGGCCACGGCACTGGCGGCACTGTCCTCGCTGCTCGGCAACCTCACCCTGTTCGGCCTGATCCTGCTGTTCCTGCTGGTCGGTGCGCTGCGCCGGGTGCCGGTCTACGAGAGTTTCATCGAAGGCGCCAAGGAAGGCTTCGACGTGGCCAAGAGCTTGTTGCCCTACCTGGTCGCCATGCTCTGCGCGATTGGTGTATTGCGCGCCTCCGGCGCCCTGGATTTTGGCCTGGATGGCGTGCGCGCGGCGGTGCAGTGGCTGGGCTGGGACACCCGTTTCATCGATGCCCTGCCCACCGCGCTGATGAAGCCGTTCTCCGGCAGCGCGGCGCGGGCCATGCTGATCGAGACCATGCAAAGCTTTGGCGTGGACAGCTTCCCCGCCTTGTTGGCGGCTACGGTACAGGGCAGTACCGAGACCACCTTCTATGTGCTGGCGGTGTATTTCGGTGCGGTGGGCATTCAGCGCGCCCGACATGCCGTGGCCTGTGCGCTGTTCGCCGACCTGGCCGGGATTCTCGCCGCCATCGGCGTGTGCTACTGGTTCTTCGGCTGAGGCGGTGTTTCGGCTTCGCCGCTCGGGTCGGGAGCCGGGGCGCCAGCTGACTCCAGCACCCGGAAGCGCAGCACGCCAATCATCTGCCCGGCCTCGGTGAGCACCTGGATCTGCCAGTGGCCAAGCGCGTCCTTCGGGAAATTCTGCTTATGGGTCCAGGCGCGGTAGCCTTCCTTGCGCCCTCCGGAAATATCCAGAGCAATGCGTTCGACTTCCTCGCCGTTGCGCCGCCAGACATGATAAATGCGCTCGTTCAGGCCCCGTGGCGCACTGATTGCGGTGTAGGCGAACAGCCCCTGGGCACGCAATTGAGCGACGCCGAGCTGCTTGATTCCAGCGCCTGGTGAGCGGTTGCTGTCGTTGAATTCCTGGCTCACCGCCACCTCGGTCAGCCACAGGGTGGCTGGTGGCACCCAGACCCGGGCCAGCCAGCCGGTCGCACCCAGCGCCAGGATCAAGCCGACCAGCAGCACGCCGCGCCACCAGCGCTTTACGGTGATGACCCCGGTCAGGCTGGGAACCGACAGGATCACCGCGGTGGCCAATGCCAACTGATAGCTCTGCGGGGTGGTCAGCTTGAAGATGATCGGCAAGGCGGTGAGCATGACCGCGAACAGCGCCAGGGTGTGATAGGCGAGGAACAGCCAGCGCCGCGGCGCCAGCCACTTGTAATACAGCGGGTCGATGATCGAGACCAGCGCCGCCAGCGCCAGCACGCCGCTGAACAGCGCCTGGCCGCTGTTCCAGGTGGTGGTGATGAAGAAGAATGGCAGGACGAAGAACAGGCTTTCCTGGTGGATCATCTGGGTCGCGTAGCGCAGCAGCGGTGGCGGCAACTCGAAGCCGAACCAGCGGGCGATTTGCGCGCGCAGGATGTTCTCCAGAATCAGCCACAGCCAGCTGACCAGCATCACCGTGGCCAGCACCTGGGCCAGTTCGGCCTGGCGCTCGACCAGCAGAAAGCTCGCCAGCCCCGAGGCAAAACCGAAGATCGCCACCAGGCCCGGATTGCGCTGGATCAGGGCGATCAGGCGGAACAACTGGGTTTTTCCGCGCGCGAGTAGGGTCAAGGGCAGGCTCATGGCAGTGGTCGGCGAGTAGTCGAGGATACTCCTTGTGTCCGCCGCCTGTGTCCAGAGCCGCCTGCCGGTTTTCAATGGTTTCGCGTGCTCGGCGCGGGACAGCGCGCGGCCTGGCTACAGTCGCGCGGGTTTCCTCGTACTGCGCAACCTGGCACCTGGTCATGGCGTCATTGCTGGACACGGCTGGCGCACTTCGGGTCGGCCAGGATCACGAGCAGGTGGGCCTTCCCGACGGCCACTCCCTGCGCATTGCGGCGGTGGATCATGCTCGATTTCTCGACACGGCAGGCGCAGCTACAGACTCGCTTACCCGCTAAAAGCGCATTGCTCCGTGCAAATTTTGTCTGAACGGTTAGACTTTCTCGCTTCTGGCCGCAGCCCACGAGGTCGCGCGGCTTAACAACAAGCAGAAAAGGAGCACTCCCATGAAAGGCAAATCCCTGGCATGGGTCCTGTCGGCTGCGCTTGCGGGTATCACCCTGAGCGGCGCGGCACAGGCCGAAGAAAAATTCATCACCATCGGTACTGGCGGTCAGACCGGGGTTTACTACGTCGCCGGCCAATCGATCTGCCGCTTCGTCAACCGTGGCGAGCACGGCATCAAGTGCAACGCCCCGGCCAGCGGTGGTGGCGTGGCCAACGTCAATGGCCTGCGCAGCGGCGAGTTCAACTTCGGCATCATGCAGTCGGATCACCAGTTCAAGGCACTCAATGGCGTGGCGCCGTTCGAGGCTGAAGGCGCGATGGGCGACATGCGTGCGTTGTTCTCCTTGCAGAGCGAAGTCTTCACCGTTCTCGCTCGCCGCGATGCCAAGATCAGCAGTTTCGACGACCTCAAGGGCAAGCGTGTCAACGTCGGCAACCCGGGTTCCGGGCAGCGCGACACCCTCGATGAAATCATGCAGATCAAGGGTTGGGACAAGTCGGTGTTCGCCCTGTCCGCGGAGTTGAAGCCAGCCGAGCAGGCCTCTGCCCTGGGTGACAACAACATCGACGCCATGACCTACTTCGTCGGCCACCCCAATGGCGCGATCCAGGAAGCCACCACCACCACCGATGCAGTGCTGGTGCCGGTGACGGGCGCTGAGATCGACAAGCTGTTGGCCGAGAAGAGCTACTACACCAAGGCCGAAATTCCGGGTGGCGTGTACAAGGGCAACGATGCGCCGACCCCGTCGATTGGCGGCAAGGCAGTACTTTCCACCACCACCAATGCCGACCCGGAAGTGGTCTACCAGCTGGTCAAGTCGGTGTTCGACAACCTTGAGCGCTTCAAGCGCCTGCACCCGGCTTTCGCCGATCTCAAGGAAGCCGACATGATCAAGGCCGGCCTGACCGCGCCACTGCATGACGGCGCCGTGCGTTATTACAAGGAACGTGGCTGGATGTAAGCCCCCGTTCGTCGTCTGGACTTATTGGGCTACGGGCTACGCGAAGTAGCCCACTAACCTTAAGGTTGAAACAAGCCCGCGTGCTGTAAGGCTGCGGGCTTTGCCGTTCTCCGCTTTCTCGAATGCAGGTTGCAGCCCATGCATGACAAGCAACTTTTAACCGCAAAGCTGGCCAGCAAAGAGCTGTCTACCGAAGAGCTGATCGCCCAGGACGTCGGCGCACGCACCCCGGATGGCGTCATGGCCCAGGCGATCGCCGGCCTGGCGCTGCTCTGGTCGTTGTTCCAGTTGTGGATCGCCTCGCCGCTGCCGTTCCTCTTCAACTTCGGCGTGTTGAACAGCACCGAGACCCGCGCCATCCATCTGGCCTTTGCCCTGCTACTGGCGTTTCTCGCCTTTCCGGCGTTCAAGCGCTCGCCGCGTGATCGCGTGCCGTTGCTGGATGTCGCCCTGGGACTGGTCGCCGCGGCCAGCGCGGCCTACCTGTTCATCTTCTACCAGGACCTGGCGCAGCGCCCCGGCATCCTGACCACCGCCGACCTGGTGACCGCCTGTATCGGTATTCCGTTGCTGCTCGAAGCCACGCGGCGAGCACTCGGTCCGCCGTTGGCGATCATCGCCCTGATCTTTCTGCTCTACAGTCTGGCCGGGCCCTATATGCCGGGCCTGTTGTCGCACCGCGGAGTGAGTTTCACGGCCCTGGCCAATCACCAGTGGATCACCACCGAAGGGGTGTTCGGCATCGCCTTGGGCGTGTCCACCAGCTTCGTGTTCCTCTTCGTGCTGTTTGGCGCGTTGCTCGAGCGCGCCGGCGCAGGCCACTACTTTATCCAGTTGGCCTTCAGCCTGCTCGGGCATTATCGCGGCGGCCCGGCCAAAGCGGCGGTGGTGGCCTCGGGCATGACCGGACTGATCTCCGGCTCCTCGATTGCCAACGTAGTGACCACCGGCACCTTCACCATCCCGATGATGAAGCGCACCGGTTTCTCCGCGGAGAAGGCCGGCGCGGTGGAAGTGGCGTCCTCGGTCAATGGCCAGATCATGCCGCCGGTGATGGGCGCCGCGGCCTTCCTGATGGTCGAATACGTCGGCATCCCCTACGTCGATGTGGTCAAGCACGCCTTCCTGCCGGCGCTGATTTCCTATATCGCGCTGGTTTACATCGTCCACCTGGAGTCGCTCAAACTCGGCCTTACCGCCCTGCCGCGCAACAGTCCGGCGCACCCCTGGCTGCGCCGCCTGACCGGCCTGGCCTTCGGTACGGCGCTGATCAGTGGGATTTCCCTGGGCGTCTACTACGGCCTCGGCTGGCTCAAACCGGCCCTCGGCGAGGGCTTTAGCTGGGTCGTCGGCGTGCTGCTGGCGGCGCTCTATCTCGGCCTGCTGAAGATCGCCGCCAGTGTGCCGCCGCTGCCGGCGGAAGACCCCGACGCGCCGCTGGACAAGCTGCCCGAGACGCGCGCGGTACTGCTCAGCGGCCTGCACTTCCTGCTGCCGGTGGTGGTGCTGGTCTGGTGCCTGATGATCGAACAGCTGTCGCCCGGGCTGTCGGCCTTCTGGGGCAGCGTGATGCTGGTGTTCATCCTGCTCACCCAGCGCCCGCTGCTGAGCTGGCTGCGTACCGACGGCAGCCACGAGCACGGCAGCTTCATGGACGGTCTGGTCGACCTGCGCGAGGGCATGACCGCCGGGGCGCGCAACATGATCGGTATCGGCATTGCCACCGCCGCCGCCGGACTCATCGTCGGCGCGGTATCGCAGACCGGGGTCGGCCTGGTGCTGGCGGATGTGGTCGAGTTGTTGTCGATGGGTAACCTGCTGCTGATGCTGCTGCTCACCGCGCTGCTCAGCCTGATCCTCGGTATGGGCTTGCCGACCACCGCCAACTACATCGTGGTGTCCAGCCTGCTGGCGCCGGTGGTAGTCACCCTGGGGCAGCAGAATGGCCTGATCGTGCCGCTGATCGCGGTGCACCTGTTCGTCTTCTACTTCGGCATCATGGCCGACGTCACCCCGCCGGTGGGCCTGGCCTCGTTCGCCGCGGCGGCGGTGTCCAAGGGCGATCCGATCAAGACCGGGCTGATGGCCTTCTACTACAGCCTGCGCACCGCGGCGCTTCCGTTCCTGTTCATCTTCAACACCGACCTGCTGCTGATCGACGTGGACTTCTGGCACGGCGTGCTGATCTTCATCGTCGCCACCGTCGCCATGCTGATCTTCGCCGCCGGCACCCAGGGCTACTTTCTGGTCAAGAGCCGCTGGCACGAGAGCCTGCTGTTGCTGCTGATCGCCTTCACCCTGTTCCGCCCCGGCTTCTGGATGGACATGCTCCACGACCCTTACCGCGATATTCCACCGGCGCAGTTGGTGCAGGCGCTGGGCGAGGTCGAGGCTGGCAGCCAGTTGCGCCTGCGCATCAGGGGCGAGGACGCGGTGGGCGATCCCCGCGAGTTCGCCCTGCTGCTGCCGGTGCCAGATGGCGAGACCGGTGAGCAACGCATGGCGAAACTCGGCCTGCTGACCTTTGAAGAAGACGGCAAGCTGCTGATCGACAGCGTCACCTTTGGCAGCCTGGCGGCCGAAGCGGGCCTGGAATTCGACCAGCAGATCCTCGTCGTACGCGCCCCGACCGAGCGCTGGCTGAAGGAGCTGATGTGGCTGCCGGGCTTGCTGTTGTTTGCCCTGGTGGTCTGGCTGCAGCGGCGGCGACGGATGCCGAATGAGGTGTCGGTTGGGGCCTGATAGGGAAGGCGACTCAGTGTTCCTCGGTGCGTGTGCGGCTCGCCCTACTGCGCAACTTGTTGCGCAGTAAACTGTGGATAAGCCTGTGGGTACTTCCCTGCAGGCCTTGCTGCCAATGGTCTGCAGGCCAGTGAGCAACTTGTTGCGCAGCACTGCGCAATAAGTTGCTCAACTTTCAGTGACTTACCACGCATTATGACTATTAATGTATTTGTGGTCATGCCAACTGATTGGTTTGTATCGGTTTTATAAAATTGGCACGCAAATAGCTCTCTATTTGGCTCCCGGATCACTTTTGATCCCTGACCCAAGGCAAGGAAAGCACTCATGCCAACACCCGCGTATCTGTCCCTCGAAGGCACCAAGCAAGGCCTGATCACCGCCGGCACCTTCACCGAAGATTCGGTTGGTAACATCTTCCAGGAAGGGCATGAAGACCAGATTCTGGTTCAGGCCTTCAGCCACCAGGTAATCATCCCGCGCGATCCGCAGTCCGGTCAGCCGACTGGCCAGCGCGTGCACAAGCCGCTGATGATCACCAAGGTGTTCGACAAGTCCTCGCCGCTGATCTTCAACTCGCTGACCTCCGGCGAGCGCCTGAACAAGTGCCGCCTGGAGTGGTACCGCACGTCCTCCACCGGTACCCAGGAGCACTACTTCACCATCGAGCTGGAAGATGCCGTGATCGTCGACGTGCAGTCGCGCATGCCGAACTGCCAGGATCCGAACATGTCGCACTTCACCCACCTGGAAGACGTCTACTTCACCTACCGTAAAATCGTCTGGACCCACGAAGTCTCCGGCACTTCCGGCTCCGACGACTGGCGTACCCCGATCTCCGCCTAAGCATCGGCTGAGTTCGTGCATCACCGCAGCGGCCAGGCATAGTCCTGGCCGCTGCGTTTCGCAGCAGAGTCACTCGTAAAAAGACGAATGTGCACGTTCAGCGGGCCGCGTCTGAGTTAAAACAGCTGCGCGCCAAGCCGCTTCGACTCATGGAACGAAAGAAGAGGAACAACGAATGTTCGCCCCTGCCAACCAGACCCACTTCAGCCTGAGCATCGAAGGCCTCGCGCACGATCTGCAGGTGCTCGCATTCAGCGGCCGCGAGGCGATCAGCCAGCCCTTCGAATTCGAGTTGGAACTGGTCAGCGAACGTCCCGACCTCGACCTGGAAAGCCTGCTGCATCAAGCGGCCTTTCTGGCCTTGTCACCCGCCGGCAACGGCATCCACGGGCAGATCTATCGTGCCGCCCAGGGCGAGTCCGGCAAGCGCCTGAGCCGTTACCACCTGACCCTGCGTCCGCAGCTGGCCTACCTGGCGCACCGCACCAATCAACGCATCTTCCAGCACCTGACGGTGGCGCAGATCATCGGCCAAGTGCTCGAAGAACACGGCATCCAGGCCAACGCCTACCAATTCCAACTCGGCTCGATCTACCCCGAGCGCGAGTACTGCGTGCAGTACGACGAAAGCGACCTGCACTTCGTCCAGCGTTTGTGTGAGGAGGAGGGTATTCACTACCACTTCCAGCACAGCACCGACGGGCATGTGCTGGTGTTCGGCGACGACCAGACGCCGTTCCCCACGCTCGCCCCCACGGCTTATCAGCAAGACAGCGGCCTGGTCGCCGACGACCCGGTAATCAAACGCTTCGGCGTGCGCGTGGAAACCCGCAGCAGCCGGGTGACCCGTCGCGACTACGACTTCGAAAAACCGCGCCTACTGCTGGAGGCCGAGGCCAAGAGCGAGTTCGTCCCGGACCTCGAGGACTACGACTACCCTGGCCGTTTCGTCGAGCGCGAGCGCGGCAAACACCTCAGCCAGCGCGCCCTCGAACGCCACCGCCACGACTTCGAACTGGCCCAGGGCGAAAGCGACCAGCACCTGCTGGTCAGCGGCCACTTCCTCGCCGTCACCGACCACCCGCGGCCCAGCTGGAACGACCTCTGGCTGCTCAGTGAAATCCACCACCAAGGCAAACAGCCGCAAGTGTTGGAAGAGTCCATCACTAGCGCTCCCTCTCCCCTCCGGGGAGAGGGCTGGGGTGAGGGGGCAGGCGACACCGATTTCATCCAAGGCTACCGCAACCGCTTCAGCGCTACGCCCTGGACGGTGTCGTACCGGCCAAGCCTCGAACACCCCAAGCCACGCATCCTCGGCAGCCAGAGCGCGGTGGTCACCGGCCCCGCCGGCGAAGAAATCCACTGCGACCAATACGGCCGGATCAAGGTGCAGTTTTTCTGGGACCGCCACGGCCAGGCCGACGACAAGACCAGCTGCTGGCTGCGCGTATCCAGCAGCTGGGCCGGTGACCGCTACGGTGCCATCGCCATCCCGCGGGTGGGCATGGAAGTACTGATCACCTTCCTCGAAGGCGACCCCGACCAGCCGCTGGTCACCGGCTGCCTGTACCACAAGGAACACGTCGTCCCCTACGACCTGCCGGCGAACAAGACCCGCACGGTCTTCAAGACCCTGAGCAGCCCCGGTGGCGCCGGCTACAACGAGCTGCGCATCGAAGACAAGAAGGGCGAGGAGCAGATCTATATCCACGCCGAGCGCGACTGGGACGAGAACATCGAACACGACCAGAAGATCCGCATCGGCAACCAGCGCCACGACACGGTCGAGGCCAACAGCTACAGCGAATTCAAGGCTGAAGAACACCGCACCACCCACCTCGACCGCAAGAGCGAAATCAAAGCCTCCGACCACCTGACCGTCGGCAACAACCAGCACATCAAGATCGGCACCGGCCAATTTATCCACGCCGGCAACGAAATCCACCTGTCCAGCGGCCAGAAGGTCGTACTCGAAGCCGGCAGCGAACTGACCTTAAAAGCCGCCGGCAGCTTTATCAAGCTGGATGCCAGCGGCATCACCCTGGTCGGCCCGCTGATCAAATTCAACTCCGGCGGCGGCCCGGGCAGCGGCTCGGGGGCGGCGCCGGTGTTGCCGGGGATGGTCAAGCCGGCGGATGCGGATAAAGCCGGGGAATTGTTGATTCAGGCCCAGAAACAGGCGCTGCAACGTAAGCAACCGCTTTGCGTCATCTGCGAATCCGCCAAGCTGGAGGCCGCAGATGCCGACTAACGATCTGCGTCAACTGCCGTCAGCCTTGTCCTGGGACGCTCCCGCTTACCTGCTGTTGGACGGCATCAGCGTCGAGACACTGCCGCAACGGCTATATGAGTGGTATGAGTCACCTGACTTCGACGTCTTGTACCTGGATACCCCCTGGGCTGAATTGGGTGATGTGTCCCCTTGCTTGGTGCGCCTGAGCGGGCAACAGGACCCAGCACTGGCCGCTTTTCTGCGCAACAGCCACGACGAATGGGGCTACCTGTTATTCAGTCGCGCCAGCCGGGCTGAGGTGCTGAGCCACTTGCGCTGGCTGGTATGCGTGCGCCACCCGTTGGGTGAAGAGATGCTGCTACGCCTGGCCGATCCGGCGGTGATTCACGCCTTGTTTGAGCCCGCGATGCGGGCCGCAGATACCACGTTATTTGGGCCCATCGAGCATATTGTTGTCGCAGATAGCCTGCACAACTGCTGGTACCAGCACTCATGCCCAGGCGTGGCACCCACCAATGATCATGGGCGCGCCTACCCGCTCACTGACGAACAGGTGCAGCGTTTAGGTGAGGTCAGTTTTCGCAGCATGTTGATCCGCCTTGATGCCCATATGCGTGAGTATTTTCCCGAGTTCCAACAGCCGCTGGATCATGTACAGCGCTGGCAGCATTTAAAGGCATTGGCCGAGCGTGGCTATGCCCAGGGCTTCTATAGCGAACATGAGATCACCCTCTACGCCAATATTTTCGGCTTTTTGGGTGATGGTGCCCTGCAGGCTCATGCAGACATTGCTGAATTACTGACGCAAAAATCGTCACTAACGCCCTCACAGCGAATTGAACAGGCTGCGGACCTGGCTTACGCCCGTGCCCAGACAGTGGAAAGGATCTCCTCATGACCGGCGGCAACCCCAATCACACCGACAAAAGTAGAGACGACGTAAAAAGCCCGTTCGCCGCCTGCCCGCATATGAAAAACAAGGTGCAGCTGTTGCCCTTGCGCTATGGCCTGGTTGAGCGGCTCGATCCCTCAGCGGAGCTGAGCCTGCCTTACACACTCAAGTCGCGGCCATTGGGTATTCGTTGGCTCAGGGATGGCTGGCTGTATGTGGTAGTCGGAAAACAACCCAAGGCGATTTTGCATGAGTACCGCATTGATAAGGGGGTCATTACCCAGCTGCTGTGGAACAAGGCCGAGGTCACTGCCGACAAGCGGGAGGCAAGTGTCGGCAAAGCCCAACTGATTTTCTCCCGCAACGATCCGCTGCATGTGGCCTACTCCGAGGTGCAATGGACCGCCGCGAAATGCGCTCAGGTGCTAAAGAGCTCTAAAGAGCGTGATCACTTTATGCAAGCCGTAGACCTCGGCCGGGTCGACCCTATTAAGGGAGCTGCGGATCTACTGACCGGTGATCAGGCCGCTAAATGGCTTGCCGAGGTAGCCGAGAAGCCAGCCGCGCAGAACGCGAGCCAAGGAACGAAGCCTGAAGAAGTTCTGGACTATGCCTGGGAGCAGCCGCCGCTGTTTCAGCAGGCCCTGTCAGGCAGGCTAAAGAGGGGGCTGAATGCTGAGTGCAAGCAAGATTATCTCCACCTGATGGTTCGCGACGACATTGGGGTTTTGCGTGATCTTGCTACCCATCAAGACCTCGTTGCCGGTTGGATCACCGATTGGAGCAGTGCCGAAACCAACCAGAAGAAGTATGTGATCGGCTGCTATATCGAGTCCTTGTACAGCCTGAACGAACAGCTTGTGCTCAGCGCCTCCAAGCAGGACCCACGCTTCGCCAAGCTTGAAGACGAAACCGATCCGACCCAACGCCAGAGCATCGTCGACTACATCAACGTCAAGTACAAAACCCAGTGGAGCGGCCCCGGCACGCACAGTGGAGCCATCAAGGCTTCGCGTATGCGCATGCGCCAGAGTCTTGGAGCGCCGCTCTATGCCCGCTATGAAGACTTTATCGAAAGCCTCGATGAGAATGCCGAAGATGCTTTGGAAGGCGCAAAGCTGGGACAGAAAGGTATAGACGATCTGATTGATCGCCCCGGCATGGAGGCTTTTCTCAAGCAGCAGCGCACCCAGCTCAAACGCTGGAACCAGCGGCTTGATCTCATCACCGAAGATCGCATTGCCCTGCTCAAGGCTGAACGCTTCCACCGCGCGGCCTGGTACTTCGACCCCCACTCGAGCGAGCAGGTGGAGGCCGCACTCGCCACTGAGTACGCCTGCCTGAAAGATATATGCCGCACCGACAAAGCCACCGACGCGATGGCCGATCTGCTGGATAAGCGCCCGGAGCTGAGCTTGCCTGGGTTTTTCACCCTGAGTCACAGCGATCAGATCGATATGCAGGCCAAGCTCTCCAGCTTGATCAAGGGCATGCGTGGTGTGGCCATGGCCAGCAATGACTACAGTGGGGCGCAGGAGCTTAGCCTCCAGTTCAAGGGCTTGGTCCAGCAACAGTTGCCGAGTGTTTTCCATCTCAGCGAGGAGGCCATTACCCTTGATCAGGTGCGCAACACCGCCTACGAGCCCGCCAAACAACTGCGTCTGGCCACCGCTATGGACAGTGCCATGCACGGGCTACGCAACGCGACTCCGCTGGACCCCGGCAAGGTGCTGCGCGCCCTGCCGGGGGCGGCGTGGCTGGACGTGCTGCGGGCCTTTGGCAAAGGCGGCATCACCCTGGAGTTCGCTTCCGCCAGCCAGATTCAGGCATTTGAAGCAGATACCCGCCAGTTGGCAGAGCTGCGTGGCACGCTCACCGCGCTGAAACATCAAATCAGGCAGACTCTCGCCTTCGAGCGCCGGGGTCGGCTGCCCCGAGGCAGCCACCGCAGCCTGCTGGCTGAACGCAAGAAGCTGCAATCAAGCCTGATTCCGCTGGAGAGCCGAGTTGCCTCCGCCATCAACCCTGTTGGCGAAGGCCCGAGCAAAGCCGGGGCCAAGATCAAAGGCCTCAACAGCACCCAGGTCGCCGAGTTTCAGCGCATGGCCGAGGACTTTCGCCTTAAACGGCCATTCAAGGGCTTGAGTGGCGCGGTATTCCGCTCGGCCGGAGCGGATATATTTGCCTCGGCCGTGGCGGTTTGGCAGATACGCAATTTTGTGGTGGTTTTTACAGAGTTCCAACGGAAAGCGGATAAAAGCTGGGTAGACCGAGGCATGCTCGCTAATGCTATTTTCTCAATGGCTAGCGGTGTATTTGCTGCCGCTCAGGGCATTGCTGTAACCAGTCTTTCAGTCGCCATCAATAACTACACCAGTGTCGCTGGAAAAATCAATATGGCCGCACGCCTAGGTAAGCTCACCGCCAACTTTGGTCTACCAGCCTATCTATCCAGCGTGATCGCCACATCCATTAGCTTGAAAGACAATATCGGCAAGTTTAACGAGGGCCTGCGCCGGGGTGATGCGGGCATGCTGGCCGGTGCCGGGATGGCAAGCGTAGGCGATGCCGGGCAAATCGGCCTGAACAGTTGGGCCTCCTACAGATCGGCCGGCATTGTAATTGGCGTGTTAAAGGATACCCAGCAAGCCCGCGCGACAGCCTGGGCTGTCGCCGGTGGCCGTCTGGTCAGCATCGCTGCACGAGCCAACCTGATTGGCCTGGCCTGGCCTTGACCGGCCTGCAACTGGGCGGGGAGTGGATTTACAACCGCAATAACCTGAGCAAACTCGACGACTGGCTGCAACAAGGCCCCTGGGGCCTGCGCGATGCCCAGCGGCCATTGGCGGCCGAACACCTGCGCCTGGCCACGATCACCGCTGCGCCAAGCGCGGGGTTGCAGCCTGGCAAGGCAGCCAGCCTGTTTATCCTACAGGTGCCCGGCGTAATTACTGCCGAGCTGGATGATAGCGGCATAAGCCTGGCCGCCTACTGGCTCAGCAACCTCCAGCGTAACGATTGGGAGCCCTGGAGCGAGCCACTGCTCTACCAGTTCAAATTACTCAGTAAACTGCACGAGCCGCTGCTACTGGGGCTGGAGATTTACCCTCAGGAGGCCAACGCCCAGCACGGCCTGGCCATCGAGTTGCGCTACCCACCGTTGGCAGGCAGCGACAGCGTGCAGACCAAGCGCTTTGAAAGCCTGACCCTGAATGCCCAGCAAGGCAAACCCATGGCCGAAGTCACACTGCTGCGCGTACGCACCGCTAATGCCCCCAGCCTGTCGCTTACGCTGGATACTCTCGACCTACCTGCCACAAGCTAAAGGACCCAGCAACCCCCATGGCCAAAGCCCCCGCAGACCCCGACTTCGACCTGAAAAGCCAGCGCCCCAGCGCCGGTGAAGTCCGGCGCTTCGCCACCGGCGAAGCCCTGTTTCTTGCCCCCTTGCCGCTGCCCACCGGACACGCACCGATGGACCTAGGCGGCAGCTTTCTCGAAGTTAACGACACCTACCTCGATGTGGGGCAAAGCAACTTCAATAAAGCCTTTCAGGCGCAGCTGATGATTTGGGGGGTAATGTTTATCCTGATTGTGTGCTTGATAGTTCTTCCATTAGTTGAAATGTCCATGTTTTTTGGTGACCCTCACGAGCGTTCATTTATGACTCATTTCATGAGCATGCTTGAGGGCCTCCGTTTTTACTCGCTCATAGCACTATTAGGTGGTGGATTTTTCTCTGTTTTAGGTGCCACCGCAGTTATCCGCACCACCCTGCAAAAAGCCCGCGCCCGGCCCATGCGTTTTAACCGCCAGCGCCGCGAGGTCTGCTATTTTCCGAGCGGTTCGGACGAGCCGATCATTCAGCCGTGGGAGGAGCTGGTGGCCTGGGTCTCGATCAGCACCGGCACCACCGGCGAGGGCATCATAAGTACCTATACCCTGGGTATGGCCCTCGACAACCCGAAAACCGACAAGACCCACTTCCTCAACCAAGGTGTACTGACCCCGGCCCACGGCCTGTCCAAGTGGGAAGCCATCCGGGTGTATATGGAAAAAGGCCCGGCCTTTTGCCCCGGCAAAGCCCCCCACGAGGGTCGCCACACCTTTGATGAAGAACGTGAATCCATGCGCGAAGCCTACCGTGAAGGCGACTGCTCGGCGATCGGCGTGGCCTGGTGGTACCTGCGCAATATCGTCACCTGGTGGCGCTTCCCCTACTGGGTCGCCGAGTGGGACCACCGCTACAGCATGAAGGTCATGCCCGCCAGCATCGAGCAATGGTCGCAGCCCGTGCCGCCCGCACAATGGGCCAAGCCCAGTAGCGCGCTGCTGGTGCAAACGGTCCAGATCGAAAAGGCCTTCGCCAAAGGTCAGAGTTTTATGGATTACTTCAATAGCACGCTAGGCGAACCGGCGAGCATGCAGGGCGAGCGCAGTTAAAGGACCCAGCAGTCCCAATGGCCAAAGCCCCTCGCAGAACCCGACTTCGACCTGAAAAACCAGCGCCCCAGCGCCGGTGACGTCCGGCGTTTCGCCACCGGCGAAGCCCTGTTTTTTGCCCCTTTACCGCTGCCACCGGGCGCGCTCCGATGGACCTAGGCGGCAGTTTTCTGGATCACCCAAAGGGACTTTGCCAAAGTATGAATGCCCCCGTAGCCCCGCCGAAGTCCTATGCCGACTCGGCCTACCGCAGCAACGCCATTCCAGCTCAACCTCCACATAAGTGGTCGCAGGATGCCAATCGAGCTGGCCCAACCCGCACCCAATTGCGCTGGGGGCATTACGCCAATCTGGATACTTGGCAGGATGTAGATGCGCAACTACAGCCGGCAGCGCGCAATAGTTTGGATGAGAAAAAAGAAGATGATCTTTATATCAATCAAAAGCGCTGGAACTTCGATAACACCAGCAAATGGATGATTTTATTTTCGTATCTTAAGTGGTCATCTATTTTCTTTATACCTTGGTTTTTTTGGATGCCCAAGAGCCCTGGTACTTACCAGATGACGCGCAATGCGCCATATTTCACGCAGTGGGACAACAACGGCTTCGCTTTTGGAGAGTATGGCCTGACCTCTACTTCTGGCGAGTGCTAAAAATGGGAGGATTACCCGCAAGGCTCAGTCGCGGGCCGGCTCCAACACCGCCAGCAGAGTGGCCAAGCTCGCGTCCAGCGCCGCCAGCTCGGCGGCGCTCAGCGGTGCGAGGATGCGCCGCTCATTCTCCAGATGCGCCTCCACGGCACGGTCAACCAATTCCAGTCCACTCGGGGTCAAGCGCACCAGCAGGCTGCGCGCATCCTCGCGGTTGGCTTCGCGCTCGATCCAGCCGCTGGCCTCCAGGCGTTTCAGCCGATGGGTCATGGTGCCCGAGGTGATCATCAGGGTGGAGAACAAGGCTGTCGGGGCCAGGCAATAAGGCTTCCCGGAGCGCCTGAGCGTGGCCAGCACATCGAACTCCCAGGTGCTCATGCCGAAGGTTGCGAACGTCTCGTCCAGCAGTCGGCCGAGGAGGACGGAGCAGCGTTTGACCCGGCCGATGGCAGCCATCGGGCCTAGGTCCAGATCCGGCCGCTCCCGGCGCCATTGCCCGAGGATGGCGTCTACCGCATCCGGCTGTCGATCTGCACTCATCAGGAAGTCTCACTTGTCTTGATATCAAGATTAATTCATGTCAGGCTCGAATTATATCTTGAGTTGAAGGTAATTACATGAGCGCTGAAAAAACCTACCCAACCTGGGTCGATGCGTTGCTCACCGCATTGGCGCCGGCCATCTGGGGCTCGACCTATATCGTCACCACCGAGCTGCTGCCGCCGGACCGCCCGTTCACAGCCGCCCTGCTGCGCACTCTGCCAGCAGGGATATTGCTGGTGCTATACAGCCGGCACCTACCCAAGCGTGCCGGGTGGGGCCGCTTAGCGGTGCTCGCGGCGCTGAATATCGGCTTCTTTCAGGCCTTGTTGTTTGTCGCGGCGTATCGCCTGCCAGGCGGCTTGGCGGCCGTAGTCGGAGCCATTCAGCCATTGCTGGTGATTGGGCTAGTGTGGACTCTGGACCGGCGCCAACCAGCCTACCTGGCCGTGTGTGCCAGCCTGTTTGGGGTCGCCGGCATGGCTGCTCTGCTGCTGGCGCCGGGCGCCGTGTGGGACCCTATCGGCATCGCGGCGGCGTTTGTCGGCACCGCGTGCATGGCCCTCGGCACTTACTTGACTCGGCGTTGGCGTCCGGCCATGCCCCTACTGGCCCTCACCGGTTGGCAGCTGTTGCTAGGCGGATTGATGCTGGCGCCGGTGGCCTGGCTTGTCGACCCGCCCCTGCCGACGCTGAGCACCACGCACATGCTGGGGTATGCCTATCTCTCGTTGTTCGGTGCGCTGCTGGCCTATGCCCTGTGGTTTCGCGGCATTGCCCGTCTGGCGCCGGTCGCGGTGTCGTCGCTGGGCCTGCTCAGCCCCCTGGTGGCGGTGGTCATGGGCTGGGCATTACTCGGCCAGAGCATCACCGGGTTGTCGCTGGTTGGTCTGTTGACCGTGCTCGGCAGCATCCTGGCGGTGCAGTGGGCCTCAAGCGTCCCGGCGTCAACACCACAACCGCAAGTTGTCCGTTGATACCTATCTGAACCGGCATCGAGTTTGCGCCGCTTCTCCCATAGCCTTCGCCAGGAGAATTGCATGTCCAGCGCCATCAAGCAGCTGATCGAATCGCGGGTTTCAACCGGCCGTTATGCAGTCGATCGGGATCTGTCTGAGCAAGTCATCAGCGAACTGGTAGGCCTGGCCACCCGCGCGCCGTCGGCCTACAACCTGCAGAACTGGACGTTCATCGCGGTGCGCTCCGCCGAGGCCAAGGCGCGGCTACACACAGTGGCCTACGGGCAACGGCAGGTGCTGGAAGCGCCGGTCACCTTCATCATCTGCGGCACGCTGGCGGCGCATGAGGGCCTCGCCGATGCGCTGCAGCCGGCGCTCGACGCGGGCATTCTCGATCAGTCAATCGTCGAGGGCTGGGTCGCCGCGGCCACGGGCTCGCATCAGGGCAATCCACAGTTACAACGCGACGAGGCGCTGCGCTCTGCTTCCCTGGCCGCGATGACGCTAATGCTCGCCGCCCAGGGCATGGGCCTGTCGACTGGGCCGATGAGCGGTTTCGATGCAGCTGGCGTGGCGCGCGAGTTTGGCTTGGCCGCAAATGAGGTGCCGGTCATGCTGGTCACCGCGGGCTACCCCGCGCCCGGCAACTGGCCCCAGAAGCCGCGCAAGCCGGTGCATGAGGTAATGGCGTTTGCCTGAGGGCTTGCGCTGGGCGCTGGCTTGCTGTGACGGGCCTATAGCTCGGCGCTACTCGCCACCCACTTCCTCCGCATGCAGCGCGCCTGTCTCTTTGCTTCCCAGCACCGCATAGGCACTGCTGCAGAACAGCGAGTTGAGACGTTTCATGTCGCCGATCAGCTCCATGTGCAGCGAGCTGGTTTCGATGCTTTGCACCACCTGGCGATGCAGGCGGCCGACGTGGGCGTGGGCCAGACGGCGTTCCTGGATGCGGAAGCGGCGTTTCTCGTGGAGCAGTTGGCGGGCGCTCTCGGCGTCGCCGGAGAGAAACACGTTGAGTCCCAGGCGCAGGTTGGCCATCAGCTGGGCGTGCAGGCCGGTCAGTTCTTCCAGGCCGCTCTCGGAGAAGGCATGGCGTTGCGCGGTTTTTTCGTCCTGCACCTTGCCGAGCATGCGCTCGATGATGTTGCCGGCCTGCTCCAGGTTGACCGCCCACTCGAGAATTTCCGCCCAACGCCTGCTGTCCTGATCGCTGAGCGCCTCACGCGGCACCTGAGCCAGGTACAGCTTGACCGCGCTGTAGAGGGCATCGACATCGTCATCCAGGCGGCGCAGCTCCTTGCTCAGCGCCGGCTGGTTGCTGCGCAGTACTTCCAGCAGATGGTTGAGCATGGTCTCGATCAGATCGCCGATGCGCAGGGTTTCGCGCACCGCATTGGCCAGCGCCAGGCTCGGTGTGGCCAGGGCCGTGGGGTCGAGATGACGCGGTCGGGCGACGCCGCCGGTGTCGGCGCGATCTGGCAGCAGCCAGTTGCAGAAGCGCGCCATCGGCCCGACGCTGGGCAGCATCAGCACACAGCGCAGGCTGTTGTAGAGCAGGTGGAAGCCGATTACCAACTCGGCCGGGCGCCAGTTCAGGCTGTCAAGCCAGCTCACCAGCGGGTTCAACAGGGGGATTACCAGGATCAGGCCGATCAGCTTGTACAGCAGGCTGCCGAGCGCCACCCGGCGCCCCGCCGGGGTCTGCAGGCTAGCCGTCAGGAAGGCCAGCAGGCCGCTGCCGATATTGGCGCCGATCACCAGGCCAATGGCCACTGGCAGGCTGATCAACCCGGCGCCGGCCAGGGTCGCGGTGAGCAGCACGGCGGCCAGGCTGGAGTAGGAAATCAGGGCGAACAAGGCGCCGATCAGGGCATCCAGCAGCAGGTCGCCGGTCAGTGAGGCGAACAGCACCTTGATCCCGTGGGCCTGGGTGATCGGCGTGGCGGCAGCGACGATCAACTCCAGCGCCAGGAGCATCAGGCCCAGCCCGATGCCCACGCGGCCAAGCTGGCCGGCGCGGGTTTGCCGGCGTGAGAGGAAGAAGATCACCCCGAGAAAAATCAGCAGTGGCGATAGCCAGCTCAGGTCGAAGGTCAATACCCGCGCCATCAGCGCCGTGCCGACGTCGGCGCCGAGCATGATCGCCAGGGCTGGCGTCAGCGCCATCAAACCCTGGCCGACGAAGGAGGTGACCAGCAGCGCGGTGGCGTTGCTGCTCTGTACCAGGGCGGTGACGCCGATACCGGCGGCAAACGCCAGGGGCCGCTTACTGACGTTGTGGCTGAGGACCTTGCGCAGCTGCGAGCCGTACACGCGCAGGATGCCGGTACGGACGATATGGGTTCCCCAGATCAGCAGGGCAACAGCAGAAAGCAGATTGAGCAGGGTCAGCATCGTGCATCTCCCTGACAGGGGCGCCCACGTGCGGGCAACAAACGGATGTGGAGCAGGTTACCCGCGGCGCCGGGCCCAGGTCGATAGTGCTGGCCCGGGATCGAATAGTTTTTATCGGGCTTATCTTAAGCTGTAGTCGGCGATTGGCGTTCGCGCCAACCGCCAAGGGCCAGGTAGGTGCTCAGTCGGGCAGACGTTCGGCCAGTTGCAGCAGGCTGGCGACCTGTAAATCCGGCTCGATGCCCCAGGGGTCGAATTGGGCCTGTTCACTGCGTTTGACCCAGGCGCTGCGCAGGCCGGCGTGGCTTGCACCGAGCACGTCGAAGGGGTTGCTGGAGACCAGCCAGGTGGTTGCGGCGGCGCTGCCGGTGCGGCTCAGCAGGTGCTGGTAAACCAGCGGCGCCGGCTTGAAGCTACGTACCGCCTCGACGCTGACGATTTCGTCGAAGAAGTCCACCAGGCCGGCCTGTTTGAGCAGGGCACCGACTGCTGCCTGGCTGCCATTGGAGAAGGCATAGAGGCGAATCCCGCGTTGTTGCAGGGCGAGCAGCCCTGAGGCGCTGTCGGCGAAGGCCGGCAGGTGGCTCCAGGCATCCAGCAAGCCTTGTTGCGCCGCGGCGTCAAACGGGGCCTGGGTCTGCGCACAAACAAACGCCAGAGCCTCACGGGTGCACTGGGCAAAATCCACGTAGGCGCCCATCAGGCCGCGCCGGAAACTGTACTCCAGCTGCTTGTCGCGCCAGCTCTGGTAGAAGACCTCGGCGCGCTCGCCGAGGGTCGTGCGCAGTTGCCGGGTGACGTCGCTGGGGTCGATCAGGGTGCCGTAAACATCGAAGGCAAGGGTGGGCATGGCGATTTCCTCATTGGACTGCTGGACGCCAGGGTGGCAGACGCGCTCCCTGCCGGCACTTGCACCTAAGTGGCATGGCTCGGCAACCGCTTGATGGCGCCGTCGGCTTGGCCGAAGCCGCGCTCCAGCTTGAGCTTGAAGCTCAGATCGTGGCGTTCCTCGTGCCTCCTGGTCTTGTGTACTCGTATCCTCGCGCTCGGGCGACACTGGCTGTCGCCCCGCGCTGCCAGACTGGTTAATCTAGCAGCCTGGCGGACTTAACGCTGGCCTACTGTGGGAAAGCCGGGCGTGGTTAGTTTTGCTATGCGTTTTCGTTAAATAGCCAGCTATTGGCCTCGAAAAAGCAGCAAAACTGCCTCAACCCGAAAAGTCGGACCCCGGGCTTCCCCTCGCCACAGCCGGTCGAATCCGACAGGCTGCTAGCGCTTCGCAACGGATGCAGTGCCAACCATGCTCAATCTTTATCATGCCCCCGACCTGGAAACCCTCGGCGAACTGGCGACTACGCTGCTCGCCCAGCCGCTGCATGAGCCCTTCGCCCCGGCGTTGGTGGTGGTGCCGAGTCAGGGCATGGGCCGTTGGCTGACCCTGGAGCTGGCGCGCAAGCAGGGCATTGCCATGCAGCTCGAGGTGCAGTTGCCGGCCAAGTTCGTCTGGGACCTGTCGCGCCTGGTTCTGGGGCAGCTGCCGGAGCAATCGGCGTTCGCCCCGACCACCCTGGCCTGGCGCCTGTACGACTGGCTGTGCGAGCCGAGCAAGCTGGGCGAGGCGCCGCGTCTGGCGCATTACCTGGAGGGCGGCGACGAGCGCCGGCGCCTGTCGCTGGCCAGCAAGATCGCCGACGTATTCGACCAATACCTGCTGTATCGCGACGACTGGCTGGCCGCCTGGGAGCGCAATGAGCTGCTCGACCTGGGGCCGGACGAAGCCTGGCAGGCGCTGCTCTGGCGCGAGCTGACCCGCGATGGCCATCCGCATCGCGCGCGGTTGCTCGAAGACCTGTTGCGCCGCCTGTACGACGATACGGCCATCGCCAATCTGCCCGAGCGCCTGCTGGTGTTCGGCATCAGCAGCCTGCCGACCCACCATCTGCGCGTGCTCGAAGGCCTGGCGCGGCATACCGAGGTGGTGATCTTTGCCCTCAACCCCTGCCGCGAGGCCTGGGGCGAGATTCGCGATATCCGCGAGCTGGCCCGGCAACCCGAGCTGAGCCCGGATGACTGGTACCTGGATGTCGGCCATCCGTTACTGGCCAGCCTGGGCAAGCAGGGCCGCGACTTCTTCGACAGCCTGTTCTCCCTGGCTTCGGCCGAAGGCAGTCAGGAAACCGGCCTGTACTCCGAGGATGACGATCTGCACGACGCCAGCCTGCTGCAGGCGCTGCAGAACGACATCCTGCGCCTGCGCACCCGCCCGGCCGGTGAACGCCTGCTGTTGCGCGAGGACGACCGCTCGCTGGAGCTGCATATCGCCCATTCGCCGCTGCGCGAGGTGGAAATCCTGCATGACCAGTTGCTCGCCCGCTTTGCCACCGAGCCTGAATTGACCCCGGACCAGGTGGTGGTACTGACCCCGGATATCGAGCGCTACGCGCCTTATATCGAGGCGATTTTCGCGGCTAAAACCGGCGGCCCACGGATGGCCGGCCCCCGCATTCCCTTCAGCCTGGCCGACCGCAGCCTGCGCGCGGAAATCCCCCTGATCGAAGCCTTCCTCAACCTGCTGGCGCTGCCCGACAGCCGCTTTGCCGCCGAGGAAATCCTCGCCTGGCTGGAGCAGCCGGCGATCGCCCGCCGCGCCGGTATCGAAGCCGAGGACCTGACGTTGCTGCGCGACTGGCTGCGCGAGGCCGGCGTGCGCTGGGGCCGCGACGGCGCGCATCGCCAGCAACTGGGTCTGCCGGCCGACAGCGCCTTTACCTGGCGCCAGGGCCTGGATCGCCTGCTGCTGGGCTTCGCCGCGCCGCCACAACTGGCCGGCGTACAGGCTCCCTTGCTCGGCGACAGCTGGCCGCTGGATGCCCTGGAAGGTGGCCGCGCGCAGTTGCTTGGGCGCCTGATCGCCTTCGTCGAGCGCCTGGCCGCCCTGGCGCAGAGCCTGCAGCACCCACGCAGCCTGAGCGAATGGGCCGAGACCCTGTTGCAGTTGGTCGACGGCCTGTTCGACGAGCGCGAGGCCGGTGACACCTTGTTATTGTTGTCCAGAGCCTGCGCGGCGCTGCAGGATCAAGCGCTGGCTTCCGGCATCGAGCGACCGCTGGAGCTGGCGCTGATCCGCCAGCAACTGACGTCGGCGCTGGAGCAGGGCGGCGGCGCCTCGGGTTTCCTCACCGGCGCGGTGACCTTCTGCACCATGGTGCCGATGCGCAGCCTGCCGTTCCGCCTGGTCTGCCTGCTCGGCCTGGATGACGGCGCCCTGCCACGGCGCACCCCGGCCGCCGGCTTCGACCTGATCGGCCAGAAACCCCGGCGTGGCGACCGCGCCCGGCGCCTCGACGACCGTTACCTGCTGCTGGAAACCCTGCTCTCGGCGCGTGGCGGCCTGTACCTCAGCTACGTCGGCCGCGACCCGCGCAGTAACGCCGTATTGCCACCCTCGGTGCTGGTCAGCGAACTGCTGGATGTCATCGACCTCACCGCGGTCTGCGCCGATCCACAGACGCAAACGGCCAGCGCGCGCATTACCCACCAGCACCCGCTGCAGCCCTTCGCCTCTGGCAACTTCGCCGGTGGCGCACAGGCCGGTTTCGCCGCGCCCTGGTTCCGCGCCGCCCAGCGCCTGAGTGAGGCGGTCGCAGCACCGCAGCCCTTCGCCAGCACCCTGGCCGCGCCGGGCGGCGATCAGCTGACCCTGGAACCCAGCCAGCTGATCCACTGCTTCAAGCACCCGGCGCGCTACCTGCTGGAACAGCGCCTCGGCCTGCGCCTGGCGCAAAGCGAGGAAGCCCTGGCCGGCGACGAACCCTTCAGCGTCGAATGGACTAGCCAACACGGCCTGCGCCAACTGGCGCTGCGGGCCGTCGAGCAAGGCTGGAGCGAGCGTGCGGAACGCAGCGTGGCCGCCGCCTCAGGCTGGTTGCCGGTGGGCGAACTGGGCCAGGCGCACTGGGGGCAGATTCGTGGGCCGATCCGCGCCTTCGCCCCGACCCTGTTCGACGAGCGGCCGAGTGATGCGCCGCAACCGCTGCTGGTGGATATCCAGCTGGCCGGCGTGCGCATCCACGGCTGGCTCGACGGCGTCAGCGCCAGCGGCCTGTTCGACTACCGCCTGCGCGATCTCGGCGCCTGGGAGCTGGCGCCGTTCTGGCTGCGCCACCTGCTGCTCAATTGCGCCGCCACCGCGGACATCGCCCGCGACAGCCGTCTGCTGTCGCCGAAAAGCGAATGGCGCCTGGGGCCGTTGGCCAACCCGTTGCAACTGCTCGAACCCTGGCTCGAAGCCTATAAAAGCGCGCTGTGCGAACCGCTGCCGGTGCTGGCCAAGTGCAGTTATGGCTTCGCCCGTAAATGGCGCAAGCCCGGCCGTAAGGAACCGCTCGACGCCGCGCGCAGCGAAGCGCGGGTCATGTGGCAAGGCAACGATTATATGACTGGCGAAGGTCAGGACCCCTGGAACGCCCTGGCCTTCCGCGACCGCGACCCGCTGGACGCACGTTTCGAGGCGCTGGCCGAACAGCTCTACGGCCCGGCCCTGGATGCCCTGCGCGGCAGTGACGAGGATGAGGCATGACGAGCGCACCGTTGGACCTGCTGCACGACAGTTTCGCCGGCCGCTCGCTGATCGAAGCCAGCGCCGGCACCGGCAAGACCTGGACCCTGACCGCCCTGTACGCCCGCCTGCTGCTGGAGAAGCGCCTCAGCGTCAGCCAGATCCTGGTGGTGACCTTCACCACCGCGGCCACTGCCGAATTGCGCGAGCGCATTCGCTTGCGGCTGGCCGAGTTGCTGGCGGTCTACGACGCCGGCCCCGGCGCGGACGAGTTGCTCAATCGCTTGCACGCCGAGTACCCGGACGCGGCCAGTCATCGGCGTCTGCTGCTGGCGGTGCACGGCTTCGACGAGGCGGCGATCTTCACCATCCACGGCTTCTGCCAGCGTGCGCTGCAGGACGCCGCATTCGAGGCCGGCGGCGACTTCGACAACGAGCTGACCCACGACGACCGCGAGATTCTCGACGCCTTGCTCGCCGACCTCTGGCGCCACGAGCTGGCCGCCGCCGAGCCGGAGTGGGCGGCCTTTCTGGTACAGCACAAATTGACGCCGCAGAGCCTGCGCCAGCGTCTGCGCAACCACCTGGGCAAACCCTACCTGCGCATCGAGCCGCAGCCCGGTGCCAGCAGCGAGATGAGCGCCCTGCGCAATGCCTGGCAGCACGCGCGGGACTGCTGGCAGCAACTGAGCGGTGAATGGCTGCAGCAGCTCAAGGCCTTCGACGGCTTCAAGAGCAATATGTGCAACCCGCTCAAGCTCGGCGCCTGGCAAGGCGAGCTGGACGGCTACTTCAGCGATGCCGCCGCGCTGTTCAGCAAGACCGAGGCGCACCAGCGGCTGGCGCGTGAAGGCCTGGCCAAGGCCAGCAAGAAGGGCAGCAGTGCGCCGGACAGTCCGCTGGCCGATGCCCTGCAAGGCCTGTGCGACGCCCTGCAGACCGCGCAGCCTGAAGCCGAGCAACGCCTGATCGACCTGCAGGTACGCCTGATCGGCCAGCTCAACCAACAATTGCCGCAGCGCAAGGCCGCCCAGCGTCTGCTGGCCTTCGACGACCTGCTCAACAAGCTGCAGCAGGGCCTCTACGGCGAGGGCGGCGAACACCTGGCCGGCACCCTGCGCGAACAATACCCGGTAGCGCTGATCGACGAGTTCCAGGACACCGACCCGGTGCAGTACCAGGTGTTCCGGCGGATCTATGAACACCAGGGCGACCTGTGTTTCGTCGGTGATCCGAAACAAGCGATCTACGCCTTCAGGGGCGCGGACCTGGCCACCTACCTCAAGGCTCGCGACGAGGCGGCGCGCCAGTACAGCCTGGCCACCAACCACCGCTCCACCCCCGAGTTGATTGCCGCGCTCAACCAGCTGTTCGACCGGCCCATGCCGTTCGCCGAGCCGGGCCTGAGCTATCCGCAAGTCGGTGCCAGCCAGCGGGCACGGGCGCAGTTGGTGCTACCGGTTGTCGATGCAGAGCAGGACGCGCCCTTGGCCCTGGTCTGGCTGGACGACGACTACCTCGGCAAGGGCGAAGCCGGCGCTCTGGTCGCCCGCGATACAGCCCGGCGCATCGCCGCCTTGCTGGCGGCGAGCAGTCGCGGCGAGGCCTATTTCGAGGCGCAGGGCGAGCGGACTCCGCTCAAGGGCGGCGATATCGCCGTCCTGGTCGCCAGCCACCGTCAGGCTGGAGACGTCGCCGCCGAGCTGGCCGCGCGCGGGGTGCCCAGCGTGCGCCGCGGCAAGGAAAACGTCTGGCACAGCGAAGAGGCCGGCGAGCTGGCCGCGGTGCTGGCCGCCTACGCCGAGCCCGGCCGCGAAGGTGCGCTGCGCTACGCCCTGGCCAGCCGCCTGCTTGGCCGTAGTGCCGCGGATCTGGCGGCCTGCCAGGACGACGCCCAGGCCTGGGATAGCGAACGCGAAGCCGCTGAGCGCTACCACCAACTCTGGCAGCAACAGGGTTTTATGCGCGCCTTCCGCGCCTGGCTGGACGAGCAGCAGGTGGCGCCGCGTCTGCTCGCCCTGGTCGATGGCGAGCGCCGGCTGACCAACCTGCTACACCTGGCCGAACTGCTGCAGAGCGAGAGCCTGCAACGGCCGGGGCTGGAGCAATTGCTGAGCTGGTTCAACGCCCAGCGCAGCGCCGAAAGCCACGGTGAAGAAGCCCTGTTGCGCCTGGAAAGCGATGCCGAGCGGGTGCAGATCGTCACCATCCACACGTCCAAGGGCCTGGAATACCCCCTGGTGTTCTGCCCCTACCTGTGGGACGGCGCCTTGCTGCGTCAGAGCGAAGACATCACCTGCCATGCCGACGACGGTGCGCCGTTGCTCGATTTGGGTGGCGAAGACTTTGATACGCACCGCGAACGCGCCCGCCATGAGCGTTTCGCCGAGCGCCTGCGCCTGACCTACGTGGCCCTGACCCGCGCCCGCGACCGCCTCTGGTTGCACTGGGGGCCGGTGGACTGCAAGCCGAAAAAGGACGGCACGCTCAGCGAGGCTGGCTTGCACAGCAGTGCCCTGGCCTGGCTGCTGCACGGTCGCCAGTTGCCGGGAGAGGATGCCCTGGGCGAACTCGCCGGCCATCTGCAAGCGCTCAGCCCCAGCGGCCTGCGCGGCGAAATCGATCAGTTGGTGGGCTCAAGCCACGGCCATATGGCCGTGCAAGCACTGCGCGAGAGTGAAGCCAGCGCCGCCGGTGAGCGCCGCGCACCGCCGCCCCAGCAGCTGGACCACATGAACCGCAGCCTGCACAGCGCCTGGCGCATCGGCAGCTTCTCCGGCCTGGCTTCCGGCATGCACATGGAAGCGCCGGACCGCGACAGCCTGGTGCTGCCCGCCGCCAGCGAGCCGGGTAGCGGCTTCTTCGCCTTCCCCCGCGGCGCCCGCGCCGGCACCTGCCTGCATGCGATCCTGGAAGACTGGGCACGCGGCAAGGCGCCATTGCCTGAGCTGATCGAGCCGGCGCTGCGCGGTCATGGCATCAGCTGCGACTGGAGCGAGGTGGCGTTGAGTCAGTTGCAGCAGGTGATCGACAGCGATCTCAACGGCGCCGGCCTGACCCTGGCCAGCCTGCAGTCGGCGCGCCGCCTGCCGGAGCTGGGCTTCACCTTTCCAGTGGTCAATCTCGATCTGCAGCGCCTGCGCGCGATCCTCACCGATCCGGCTCATGGCCTGGCCGCGCCGATGCGCGAAGCCGCCGCCCGTTTGGAGTTCGACAGCCTCAAGGGTTTCCTCAAAGGCTTTATCGACCTGACTTTCGAGCACGACGGCCGCTGGTATATCGCCGACTACAAGTCCAACTGGCTCGGCCCGGACGCCAGCTACTATGGCGGCGAACGCCTGCTCCAGGCTCTGGCCGGCGAGCATTACTACCTGCAATACCTGATCTACCTGGTGGCGCTCCGGCGTTTCCTGCGTCAACGCCTGGCCGACTTCGACGGCAGCCAACTAGGCGGCGCCTATTACCTGTTCCTGCGCGGCATGCCTAGCGCCGGGGTGTACTTTTCTCGTCCAGCGGATGGCTTGCTGGATGCGCTGGATCGGTTGTTCGAGGGCAAGTCATGAGGCCTGAACGCGTGTTATTCGTCGGGTGCGCCGTGCGCAGCCATTCGGGCTATTGCGGCGCGCACGACGCGCCTTACCGGGGTGGTCTATGAACCTGGCCGATCTGCCACTTGGCCCCCTGGAACGTGCCCTGGTCGACAGCCTGCGGCGCCTCGACCCGGCGGCCGAACCGCTGGTGCTGATCTCGGCGGCGCTGCTCTGTGCGGCGCTGGATAACGGCGATGTCTGCCTACCGCTGGCGCGGCGGGCCGGGCAGCGGCCCTGGGCGGACCACGCGTTCTGTCTGCCGGCCCTGGCCGAGTGGCAGGCGCAACTGCAGGCCTCGTCGCTGGTCGGTGGCGACGGCGACTTCAGCCCGCTGATCCTCGACCACGGGCGGCTCTATCTAGCGCGCTTTCAGGCCTACGAGCGCCAGCTCGCCGAGCAGCTACTAAGCCGTGCGGCTGATCTGCCGACGGTCGACGAGGCTCAACTGAGCGCAAGCCTGACTCGCCTGTTCGCCTTCAACGTCCAACAACCCGACTGGCAGCGCTTGGCCGCTGCCCAGGCGGTACGGCGCAAGCTGGCGGTGATCTCCGGCGGCCCCGGCACCGGCAAGACCACCACCGTGGTGCGTCTGCTCGCCGCGCTACTCGAACAACCTGGCGGTGAGCGAATGGCCATTGGCCTGGCCGCGCCCACCGGCAAGGCGGCGGCACGCATGGCCGAGGCGATCCGTAATGCCAAGGCCAGCCTGCCGGTCAGCGAGGCGGTCAAGGCGGCGCTGCCGGAACAGGCGCGCACCCTGCACCGTCTGCTCGGCAGCCGTGGCGACAGCCCGCAGGTGCGGCATAACGCGGCCAACCCGCTGGCGCTGGATGTGCTGGTGGTCGACGAAGCCTCGATGGTCGACCTGGCGCTGATGGCCAAGCTGATCGATGCCCTCCCGCCCAGCGCGCGGTTGATCCTGCTCGGCGACAAGGACCAACTCTGTGCGGTGGAAGCCGGCGCGGTATTCGCCGAGCTCTGCGCGGGCCGCGGCTTCGACGCCCAGGCGGCCGCCGACCTGCAACGCATCACCGGCCAACAGGTACTGGTCGCACAGCCGGCTTCACGCCTGGGCGATGCCGTGGTGCTGCTGACTCACAGCCACCGTTTTGCCGGCGACAGCGGCATCGGTGAGCTGGCGCGGCGGATCAACGGCGGCGACGTCGGCGGCACCCTGAATTTGCTCAAGGAACAGCGCAGCGATCTGGCCTGGAATGCCCAACCGACTCCGCAGGATCTGCTCGAGCGGCTGGACCGGGGCTACGCGCCCTTTCTCGCCGCGGCGAAAAGCGCCGATCCACAGGCGGCCTTCGCCGCCTTCAACGACTTCCGTGCCCTCTGCGCCCAGCGCGAAGGTGCCTGGGGCGTGGCCGGGATCAATGAAGCGCTGGAAGCACGGGTGAAGAGGCGCAGCCAGGTCGCCAGCCGCGAACGCTGGTATGTCGGCCGGCCGGTGATGGTGCGGCAGAACGACTACGCCCTCGGCCTGTTTAACGGCGATATCGGCATCTGCCTGCACAGCGAACACGGCCTGCGGGTGTTCTTCGAAAGTGAGGACGGTTACCGCCCCTTCGCCCCGGCACGCCTGCCCAGCCACGACAGCGCCTTCGCCATGACCGTGCACAAGAGCCAGGGCTCGGAGTTCAGCGAAGTGCTGCTGGCGCTGCCCGAGCAACCCAGCCCGCTACTCAGTCGCAGCCTGTTCTACACCGGCATCACCCGGGCCAAGCACAAGGTGGAAATCTGGGGCCTGCCGGCGCGTCTGGCCGAGGCGGTGGCCACCCGCGCCGAGCGCGCGGCGGGATTGGCCGAACGGCTGGCGGTGGTGGTTTTGCCGGTGCCGCCGGCGGGTAAGGATGCTGGCCAATTGGCGTTGTTCGACTGAACACCTGGCTGTTAGGGTGGCCTGATGCGCTTTCGCTGGGTAGCCGCTTCGCGCCACTCTGTCGCGCGGATCTATTCAGGTGCCACCCTGCGCCAGTTAACGAAAGGAATGAGTATTCATGAGAGTTGGTCGGTTGCTGATGTTGTTGTCGAGTCTGTGGTTCGTTCCCCTCGCCTCTGCTGAGTCCATGCAGCTGGTCACCGGGGATGGCTATGCGCCCTTTACCGGCAAGGCATTGCCCGGTGGCGGCCTCCTCACCCAGGTGGTGCAGACGGCCCTCAGTCAGGGGCAGGTGCAAAGTGAGCTGGACTGGCGACCCTGGAACCGCGGCCTGCACATGACCCTGTTAGCGCAGTACGACGCTACCTTCCCCTACGTGCGCTCGCAGGAGATGGAGCAGGACTACCTGTTCTCCGATCCGCTGTTGGTGGTCAGGCAGCATCTGTTCAGTCGGGCTGGGGAGGTCTACGAGGTCGACGACCTGTCGGCGCTGGCTGGCAAGCGCCTGTGCTACCCGCTCGGCTGGCAGCTACCGGTGGCCATCCAGGGTATGGTCGAGCAAGGCCTGCTGACGCGGCATGCGCCCCAGGGGCTAAACGAGTGCGCCCGCTTGCTGTTGCTCCAGCGCGATGATTTTTTCATCGCCAATGGGCCAATTGGCGAGGCCGCGCTGGACACCACGGGAGAGCCTTCCAGTCACTTTCGTCGCTCGCAGAGCGCTTTTCCCGAGAGGAGCCTGCACCTGATCGTGTCGCGTCGTCACCCGCGCGCCGAGCCGGTGTTGTTGACGTTCAACCAGGGCCTGGCGCAGTTGCAGGCGGGCAATCATTACCGCTTGATACTCGACGGCTATCTGCAGCAACGCGACCAGCAAGCCGCGCGTTGAGCCGCTCGGCCAGGACCGCGAGCAGAACCGCCGGGTCGAGGTGCAGTGGTTCACCCTCGAATAGCCCGCCCGCTTCCGCACCTGCGGCCGAGCGCCTGCGCGCAGAAACTCGGCCGCAAAGCACTGTGCACTAGCGCAGGTTAGCCGCCGCCGTCTGCGCCACGCGCTGGCGGCAGGCCGCGCCGAAGGCCTGGAAGATTTTCACCGAGTCGGGGTTTGCGCTGGCTTGCCATTCCGGGTGCCACTGCACCGCGAGGGTGAATTGCGCCAGTCCGGGCGCATGGATGGCTTCGATCAGACCGTCTTCGGCGTAGGCCAGTGCTTCAAGGCCTTCGCCCAGGGTGGCGATACCCTGGCCGTGCAGCGAGTTGATGGTGATCTCATCCTTCGCCAGCAAGTCGGCCAGCCAGCTGTCGGGGACCAGTCGCACATTGTGGCTTTCGCCATATTGCACCTCCACCGGGTCGCTGGAGTCCTCGCGGTGGTCGTCGAAGCCGCCGACGGCATAGAGTTTCTGGTGGATATCGCCACCCAGGGCCACGTTGATTTCCTGCATGCCGCGGCAGATGCCGAAGATCGGCAGGCCACGCGCAACTGCGGCGCGGATCAGCGGCAGGTCGAACAGGTCGCGATCGCGATCCTGGGCCTTGTCTGGAGTGAGGTTTTCCTGGTTGTAGAGGGCCGGGTCGATGTTGCTGCCGGCGCCGGTGAGGTACACGCCGTCGACCATGTCGAGGTATTGCGCGAGGTCATCGGTGCCGAAGCAGGTCGGTGCCAGCAGCGGTACGCAGCCGGAAAACTCGACGAGGGGGGCGATGTATTTGTGAGTCATCACCTGATAGGCATGACCTTTCCGTTCCTGGGCGCCCATGGACATAAGGACCACGGGCTTGCGTTTGGCGTTGGAAATAGTGCCGCTGTTGTTGGACATAGATCACCTTGGGGCAGAGAAAGTCTGCCGTTGCTGTGCAGGAAGGGCCGTCGCTGCGGCACTGCTTCCTGTTTTTGTTACCGGTGTCGACGGGCGCCTGGGTAGATGCAACAGGCTGCAAGAGGCTTGCCGGGAGGGCGGCGGTTGAACCAGTTTTCGGCGCTCTCGGGTAGTCGAAACACCGGCTCAGTCTGCCAAAGCCGTAAAATATGTCAAACGAATAGCACGATATTTGTGGAGAAAACCAAGCGGCCGGTATGCTGATTATTGAGAAATATTGGCTTATATAGCTGTTTTTAAACGAATATATTTTGTTTTCAGTATCTGTGGTAGTCCAATATTTTTAACGCCTGACGAGTCAGGTCTTCAGCCCACCACCAGTATCAGTAGCAAGGGCAGGCTAGCAGCCGCCAACAGCGTCTGCAGGGTGATGATGCCGGCCATCAGGTGGCTGTCGCCGCCCAGTTGGCGGGTCAGTACATAGGCGGTCGGTGCCGTCGGCAGGGCGAAGAACAGCACCAGTACGCTGCTTTCCAGCGCGGGCAATTGCAGGCCATAGGCCACGGCCCAGGCCAGCAGGGGCATGGCCAGCAAGCGCAGGACGCTGTTCCAGGCCAGGGCGGGAATTTCGCCGCCGAGTTGTTCGGGCTTGAGCGCGGCGCCGACGCAGAGCAGGCCAAGCGGCAGGCTGGCGGCGGCGAGCAGGCCGAGCAGGCGCTCGCTGCCGCCGGGCAGGCCGAGCCCGCTGAGGTTGATCAGGACGCCGCCGAGGCAGGCGAGAATCAGCGGGTTCTTGAGAATAGGCAGGAGCAGACTGCGCGCACTGACGCCGCGCTCGGCGGTCAGTGACCAGACTGACAGCACGTTGACCGTGGGCACCATCAGGGCCAGCATCAGGGCGGCCAGGCTCAAGCCGTCCTGGCCGTACAGGCTGCCCACTGCGGCCAGGCCCAGGTAGGTGTTGAAGCGCAGCGCGCCCTGGCTGAAGGCCCCGAAACGTCCGGCCGGCCAGCCGCGCAGGCGCCGCAAAAGGAGCAGCGCCAGCCAGGCGATACCCAGGCCGAGCATCACCGCCAGGGCCAGGCGTGGCAGCGCCGGGTTGTCCAGCGGCGCCCTGGCCAGGCTGCTGAACAGCAGGGCGGGAAACAGGATGAAGTAATTCAGCCGCTCGGCACCGGGCCAGAAGGCTTCGTTGGGGAAGTCCCAGCGGCGCAGGTAAAAGCCGGCGACGATCAAGGCGAACAATGGCCACAAGGCCTGCAACAACTCCAGCACGGCAACCTCCGCCTTCGGACCAGCGGCTATCTTGGAGAGCGCGGCACAGCGGCGCAAGGCCGTTAACGGTATTAGGCTGAGGCTAGTGCCGATCGAGGAGGGGCTTATGAGCGACGTGCACAGCGGTGGTTGTCAGTGCGGCGCCTTGCGCTATCAATTCCGCGCAGCATTGCGCGACATCGCCCATTGCCACTGCTCGATCTGTCGCCGCAGTACCGGCGGCATCCTCACCACCTGGATCACGGTGCCACTGGCAAGCTTTGCGTGGCTGGCCGGTACGCCGACCGAGTTCGTCTCGTCAGCCAGTTGCACGCGCAGTTTCTGTCCGAGTTGTGGCGCCCACCTGACCCTGTTCACCACGCTCAGTCCTGAGACCCTGGATATCACCGTTGCCACCCTGGATCAGCCGGAACGGGCGCCGGCGGACCGGCATATCTGGGTGCAGAGCCGTTTGCCCTGGCTGCATGTGGACGAGCAGTTACCGCAGGAGCAGCAGGAGCACATCCCTTAGGGCGGCCATGGCGAAGCCTTGAGCGCCGTTGCCCTGCACGGCCTACGGCAGCATTAAGCCGCCGCTGGCCTCGTGCAGCCTGCGCAGGTGTTCGCCGAGCTGCACCAGGTTGACTTCGTTGGCCTCCAGTTCCGCCATGCGCGCCGGTTCCAGCAAGTTGCGCACTTCCTGGTCGAGGTCGTCGCTGAGCTGGCGCAGTTGCTGCTGGCGGTTGCGGCTCTCGGCTTCCAGGCGTTGCCACTCGGCGCGTTGCGGCAGACCGTATCCGCCCTCGAGCAGCTCCGCCGGCCGGCTGAGAAAACCGCTGTTGACGAGGATCTGTTCCAAGGCGCCGCCGGCTTTGTTCAGGCTCGGATCCTTGGCCGCACGACCGGTGAGGTAGCGGCGCTTGAGTTCGTCCTGGGCCAACAGCAATTGGCGGCGTAGCGCGGCTTGCTCGAGCAGCAACAGCGCGGCGCTGGCCCGCAGGTCGGCTTTGGCGAACCAGGGCCGGCGGACCTCGGCGCTCTGCTCCAGCCAGTCCTCGACGTTGGCCTGGGCGATCGGCAGGCGCTGTTGCAGCACCGCGAACATGGCCTGGTAGCGGTCGCGGAAGGAGTCGAAGCGATAGCCCAGGCGCAGCGCCTCGCGCGGGTCGTCGAGCACGCTGCGATCGGCCAGGTCACGCGCTACCAGAGTCTCGAGCAAGCCGTTGGGCAGGATACTGTCGAGCGCCTGCAGGCGCGGGTGCTGGCTGCCGCTACGCAGCAGCTTGAGGGTTTCCACCGCGCAGTTATTGGAGATGAAGTAGTAGTCGCCGTCGTAGCTCCAGTGCTGTTCGGCGGCACGGGTGACCAGTTGCTCCAGCTGCACGCGGTCGAGCTTCAGTGGTACCGAGGCCAGGCTGCGAAGTTCGACCTTGGTGTATTCCTCGATCACCTGGGCCAGCGGCAGGACGAACAGGCGCGACGGGTAGGCGCCGGTCAGGCCGTCCCAGCTGGACAGCTGCAGATCGCCGACGAAGGCGCGGTAGGACAGCACCAGGTGTTCGTCCAGGTCCAGGCGGCAATCCGGCCCGCGTGGCCGGCCGGGGGCGCAGATCACCAGGCGCAGCATGCTGTGGCCCCAGCGGCTGGCCCATTCCTGGTTGGCCTCGGCGAGCAGGTAGTCGACCTGATAGACCCGTGCCGGGTCGAGGGTACCCAGCGGTTGGCGGGCGAAATCGCGGCCGGCGTTGAGGTAGGCGTAGCCGTCGGTGCAGGGCTGCTGGTTGGCCGCTGTCCAGCCGGCGAAATGCGCGCTGAAATGGCGTGCCAGCGAGGGTCGGCGACAGGCGTAGCTGGGGTCGAGGAGGAAGTACTCGAGGTTCACCGCGACGAACTCGCGCGGGTTGTTCAACTCGTAGACATCCGGGCTGCGCGCCACCTGGCCGTTGGCCTGCTCGCGCGCGCCGCGCCGGCCGACCTGTTGCGGCCAGCCAGCCAGGTCAAGCAGGCGCGGGTCGTCGCTGAGGGTGAAGCGTCTTGCGGTCTGGCCACGGCAGGCGTCGGGCAAACCTATTGGGCCGAGGCTGGCGAGGCGCTGTCGGCAGCGTTGCAGCAGGCGTTTTTCGTCCTGCGGCCAGAGCTGTGCACGGTCATAGAGGTGGGTCAGTTCGTGCAGCACGGTGGCCAGCAGCTCGCGGCGCACGTTGCCATGCGGGCGCTGGGTTGGCGTAGTGGCGGCGCTGCCATCGCTAAGTGACGGCAGCAGCTGGCTGTTCAATTCGATGCCGCTGAAGCGTCCGGCGCGACCGTACACCTCGGCCTGCATCGGTCGCCAGCGCACCTTGACGCGCCGGTCCAGGCGTTGCTTGAAGCCTGCTGGCAGGGCCGCGAGCGCTTCGTTCAACAGCGCCTGACTGGCCTGCCGTTCACTACTGTTGAGCGCATCGCTATCCAGCGCCAGGCGCAGCTCGGCATGGCTGCCGACACTGGTCAGAAGAGTAAGGGCCAGCAGCCAGGTGCGGGTCAGATTCACCTGGCGAGAATGGCTTCGGCCAGTATCTGATCGGAGGCGTGCTGCGCTTCCGGCACGCGGCTGCGAATGGTGCCGAGTGCCGCTTCCAGTTGCACGCCGCGGATGGCGCCCTGGCTGGCGACGAAACTGGCAGCATCGTCACGCGCGGCCAGGACGATTTTCGAGTCACGCACCGAGGTGGTGGTGTCCGAGGTGAAGTCGAACGTACGGTCAAGCGCCTGCACGATGATATTGCTGGTGGCAACCAGGGTTTGCGCCTGGGCAGTGCCGACGGACACGGCAAGCAGGGCGACAGCGACAAGCAAGGAACGATGCATGGCAATCTCCGGGAAACCAGATGATGAGGGTTGGATGGCTATCAGCGCGGACAGTTCCTGCACATGGCCGCCTACTGCATCAGGCCTGAGCCAGTGCGGCTAATTAGCGGTGTGCCCGCTGCTTCAGCGGCTAAGAATCGCCTGCGCCAGTTGCTCATCGTCGGCGGCCAGTTCAGGGGCTTGCTGACGAATATGCTGCAGCGCCGCCTCCAGCCGCACGCCACGGATGGCACCCTGGCTGGCGATGAAGCTGGCAGCGTCGCTACGGGCGGCTAGCACGAGCTTGTCGTCACGCAGCGAAGAGGTGGCATCGGACGTCGCGTCCGAGGTGCCCATGAGGGCGCCGGCCAGGGTATCGGTGGTGGCGACGAAACTGGAAGCCGAGGCGCTGGTGGCCAGCACCCATAAAGCGGAAAAACCAAGTGCACGCAAGGTGATCATCGTGAAACTCCTGAGCCAGTTTGCACAGGCGTGGCAATCGGCCACGCCATCTTATTGAAGCCTAGCTCAGGGACCAGTCGACACACCATGCTGGCTTAACGCCAGAACGGTTTGTCCAGTTCTGCCAGGCGTTCGCCGGGGCTGATGCCGGCATCGGCCAGCAGGTGTGGATCCAGCCTGGCCAGCTGGCGGCGGGTGCGGGTATTCAGCTGCCAGCGTTTGAGGGTCGCGCGCAGGTGGGCGAGCGGGTCGATGCGTGGCTGGTCGAGTGCTGCTGGAATCTCGCTGAGAATGCGCTCCATGGTAATGATCCTTCCCGTACGGGGCGGGCGTGGCGGTATATGAGCATCCATGGTCGCGCGACACAGGCTAGCGTGGCAGTCACAGTCAGGTAAAAGTGTACGGGGTCAGTTGCTGTTTTCAGCAAACTGTTCTGCTTGCGGCGCGGCAAGCTGTGCTGTTCGCCCGGGAGCATAACGACAAAACCCGCCAACGCTGGGCGTGGGCGGGTTCGTCAGTGCGTGCTGAGCGGCTTGCGCCGCCAGGCTTAACGCCAGAACGGCTTGCTCAACTCAGCGTAACGCTGGGCCTCGCTGATGCCGGCGTCGGCCAGCAGGCGGGCATCCAGGCGCGCCAGTTGGCGACGGCTGGTGATGCGGCGCTGCCATAACAACAGTGCGGCGATCAGGCCCAGCGGTGATGCGTTGCGGGCGCTGGATGAGTGGTCTTGAAACAGCATATCGGAACTGAGTGTACGTTCCATGGTGACATCCTTCCGCTTGTGGCGGGACTAGAGAGTGTTTTGCCTGGTACCCATATTCCGCTTCTTGCAAGCAGTGCAATAGTCACAGCTGGGTTAAATTGTTGGGCTATTAGATAGTGTGCTTAGTAACTGTTTTGCTGTTTTTTGCAACAACTGTATCGGTGGTAAGTGAATTGCCGTGCTTTAGTGCATTAGGCAGCTCTTTATCTCGCTACTGAATAGAAAGGCAGTGGTTGTCTATGGGTACAGTTGTAAATTGATTGCCCAGCACCGCTGATCTCTAGTTCAGCTTTTTATCCCATGTTGTGACTGGTCTGGGCCGATCTGTATCGGTGATGAGGCCCTGCAGAGACGTCATCGGGCGAGAAGGCGGCGTTGCTGGGCGCAGAAAAAACCCGGCACGCAGTGGCCGGGTCTTGTCATGCGCTGCGGCGGTCAGTCGACGGCTTTGACCATGTCTTCGATGACCTTCTTGGCGTCGCCGAAGACCATCATGGTCTTGTCCAGGTAGAACAGTTCGTTGTCCAGGCCGGCATAGCCGCTGGCCATCGAGCGCTTGTTGACGATCACGGTCTTGGCCTTGTAGGCCTCGAGAATCGGCATGCCGGCGATCGGCGACTGCGGATCGTTCTTCGCCGCCGGGTTGACCACGTCGTTGGCGCCGAGCACCAGCACCACGTCGGCCTGGCCGAACTCGGAGTTGATGTCGTCCATCTCGAACACTTGCTCGTAAGGCACTTCGGCCTCGGCCAGCAGCACGTTCATGTGCCCAGGCATGCGCCCGGCCACCGGGTGGATCGCGTACTTGACGGTGACGCCACGGTGGCTCAGCTTCTCCGCCAGCTCCATCAGCGCGTGCTGGGCGCGGGCCACCGCTAGGCCGTAGCCGGGCACGATGATCACGGTGTCGGCATTGGTCAGGAGGAAAGCGGCATCGTCGGCCGAACCGGATTTCACCGGGCGGGCTTCCTTGTCAGTGGCCGGGCCGGTGACGTTGGTCGCGCCGCCGAAGCCGCCGAGGATGACGTTGAAGAACGAGCGGTTCATCGCCTTGCACATGATGTACGAGAGGATCGCACCGCTGGAACCGACCAAGGAACCGGCGATGATCAGCATCGAGTTGTTCAGCGAGAAGCCGATACCGGCCGCCGCCCAGCCCGAGTAGCTGTTGAGCATCGACACCACCACCGGCATGTCGGCGCCACCGATCGGGATGATGATCAGCACGCCGATGACGAACGCCAACGCCAGCAGCAGGGCGAAGGCGCCGAGGTTGCCGGTCAGGGTGAACACCAGGCCGAGGCCGAGAATCGCCAGGCCGATCGCCAGGTTGAGCTTGTGCTGACCGACGAACTGCACCGGTGCGCCCTGGAACAGGCGGAACTTGTATTTGCCCGACAGTTTGCCGAAGGCGATCACCGAACCGGAGAAGGTGATGGCGCCGATGGCCGCACCGAGAAACAGCTCCAGGCGGTTACCGGCCGGGATCGGATCGCCGAGGCTGGCGACTATGCCCAGCGACTGCGGTTCGACCACCGCGGCAATCGCGATGAACACCGCGGCCAGGCCGATCATGCTGTGCATGAAGGCGACCAGCTCGGGCATCTTGGTCATTTCCACGCGCTTGGCCATCAGGGTGCCAACGCTGCCGCCGACCAGCAGGCCGAAGATGACGAAGCCGAGGCCCTGGGTGGCCAGTTCGCTGCCGAGTTTGTAGACCAGGCCGACGGTGGTGAGGATGGCCAGGCCCATGCCGAGCATGCCGAACAGGTTGCCGCGCCGCGACGACGTCGGGTGCGACAGGCCCTTGAGCGCCTGGATAAAGCAGATCGAGGCGACGAGATAGAGAACAGTGATCAGGTTCATACTCATGGTCAGTGCTTCTCCACTGGTGCGGCAGCCGATGCTGCTTTAGGCGCCTTCTTCTTGAACATTTCCAGCATGCGCCGGGTGACCAGGAAACCACCGAACACGTTGACTGCGGCCAGGGCCACGGCCAGGGTGCCCATGGTCTTGCCCAGCGGGGTGACGGTCAGCGCCGCTGCCAGCATGGCGCCGACGATGACGATCGCGGAAATCGCATTGGTCACCGCCATCAACGGGGTGTGCAGGGCCGGGGTGACGTTCCAGACCACGTGGTAGCCGATATAGATGGCCAGTACGAAGATGATCAGGTTGTAGATACCGTCGGAAATCATATCCATGGTTGTTCTCCCCTTAGCCGTTGGTTCGTACGACTTGACCGCCCGTGCACATCAGGCACGCGGCGACGATGTCGTCTTCGAGGTTGAGGTGGAACTGAGCATCCTTGTCGATGACCAGCTTGAGGAAGTCCAGCAGGTTGCGCGCGTACAGCGCCGAAGCGTCTGCAGGCACCATGGCCGCCAGGTTGCTGTGGCCGACCAGGGTCACGCCATGCTGCACCACCACCTGTTCGGCGACGGTCAGCGGGCAGTTGCCGCCTTGCGCAGCGGCCAGGTCGATGATCACCGAGCCTGGCTTCATTTCCGCCACTGTGGCGGCATGCAGCAGAGTCGGTGCCTTGCGCCCCGGAATCAGAGCGGTGGTGATGACGATGTCAGCCAGCTTGGCCTTCTCGTGTACCGCCTTGGCCTGACGCTCCATCCACGACGCCGGCATCGGCCGCGCGTAGCCACCGACACCTTCGGCGCACTCGCGCTCTTCATCGGTCTCGAACGGCACATCGACGAACTTGGCGCCGAGCGATTCGATCTGTTCTTTTACCGCCGGGCGTACGTCCGAGGCTTCGATCACCGCGCCCAGACGTTTGGCCGTGGCGATGGCCTGCAGGCCGGCGACACCGGCGCCGAGGATCAGGATGCGCGCGGCCTTAACCGTACCGGCGGCGGTCATCAGCATCGGCATAAAGCGCGGGTAGTGGTGTGCAGCTAGCAGCACGGCCTTGTAGCCGGCGATGTTGGCCTGCGACGAGAGCACATCGAGGCTCTGCGCGCGCGAGGTACGCGGCGCGGCTTCGAGGGCGAAGGCGGTGATACCGCGAGCGTTCATCCGCGCGATGGTCTCGTTGCTGAACGGATTGAGCATGCCGACCAACACAGCGCCGGTCTGCATGTGGGCCAGTTCAGCATCCGTGGGCGCCACTACCTTGAGTACCAGCTCGGCACCGAAGGCGGCGGCGTCGCTGCCGATGCTTGCGCCGGCTGCCTCATAGGCGCTGTCGGGGATACTGGCGCTGACGCCGGCTCCGCTCTGCACGGTGACCTGATGGCCTTGGCCGATCAGTTTCTTGATGGTTTCTGGCGTGGCGGCTACTCGCGTTTCGCCGACATGGGTTTCGAGAGGAACACCGATGTGCACGTCAAATCTCCTGCGTGATCTTTTTTAGTGAACCGGCACACTGCGGATGGCGCACCGGCGAAGGGAGGATCAGCACAAATCACCCTAGCAGAAGCTATGTAGTGGGCGGGGGGCGGCATTTTGCAGGCGCAGCATAAGTCCTTCAAGGCGTTATGGAGTAAAACCTTGCGACAACTACAAGTCACTCTGCGACTTGTGAACCATTATTTCCGGCAAAGGCTTGCTGGGCGTGGCTGCCAAGGTCGTTGAGGGGTATTTTTCGCGCCGCCCGCATGCGCGCTATGAATAGCCGTCCATCAAATGGCCGCGGTCCTGACGAATAGGGCCTCCAGCGCCGGCATTCAGGGGGTTATACCTGCTTAGCTGTGCAATAAATTGGACGGCTTCGCTCGCTAGTAATCAGCGGCGTGTAGTTGTCTGAGATGCTGACTACGGGGTCAGCTTGCTTTGATTCGTTCATCCTAAAAGGGCTTTGCGCCGCTGACGGGAAAAAGGAGCGCCCTGCCGGGGCGCTTGAAGTAAGAGCGAATTACTTCGCTTGCTGTCGTTTATTCCAGATCACTCGCCTGGGCATAGTCCCGCGCTTGCTGAACCAGCCAGTCGCGAAAGCTTTGCAGCGCGGCGGATTCGACTTTGCGCTCGGGAATCATCAGGTAATAGGCCTTGTCGCTGCTGTAGGCATGTTCCAGCGCCAGCACCAGGCGGCCCTCACGCAGTTCCCGTTGAATCAGAAAGGGCGGAATCAAGGCCACGCCCATCTCATGCATGGCGGCCTGGGCGAGCATCGAGAACAGCTCGTAACGCGCCCCGCTCATGTCCCGGGCAACATTCAGCCCCAGCGAGCTGAACCACTGGCGCCAGGCATAGGGCCGGGTGGTTTGCTGCAGCAGCGGCAGGCCGGCGATCTGCTCGGCGCTGAGGCTGCTTTGCCCGGCGAGGAGCGCCGGGCTGCACACCGGCATGGGGTTTTCGCGCATCAACAGGTGCGAGGCAGTGCCTGACCAGTCGGCGTCGCCGAAGTACACCGCGGCATCGAACTGGGTATCGGCGAACAGGAACGGTCGGGTGCGGTTGGTCAGGTTGACCGTGACCTGCGGGTGCAGGCGCTGGAAATCCTTCAGCCGCGGCAGCAGCCACTGGGTGCCGAAGGTCGGCACCACCGCCAGTTCGATGCTCATGGCGCCTTGCTGGCCCATTACCGCCAGGGTGTCGCGCTCCACCGCGTCGAGTTGCGCGGCCACCCGTCGGGCGTACGACAAGCCGGCCTCAGTCAGCTTGACCCCGCGCCGCGAACGGCGAAACAGTTCGACGTTGAGAAACTCCTCCAGCCCGGCGATCTGCCGGCAGATCGCGCTCTGGGTCAGGGCCAGTTCCTCGGCTGCACGGGTAAAGCTCTGGTGGCGGGCCGCCGACTCGAAGGCGATCAGGGCCGTGGTGCTGGGGATTTTTCGGCGCATCTGTGCGGCACTCTCACTCTGTTCTGGATTAAATAGCGTTCAAAGCTACCTCGGAGTGCGTAAAAAGCACAACAGCATGCGAAATCCTCGTTTGCTCCGAATGCTCATGCGGCCTAGGATCAATCCCATGCACCCCGTGGGCGCGGCCCAGGCCGCGATGATTACCCCCCCCCGTCTCAACTCGAGGTTTTCGCGATGGCCAAGGCAAGCTTCAACTGGATCGACCCGCTGCTGCTTGATCAGCAACTGACCGAAGAAGAGCGCATGGTGCGCGACAGCGCGCAACAGTTCGCCGCCGACAAACTGGCGCCACGGGTGATCGAAGCCTTCCGCCACGAGCAGACCGACCCGGCGATCTTCCGCGAGATGGGCGAAACCGGCCTGCTCGGCGCGACCATTCCCGAAGCCTACGGTGGCAGCGGCCTCAACTATGTGTGCTACGGCCTGATCGCCCGCGAAGTGGAGCGCGTCGACTCCGGCTACCGCTCGATGATGAGCGTGCAGTCCTCCCTGGTGATGGTGCCGATCTTCGAGTTCGGCAACGAAGCCACCAAGCAGAAATACCTGCCCAAGCTGGCCAGCGGCGAATCCATCGGCTGCTTCGGCCTCACCGAGCCGGACCATGGCTCCGATCCGGGCTCGATGATCACCCGGGCGAAGAAGGTCGACGGCGGCTACCGCCTGAGCGGCGCCAAGATGTGGATCACCAACTCGCCGATCGCCGATGTGTTCGTGGTCTGGGCGAAAGACGATGCCGGCGAGATTCGCGGCTTCGTCCTGGAAAAGGGCTGGCAGGGCCTGAGTACTCCGACGATCCACGGCAAGGTCGGCCTGCGCGCCTCGATCACCGGCGAAATCGTCATGGACAACGTGTTCTGCCCGGAAGAAAACGCCTTCCCCGATGTGCGTGGCCTGAAAGGTCCGTTCACCTGCCTCAACTCCGCCCGTTACGGCATCAGCTGGGGCGCGCTGGGCGCCGCCGAAGACTGCTGGCACACCGCCCGTCAGTACTGCCTGGATCGCAAGCAATTCGGCCGGCCGTTGGCGGCCAACCAGCTGATCCAGAAGAAGCTGGCCGACATGCAGACCGAAATCACCCTGGCCCTGCAAGGCTGCCTGCGCCTCGGCCGGATGAAGGATGAAGGCACCGCCGCGGTGGAAATCACCTCGATCATGAAGCGCAACAGCTGCGGCAAGTCGCTGGATATCGCCCGCCTGGCCCGCGACATGCTCGGCGGCAACGGCATCAGCGACGAGTTCGGCGTGGCACGCCACCTGGTCAACCTGGAAGTGGTCAACACCTACGAGGGTACCCATGACGTGCATGCGCTGATCCTCGGCCGGGCGCAGACCGGCATTCAGGCGTTTTTCTAAACCTGAACCGTAGGATGGGTCGAGGCGCGCAGCCTGAGCGCAGCGATACCCATCAGATCGCCCGGTGGGTTACGCCGCTGCACGGCTAACCCATCCTCCGTTCCAACTTCCTAATGAGGTTCCCATGTCCGGCGCCCTATCGCATATCCGTGTGCTCGACCTCTCCCGCGTACTTGCCGGGCCCTGGGCCGGGCAGATCCTCGCCGACCTCGGTGCCGAGGTGATCAAGATAGAGCGGCCCGGCGTCGGCGACGACACCCGCCACTGGGGCCCGCCGTTCCTGCGGGACGCCGCGGGCGAGAACACCAGCGAGGCCGCCTATTACCTGTCGGCCAATCGCAACAAACAGTCGGTCACCGTGGACTTCACCCAGCCCGAAGGCCAGCGCCTGGTGCGCGAGATGGTGGCCAAGGCCGACATCCTGATCGAGAACTTCAAGGTCGGCGGCCTGGCCGCCTACGGCCTCGATTACGCCACGCTGAAGGAGCTGAACCCGAAACTGATCTACTGCTCGATCACCGGCTTCGGCCAGGACGGCCCCTACGCCAAGCGCGCCGGTTACGACTTCATGATCCAGGGCCTGGGCGGCTTGATGAGCCTGACCGGGCGCGCCGACGACGAAGCGGGCGCCGGGCCGGTCAAGGTCGGCGTGGCCCTGACCGACATCCTCACCGGCTTGTACTCGACCGCGGCGATTCTTGCCGCCCTGGCCAGTCGCGACCAGACCGGCAATGGCCAGCACATCGACATGGCCCTGCTCGACGTGCAGGTCGCCTGCCTGGCCAACCAGGCGATGAACTACCTGACCACCGGCGTGGCGCCGCGCCGGTTGGGCAATGCCCACCCGAACATCGTGCCCTATCAGGACTTTCCCACGGCCGACGGCGACATCATCCTCACGGTCGGTAACGATGGCCAGTTCCGCAAGTTTTGCGAGGTCGCCGGCCTTCCGGCTTTGGCCGCCGACTCGCGTTTTTCCACCAATCAGGCACGTGTCGCCCATCGCGCCGAACTGATTCCGCTGATCCGCCAGGCCACCGTGTTCAAGACCACCGGCCAATGGCTGGCGGCCCTGGAACAGGCCGGCGTGCCCTGCGGGCCGATCAATGATCTGCAGCAGGTATTCGCCGACCCGCAGGTGCAGGCCCGTGGCCTGCGCGTCGAACTGCCCCACCCGCTGGCCGGCAGCGTGCCGCAGGTAGCCAGCCCGATTCGCCTGTCGGCGACCCCGGTGCAATACCGCAATGCACCGCCCCTGCTCGGCGAACACACCGAGCAGGTGTTGCAGCAATGGCTGGGATTGAGCCTGGAGCAGATAGACCAACTGCGCCAGGCGGGAGTGCTCTAGGAACCTGTCGGACTTAATGGGTAATTGCCCAGACTTGCCCACCCATTTGCATTCGACCTGACCCGTCATTTGCAGCGGATCTGACTAGCACGGTTCGTGGCCATGACCGGCAGAGAACGACCCTAAGTTGACATTTGAATATAAGTACTAAGTCAGGTAAGACTCAGTGGGTTTGCCGATTTATATGGCTATTGCCGCAAAATATCAGCAGTCGTGTCTCGCAGGATCTGCAGGATCGGTCCAACAGTTTCAGGTGATGGATCGGCCGAATATACTAAGTATGCGGGCAGGAGAAAATCCGGTGCACCAGCATGTCGGTGCAGTACCCCTGCTGCCAGCTGGCTTTTGACCAAACGCAGTGGGAAGTATCCGGAGCCCCCGTAAGCCAGAATGTGGTTGAGTCCCAGCCAGCCAATATTGGCTGTCAGCCCAGGTCCCAGGAAGTCAGGGAAAGCCGCCTTGTGCTGGATGTCGAATTCCGGACCCCAGTCGATATGCACGTAGTCTTCGTCCGGAAACTGGCTAGGCGTGTTGCTCGACGAAACATAGACCAATTGCTCCTCAAGTAGCGCCTCAATCACCAGACCAGGGCGATGCTGCGGTGTGTACATCACGCCGATGTGAGTTCGCCCCTCGACTAGCCCTTGGGTCAGTTCATCTTCGAAGGCTAACTCGGCATGGATGGCGATATCCGGCAGCGCCATGCGGATACGCGGTAAACAGACAAAAAGCAGCTCTTCCCAGAGTCCGAACCTCCCGCCAATGGTCACCGACGCCCGAAAGCTCTTGGCTATGCCAATTTCATGGCGAGCCCGCTCGACGGTGCGCACCAGTGTGGCGGCGTAAGACTGAAAACGATGGCCCGCAGGGGTCAGCATTGTGCCTGCTTTATTGCGCACGAAAAGGCTGCAACCCAGCTGATCTTCCAGGGCCGCGATCCTCGCGCTAACGGTCGACTGGGTCACAAACAGCCGGGATGCCGCGTTACTGAAGTTGCCTGAGGTGATGACGGTAAGGAAAGTTCGAGCGAGTTCAGTATCCATGTTCTACGCACCACGCAACTGGAGGGCATCGCACTTGCCCTAACCATGGCCGTTCAAGGCTGATATGGGCAAAGGTTTGGTTTACCGTTTTATGAATCGACATCATCAATAGGAAAGGTAGAAATTTATCGTTTTTCAACTGCATGACACCCGAGTAGCGTTTCAGATGAGGTGTCGATGAGGCTTTGCCGAGGAGGCGAAGATGCATTTGTTAAACACAGAAGATCGTCAATCGTTGCGGCATATCGGACTCATGCTGATGTGTTTTCTGGTGACCATTTGCGTGTTGGTTGCTATCGCGTCAGCTGTAGGTTGAAAGTCGGCGAGCTGTCGGTAGCTGCCTGTCACGAACGGCCGGAGCCGACCCAGGCTGTGTGAAAACACCGGTCTCGCCTCGAGTTGCTGAAGTAACGTCAGCGGGGCGACTTATGAAGCGAGTCATCGACGAGGTGAGCCAAACACAAGCCAGTTTATGGAATGCAGTATGCAACCTAAAGGTGCGAGCCGCGTGAGAGGCTAATACGTCGGCCTGTAGGTCTCCAGTATGGCTCGGTGGGGCATGGTTATGAGTTCCCCAGATGGAAGCATCGCCGGCGCAGCCGGCCAATACGGAGCGCGCGGCGTCCTACCGCACCGCTCCAAACAACGAGGCTGCTACCGAATCCGCGCTTCGGCATGGTCGGTCAACAGCCAGTCAGGCAGGCTTAGTTCAAGGGAGTAGGTCAATGAATACAACATCTCTTTCCCCGGAAAAGCTCGGTGATACACCGCTGTGGATCGCTTTCTGGATCTATGGCGTACTTGCCAGCCACGCCTATTTCGGTGCAATTCTCTATTTTTACCGCACGCTGGGAACGCCGGCATTGGGTGCGTTGCTGGCGGGCTTCGTTCTATACACCGCCTGGATCATGCGCTTGGTGTGGGTGAACGCGTTCAATCTCGGCAACGAGACTTATGGCCACCTTTCGCGCTATCTCACCGTCGTCTGGGCTCTCAATTCCGTACTGGTATCCGGCTTCCTGTTCCTCGGACACGTAGGCGTGGTCTCCGTGCCTATCTGATCCGGCGGTGAGCCAGCATGCGCGCATGGCGAGATCATCCAACCGGCGTTTGATCCGCACGTCAGTCTCCGCCGCCTAAGCCACTTGGCATGAAAGGCCAGCCCCGATATCACCGGATCCTGGGGCTGATCAGGTTTACCACGCCTGGGTGGCAGGTTTCTGAATATGCAGGGGTAGAGCAGAAAACCCACTGGCAGGGAAAAACGCCTTCACCGGCTCCTTGTCCGGCGCCAGGACAATCCGGCTGGTGCGCCCCAGCAGCTCTTCCATCACGATCCGTAATTCCAGTCTGGCAAGCAGCGCACCGGGGCAGACATGAATACCTGCACCGTATAGCAGGTTCAGTTCGGGATCGCGATCGAGACGGAATTCATCGGGATCCCCAAAGACCGCCTCATCCCGATTGGCCGACGCCCAGACAAGGGCGAGACGCGAACCCGTGGCTAGTGTGCGTTCGCCCAGCGTGACCTGTTTCGTGGTAACCCGGCGATTCATGATCAGTGGCGCATGAATGCGCAGTATTTCATCGATGGCGACCGGTAACAGCGAGGGTTGCTCGCGCAATTGCTGCTGAAGTTCGGGGTTGGCGGCCAGGTAATGCACGAGAATGCCGATCGAGGCGGAAATGGTTCCGAGTTCGCCGACCGTCCAGTTACGTAAAATGCTGACGATTTCGTCGTCTGTCAGAGGCCTGCCCAGGGATTGATTGCGTAGCAGGCTGGTGGTGATATCGTCCGGTGCAGCACTGCCGGCTGTACGGCGCACGGCCAGCAGATCCTTGATGTAACCGTCAAACTCTAGGGCCACGGCGCTCAAGGCGACGTCGTCTCTGGCCAGGGTGGCCGCGTGATTCTTCAGCGTCCACAAGCGCAGCGGCTCATGCAGTTCGGTAGGCCAACCCAGCCAGGCACACTGAATCTGCAGGGCAAAGATCTGGGCGAACTTCGTCATCAGCTCCGTTGTGCCTTCACCCGGTAAGGCCTGTACCAGACGAACTGCTACATCACGGCACACCGGTGCAAAAGCATCCGTTTGCTCCTGGCTGAAATAAGGCTCAATGAGGCGCCGGTACACCGTATGCTCGGGCGGATCCATGCCATTGGGCACCGAGGGAAAACGCGAGACGGCACTGCTGAAGGTTTCATGATCCTTCAGGACGTGCAACACGTCCTCATGCCTGAACAAAGAGGTATAGCCATACCGACTGTGTGCGACCGGACAACGGTGGCGCATGTCGTCGTAGGTCGCCATTTGATCATTGAGTACGGCCTCAGACCTCGGATCCCAATCAGGGGGTGAATTCTTATCCATAATTACTCCTGTTGTGATTACGTCGATTATTGAGGGGTCCAAAAATCGTTCAAGCTCACTCTCTGGTACGTGTTGCAAACGAAGCACGCAGGCCCTCAACCGACTGCAGTGGGCACGAAGAAAACCTCAAGCGTTATGGATGGCCTTAATCAGCCATATCCCAACCCGGCAAGTTGAACTCCTCGCGCAGTAACTGCGCTTCCTCCTGGTGCAAAACGGCGATACGAGCCAGCAACTCCTCTCCTGCAGGTAACAGGTGCACCTCGACCTGGCGCCTGTCTTCCCGACCAGGCCTTCGCTCAACCAGGCCCATGTTTTCGCAACGGTCAATCAACGCCACCACGCTGTGATGCTTCGATTGCAGGTGTTCTGCGAGTTCTCCAACCGTGGCCCAATCGCGCGCCGAAGCACCACGAATCTGTAGCAGAAGCTGGTACTGCAGTGCCGTCGCACCATTGGCCTGGCACAGCAGCTCGCTGTTGCGTAGGAAGCGCCGCAATCGATGACGAAAATGTGCCAGACGCTGGTAATCGGATTTGTCCAAGGTATCGAATTCCCTCATTGACCTGTGTTGAGTAGTATGGGCGAAATATGTATCGTGTCACGATATATATTTCACTGCCTATCGAGCTCGTCATGTCATTGATCCGCTCGCTTCTCTGAAGGAATCTCATGAACATTCTTGTCCTGCTGCGAATGCTTTTTTGCAGTACGTCTGTCTCGGCTGAGTTGGCATATCACGGCTCGGCGATTCGAAACGTATTCTGGGCTGTGAGCGTACCGCTCTCACTGTTGCCGCCGACCATGATAGTGCTGCTGGACGGGCCTCTCAGCACGTTCCTGCCCGCACTTCAGATCAGACCGTCGGTATTGATGGCCAGTCTGTTTTTCGGTTGCGAGGTGCTTTCGGTCTTCCTGATGGGATGGCTGATAAAGCAAGTTGCCAGCACCCTGGGCTATGAAGTGGCCTATGCGGATGCTTACCTGGTTGCAGCTATCGCACCAATCCCGCTTTGGCTGTCCTCACTTGGCTTGCTGGTGAACAACCCGTTTTTGAACACCGCGCTGCCTCTGAGCGCGCTGGCGTCATGTTGCGTTTTGATCTACCAGGGTGCGTACTCGCTGTGCCACGTCGAGAACCGCCTCAAGGCTGCAGCCGTTACCCAGGTGGTTTTTGGCGCCGGCCTTATCCTGTGGGTGATGTTCCTGCCGCTTATCCAGTCTGTCACGGGATAAATGGAGCCGACTCCAGGGCCACGTGACTTCATCACGGCATCACGGCCGCCTTGAGCAGAAGACAAAGTTCGCACCTTGAATTTTGCGCCACCGCCGTGAGGTGGGGGGGCAGCTAGATGATTCTCAGACCACGATATTGATGATGCTGAACGTTCGCTATGGAGCGGAAGCGGCCATTTGCAGAGCGTCCGCTATTGGTCTTGCTGTCGGCCAGGGCCGGTATCAACCGACTCAATCCAGGCATTCGTGACAAGCAGCAAGTGGCCAGTTAACGAGGGTTCACCGTCCCCTCCGTAAGCCCGCGCCAGAAGCAGTCCCCCTGTCATCAACGTCTATGCTTTACGCGAGTGAGTGATCCCGAGCGACTGGATGCAGTCGGGGAGGGCTTGCCGGGTCGAGGCGCTGTCCACTCTCGCCGTAATGATCGCAGGAGCAACAAGCCATGATTGATGTACAGGTCTATCGCTATCACCCGGAACAGGAGCGGCAACCCTGGATGCAATCGTTGTCGTTGCCCGAAGAATTCCGCGCACGAATGGTGCTGGATGCGCTGGAGTTCCTGCACGAGGCCGATCCGACGCTGGTCTACCGGCGCTCCTGCCGGGAGGGTGTTTGCGGCTCGGATGGTATGAATATCAACGGCAAGAACAGGCTGGCCTGCATCACGCCGGTTTCGGAGGCGCTGGGCACGGCCAACAGCCTGATCATCAGACCTTTACCCGGCATGCCGGTCATCCGCGACCTGGTGGTCGACCAGAGCCTCTTCTTTAAGCAATACCAGAGTATCAAGCCATGGCTGATCAACCACGAGCCGGCGCCGGCCATCGAGCGCCTCCAGTCCCCCGAGGAGCGCGCCAAGCTCGACGGGCTGTATGAGTGCATTCTCTGCGGTTGCTGTTCCTCGCAATGTCCGTCCTGGTGGTGGAATCCGGAGAAGTACGTCGGCCCAGCCGGGCTGTTGCAGGCCTGGCGCTTCATCGCCGACAGCCGCGACCAGGCCACGGCGGAACGGCTCGAGCGGTTGGAAGACCCGTTCAGCTTGTTTCGTTGCCGCAGCATCGGCAACTGCTCATGGGTCTGTCCCAAGGGGCTCAATCCCATGGGGGCCATCGGGAAAATTCGCCAGGAGCTGTTGCGAAAATCCACCTAGGACGCGGGATTGAGCGCGCACTTGCCACTGGGGAAGTGAGCATATGATGGGCCAGGTAACTCGGCCCGCCAGAGTCTGGCACTGGCGGTGCTCAAGGATGAGTTCTGCTGGTGTCACTTCAGGCTGTCCACCAGTGTGAATAGACCGCGCTTTCGTAGATCCTGTCGAGTGCCTGCTTCTGGCTGTTCTCTGCCGATCATGGCCACGCTGCGGCGACCCTTAGCGTGCGCGCGGCGCATCCTCGCCGGGTGGGCGATTCAGCCGTTCGCCCGGTTTCAGACCGCGCAGTAGCAGGCCGTGGCGGCGCCAGCTCGCGCTGGTTTTTCTGCGAGCAGGCGTATCACGTAGCCGACTTTCAACAGCGTCGGGCCGAGGATCGTCAGGCTATGTGCGCCTATCAGCGTGCCCAGGCTGAGGTGCTCGGCCCAACCGTAGGCGCCGAGCACGCCCAACAGCAGGGCGGCGCCACCGCCCGACAGCAGCTGGTTGGACAGGCGCAGCAGGCGTTGCGGGCAATCGAATAGATTCATCACGGTGCTCCTGTTGCGGAAACCGTCCGGCGCAACCGCGCCGGACGGGTCGAACTCAGCGGGTGTGAACATCTCGAGCGCCATCGCGAGTGCAACTCCAGGCGCTCGCAGTCGGCACTAGTGCTTGCACAACCGCTCAGGCCTCCAGCGAACTGGCTGGGCCGAAGAACTCGTAGTGGCTCTGCTGTTCCGGTACGCCGAGTTCGCGCAGGTGCTTTTTCACCTGGGCCATGAATGGCTTGGGGCCGAGGAAGTAGGCGTCCAAGTCGCGTTCCTGCGGCAGCCACTCGGCCAGTTGCTCGCGAGTCAGGAAGCCCTCGGCATGGCCCTGGTCTTCGCTGCGCGGTTCGCTGTAGCAGACAAAATGCTGCACCTGCGGGTGGGCCTCGGTCTGGGCGTCGACCCAGCTGCGGAAGGCATGCACGCCGGCATGGCGGGCGCAGTGGATGAAATGGATCGGCCGGCCATGCTCGCGTGCCGCTTCGAGCATGCTCAGCGCTGGGGTGATGCCGACGCCTGCGCTGATCAGCACCAGCGGCTTGGTCGACTCACGCAGGACGAAGTCGCCGGCTGGCGGAAACAGTTCCAGGCGGTCGCCGACCTGCACCTGATCGTGCAGGTAGTTGGAGGCCTTGCCACCGGGCTCGCGCTTGACGCTGATGCGGTAATCGCGACCATTGCCGCAGGCCGACAGCGAGTAGTTACGGCGGACCTCCTCGCCATCCAGCTGCAGGCGCAGGCCGATGTACTGGCCCGGTTGGAAGTCGAGCAGCGCGCCGCCGTCTTCCGGGACCAGGTGCAGGGAGACGATCTCCTCGCTTTCGACGATTTTTTGCGCCACCCGGAAGCCGCGTGCGCCGCGCCAGCCGCCAGTGGCTTCGGCGTTGGCGGCATAGGTGCCCTCTTCGGCATCAATCAGGATCTGCGCCAGTTGGCCATAAGCGGCGCCCCAGGCGTCGATTACCTCGTCGGTGGCGATCTGCTCACCGAGCACCTCGCGAATCGCCCGCAACAGGCAGCTACCGACGATCGGATAATGCTCGGGGAGGATCTGCAACGACACATGCTTGCTGACGATCTGCCCTACCAGCGGGCCGAGGGCCTCCAGGCGGTCGATATTGCGGGCGTACATCAGCACGCCGTTGGCCAGCGCGCGTTGCTGTTCGCCGCTGGCCTGGTGCGCCTGGTTGAACAGTGGGCGTACCTGCGGGTATTCGCCGAGCATCAATTGGTAGAAGTGGCGGGTCAGGGCTTCGCCGCCGGTTTCCAGCAGCGGCACTGTGGCCTTGATCAGGGTGCGTTGTTGGGCAGTCAGCATTGAGTGGTTCCTGGGTGGCTATGCAGCATGAGGTGCGCCGGGCAATCATCGAGAAGCATTCGGTCGCCGCGCTCAGGCGTGCTAAGTTCATGGTGTCTAGGGTGTTACACAACTCGTGCCACTTTTATAGTCTAATTATTTCAATGACTTGCATGCAGCGCTGTCTTTATGACTGCGTGCAGAGTCGAGTCCTAATGACATCGAGTAGTCTTTATGACAGCAAATCCGCTGCTGACGGCATTGATCCCCCTGGTTGCCGACCTGTCCCGCGAGTTGCCCGAGGCCGAGCGCTATCGCCGGCTGTTGCTGGCGCTGCGCCAGTTGTTGCCGTGCGATGCGGTGGCCTTGCTCAGACTCGAGGGCGAGGTGCTGGTGCCGCTGGCGGTAGACGGCCTGAGCACCGATACCCTGGGCCGGCGTTTCAAGCTTGGCGAGCATCCGCGCCTGCAGGCGTTGCTGGCGCAGCGCGGGCCGACCCGTTTCGCCACCGACTGCGACCTACCGGATCCTTACGATGGTCTGGTCGAAGGCCATCGCGGCCACCTCGAGGTGCATGACTGCCTGGGTTGTCCGCTGTATCTGCAGGATCAGTTGTGGGGCCTGCTGACCCTCGATTCGCTGGACCCGGCCAGCTTCGGCAGGGTCGACCTGGACAGCCTGGCGGCGTTCGCCAGCCTGGCCGCCGCCACCGTGATGGCCAATGAACGCATCGCTCAGTTGCTGCGCCGGGTCGAGGACGAGCACCAGCTGGCCGAAGTCTACAAACAGGCTGCCGACCAGCACCGGCCCCGCGAGCTGATCGGCCAGAGCCCGCTGCATAAACGCCTGCAGGAGGAAATCGCGCTGGTCGGCGACAGCGAGCTGACGGTGCTGATCAGCGGTGAAACCGGGGTCGGCAAGGAGTTGGTCGCCGAGGCTATCCATGCCGCGTCGGCGCGCGCCATGCGGCCGTTGATCAGCCTCAACTGCGCGGCCTTGCCCGAGACCCTGGTCGAGAGCGAGTTGTTCGGTCATGTGCGGGGCGCCTTCTCCGGTGCGGTCAGCGAGCGCAGCGGCAAGTTCGAGCTGGCCGACGGCGGCACCCTGTTTCTCGATGAGGTCGGCGAGCTGCCGGTGGTGGTGCAGGCCAAGCTGTTGCGGGTGCTGCAGAGCGGGCAGTTGCAGCGGGTCGGCTCGGACCGCGAGCACCGGGTCAATGTGCGGGTGCTGGCGGCGAGCAACCGCGACCTCGCCGAAGAGGTGCGTGCCGGGCGTTTTCGCGCCGACCTCTACCATCGCCTGAGCGTATACCCGCTGAGAGTCCCGGCGCTGCGCGAGCGTGGCCGCGACGTCCTGCTGCTGGCCGGCTATTTCCTCGAGGACAATCGCCCGCGCCTGGGGCTGCGCAGCCTGCGCCTGACTGCCGATGCGCAGAAAGCCCTGCTGGCCCACGACTGGCCGGGCAACGTGCGTGAACTCGAGCACCTGATCGGCCGTGCCGCGCTCAAGGCCTTGTCGGCCTGCGCCGAGCGACCGCGCATCCTGAGCATCGACAGCCAGGCATTGGACCTGCCACAGCAGCAAAGCCATGCCGAACCGACGCCGCTGGCGCTGCCCGAAGTTGCCGGCGGCGTGCCGCTGCGCGAGGCCCTGGATGCTTACCAGAAGCAGCTGATCAGCCAGACCCTGGCCCGTCACCAGCACAAATGGGCCGACAGCGCCCGCGAGCTGGGGGTGGATCGCGCCAACCTGATCCGTCTGGCCCGGCGCCTGGGTTTGAAATAGTCCGCGCGCTATCCCGGCGCTGGTCGGTGGTTGCGTAGACGATCGACTAATCCGCGACATGCCTTTATCTAGGTCAGCGGCATGTCGCCGCAGGGCGCCTATGTTGGATCAAGACCCAGCCGCCGGGGGCGCTTGATGTCGTCACGTCATGGCGAGTGCGCTCAGCAGCCTAGGCAATCCGCGCGCGACGGGGATCGCTGCAGGCCGCCAGCCCCGGCGCCAGTACCGAATGGCGGCAACTGTCGCTGCAGGTAACGGTTGCTTTGCTTTACTGAGAGAGGAGTGGCCCTCGTCCGGCCGGATGCCTGGGGCTTCTTTGCGGCACCACTCCCCGCACTCAGGTGGCAGACCGATGCTGAAAGTCCAGGGCTTGTGCAAGAGCTATGCGACGCCGCAGGGGGCGCTGGCGGTGTTGCGCGGCATCGACCTGGAGTTGGCGACGGGGGAGAGCCTGGCCCTGATGGGCGAGTCCGGCAGCGGCAAGAGCACCCTGCTGCACCTGTTGGCCGGGCTGGATCGGGCCGACGCCGGGCGTATCGAGGTCGACGGCCGCGTGCTGGGCGACCTCCATGAGGGGCAACTGGCGACCTGGCGGCGCAGCGGTATCGGCCTGGTATTCCAGCAATTCAACCTGATCGCCAGCCTGCGCGTCGCCGACAACCTGGCCTTCCAGGCGCGCCTGGCCGGCCGTCATGACCCGCACTGGCAGGCCGAACTGGTCGAGCGTCTCGGTCTGGCGGCCCTGCTTGGGCGCTACCCCGAACAGCTCTCGGTCGGCCAGCAGCAGCGAGTGGCGCTGGGCCGGGCGCTGGCGGGCAGGCCGCCGCTGCTGCTGGCCGACGAGCCCACCGGCAGCCTGGATGAGCGCAGCGCCGACGAGGTACTGACGCTGCTGCTGGAGCTGCTCGCTGGCAGCCCGACCAGCCTGCTGATGGTCACCCATAGCGCCAGCCTGGCGGCCCGTCTGCAACGTTGCCTGTGCCTGCAGGGCGGGCGTCTGCTGGAGGCGGCCTGAAATGCGCCGCCTGTATTGGACCCTGAGTGCCCTGACCAGCCACTGGCGGCGCCATCCGCTGCAGTTGTTCAGCGTACTGGCCGGCCTGTGGCTGGCCACCAGCCTGTGGGCCGGGGTGCAGGCACTGAACAGCCAGGCCCGCGACAGCTATGCCCGCGCCAGTCAGCTGCTCGGCGGCGACCGCTACAGCCTGGTCGCCCGCGATGGCAGCTGGTTTGCCCAGCAGCACTTCATCGACTTGCGTCGCGCCGGCTGGCCGGTCTCGCCGCTGCTGCAAGGGCGCCTGCGCCTGCGCGGGCAGCCCGAACAACGCCTGCAACTGATCGGCATCGAGCCATTGACCCTGCCGGCCGGCAGCGCGCTGGCCGGGCAAACGCGCGAGCGCCTGGATCTGGCGGCATTTCTCGGTCGGCCCGGGCGCAGCTGGATTGCCGCCGACACCCTGGCCGAGCTTGGCCTGCCAGCCGGCGCGCAGCCGCTCAGCGAATCCGGCCAGCGCCTGCCGCCGCTGTCGGTGTGGCCGCAGTTGGCGCCCGGCGTGCTGCTGGTGGACATCGGCGTGGCCCAGCGCCTGCTCGACGGCCGCGGACAGATTTCGCGGTTGTTGCTGCCGGCCGAGTTCGCCCGTACCGCGCCGCCGCTGCCGCCGGCATTGGCCGCGCAGCTGGTGGTGCAACGCGGTGACGAGGGTGCCGATCTGGCCCAGCTCACCGACAGCTTCCACCTCAACCTCAGCGCCCTCGGCCTGCTGGCCTTCGTCGTCGGCCTGTTCATCGTCCACGCCGCCATCGGTCTGGCCCTGGAGCAGCGCCGGGTGTTGCTGCGCAACCTGCGCACCTGTGGGGTGAGTCTGCGTGGCCTGCTGGTCGCCCTGGTCGTGGAACTCGGCGTGCTGGCGCTGCTCGGCGCGGTCGCCGGGTTGCTCAGCGGTTATGCCGTGGCGGCCTGGCTGTTGCCGGATGTCGCCGCCAGCCTGCGTAGCCTGTATGGCGCCGAGGTGGCCGGGCGGCTCAGCCTGGCGCCGCAGTGGTGGCTGGGCGGCCTGCTGGTCTGCCTACTCGGGGCGTTGTGCGCGGGCGCCGGCAGTCTGCTGCGCGCCGCGCGTCTGCCGCTGTTGGCCTTGGCTCAGCCCGAGGCCTGGCAGCAGGCCCAGGCGCGCTGGCTGCGCCGTCAGGGCTGGCTAGCGGCGCTGCTTGGCTGTGTGGCGCTGCTCGCGCTGTGGTTCGGCGACAGCCTGGCGGCCGGCTTCGTCCTGCTCGCCGCCTTGCTGCTGGGCGCGGCCCTGGCGTTGCCGGTGGGCCTGAGCCGCTTGCTCGAGGCCTGGCTAGCACATTGCCGTACGCCGCTGACCCAGTGGTTCGTCGCCGACAGCCGCCAGCAACTGCCGAGTCTGGCGCTGGCGTTGATGGCCCTGTTGCTGGCGCTGGCGGCGAACATCGGCGTCGGCAGCATGACCGCGGGCTTTCGCCAGACCTTCAGTGGCTGGCTCGACCAACGCCTGGCCGCCGAGCTCTACCTGAACCCGGCCGACGCCAGCCAGGCCACGGCTATCGAGGCCTGGTTGAGCGAGCAGCCGCAGGTGCGCGCGCTGCTGCCGAGCTGGCGGGTCGAGCTGCAACTGCAGGGCTGGCCGGCACAGCTGAGCGGCATCCGCGCGCAGGCGCATTACCGCGAGCACTGGCCGTTGCTGAGCGCCAGTGCCGGGGCCTGGGAGCGCCTGGAGCGGCAGCAGGGCCTGATGCTCAGCGAACAACTGGCGCGGCGCCTCGATCTGCAGCTGGGCGAGCGTCTGCGTCTGCCCACCCCGAGTGGCGCCTGGGAGCTGGAGGTGCTCGGCATCTATGCCGACTACGGCAATCCCAAGGGTCATCTGCTGGTCGATGCGGCGGGCCTGCAACGCTACTGGCCGGGGCTGGCCCCGCGCAGTTTCAGCCTGCGTCTGCCGGCCGCAGAGGTGCCCGGATTGATCCAGGCGCTGCAGGCGCGCTTTGCCCTGGACGACAGCCGGTTGATCGACCAGGCCGCGCTCAAGGCTTGGTCGAGCCGGGTATTCGAGCGCACCTTCGCCGCCACCGCCGCACTCAACAGCCTGACCCTGGGCGTGGCCGGGGTGGCGCTGTTGATCAGTTTGCTGACCCTCGGCCAGACCCGCCTGAGCCAGCTGGCGCCGCTCTGGGCACTGGGTGTCGGCCGCACGCAACTGGCCTGGCTGAGCCTCGGCCAGACCCTGTTGCTGGCCGTGCTGACTCTGCTCCTGGCGCTGCCGCTGGGTCTGTTGCTGGCCTGGTGCCTGGTCGCGGTGATCAACGTGCAGGCCTTCGGTTGGCGCCTGCCGCTGCATGTCTTCCCCGGCCAGCTTCTGCAACTGTTCGGCCTGGCGCTGCTCGCCACCCTGCTGGCCAGCGCCTGGCCGCTCTGGCAACTCGGTCGCAGTACCCCGGCGGCCCTGTTGCGCAGCTTCGCCGGGGAACGCTAGGAGGATTCGGTGATGGATTGCGTGCGCTCACGGAACTGTAGGAGCGAGGAGGGACGCCCAGTCCCATGCCCGCGAGACTTTCGCGTCGACGGTTTTCGCGGGCGTGGCCCGCTCCTACAAAAGCACATGGCCCGTGGGGGCGAGAGAGGCTGTGCCAACGCCTGCCTGGCGCTGCTCACCGGCCTGCTGCTCGCCGCCTGCGAAGCCGAAACGCCGCCGGTCGAAGGCTTTGCCGGGTTGGGCCGCTCGGCGACAGCGTTCGCCCGGGTCGAGCCGGGGCGGGTGTTTGCGTTCCCGGCCGACCACGGCGCGCATCTGGATCATCGCATCGAGTGGTGGTACCTCACCGCCAACCTGGAGGACGCGCAGGGCCGCGCCTGGGGCGTGCAGTGGACGCTGTTTCGCAACGCCCTGCAGCCTGGCTCGCAGGAGACGGACTGGCGCAACCAGAACCTGTGGATGGGCCATGCCGCGGTGACTGGTGCGGACGGCCATCGCTATGCCGAGACCTTCGCCCGTGGCGGTATCGGCCAGGCCGGGGTTGTGGCCGCACCCTTGCAGGCCTGGATCGACGACTGGCAGCTACGCAGTCGCAGCCCGGCCAATGGCGGCCTGGGCGAGCTGCAGTTGCACGCCCGCGGCAAGGGCTTCAGCTATCGTCTGCGCCTCACCAGCGCGCGTCGGCCGGTGCTGCAGGGGATGCAGGGGTTCAGCCAGAAGTCCGGCCAGGGCCAGGCCTCCTATTACTACAGTCAGCCGTTCTTCCAGGCCGAGGGCAGCCTGCTGCTGGATGGCCAGCGCCATGCGGTCAAGGGCCAGGCCTGGCTCGACCGCGAATGGAGCAGCCAGCCGCTGGCGCCCGATCAACTGGGTTGGGACTGGTTCTCCCTGCATCTGCAGGCGGGCGAGAAGCTGATGCTGTTCCAGTTGCGCCAGGCCGGCGGCGCGCATTACCGCGCCGGCACCTGGATCGGTGCGGACGGCCAGGCCCAGCCGCTGAGCCAGGAGGACATCGAAATGGTGCCCGTGCGCTTCAGCCGCGTTGCCGGTCGGCGCCTGCCGACCGCCTGGACCCTGCGCATCGCGGCCAAGGCTTTCGCCATCGACACCACGGCGCTGCAGGAGCAGGCCTGGATGGCCACCCGGTTTCCCTACTGGGAGGGGCCGATCCGTTTCAGCGGCAGCCACCAGGGTGTTGGCTACCTGGAAATGACCGGCTATTGAGGTGCGCGGTCGTCTTCAGCTGCGCTGCGGGGTTTGGCGCACCGCTGCGCTGCCCGCCACATAGTAGGGCGCAGTGCTGCGTGGCAGCGGAGTACGCCCGCGGATTTTGTCGGCGATCTTCTCGGCCATCATGATGGTCGGTGCATTGAGGTTGCCGGTGGTGATCAGCGGCATAATCGATGCGTCGACCACTCGCAGGCCCTGCATCCCGTGCACGCGGCCCTGGCCATCGACCACCGCCATGGCGTCTTCGCCCATCTTGCAGGAGCAGGACGGGTGGAAGGCGGTTTCTGCATGATCGCGGACGAAGGCATCCAGTTCGGCGTCGCTCTGCACCGCGGCGCCGGGGCTGAGTTCGCGACCGCGGAAGGGATCGAGTGCCGATTGGTTCATGATCTCGCGGGTGATGCGGATGCCGTCGCGAAACTCCTGCCAGTCCTGTGGGTTGGCCATGTAGTTGAACAGGATACTCGGGTGTTGGCGCGGGTCTTTCGACGTGGCCTGGACGCGACCGCGGCTCGGTGAGCGCATGGAGCCGACATGGGCCTGGAAGCCGTGTTCCTTGACCGCGTTGCTGCCGTTGTAATTGATCGCCACCGGCAGGAAGTGGTACTGGATGTTCGGCCACTCGAAGTCGGCGCTGGTGCGGATGAAACCACCGGCCTCGAACTGGTTGCTGGCGCCGGTGCCCTTACCGAGGAACATCCACTCGGCGCCGATCTTCGGCTGGTTCCACCATTGCAGCGCCGGGTACAGCGAGACCGGCTGCTTGCAGGCGTACTGCAGGTACATCTCCAGGTGGTCCTGGAGGTTCTCGCCGACTCCGGGCAGCTCGTGTACCAGCGCAATGTCCAGGTCGCGCAGCAGCGCGGCCGGGCCGACGCCCGAGCGCTGGAGGATCTGCGGCGAGGCAATGGCCCCGCTGCACAGCAGCACTTCGCGGCGCGCTTTGACGGTGGTCGGAGTAGTGCTGTCGCCCTGCAGGTAGTCGACACCGATGGCGCGCTTACCGCTGAACAGGATGCGATCGGTCAGGGCGTGGGTGACGATGGTCAGGTTCGGCCGGCCCTTGGCCTGGTCGAGATAACCGCGCGCGGTACTGGCGCGCCGGCCCTTGGGGGTCACGGTACGGTCCATCGGGCCGAAGCCTTCCTGCTGGAAGCCGTTCAAGTCGTCGGTACGCGGGTAACCCGCCTGCACGCCTGCCTCGACCATGGCGTGGAACAGTGGATTGTTGCCGGTCTTCGGCGTGCACACGCTAACCGGGCCATCGCCGCCGTGGTAAGCGTTGGCGCCGCTGTCGCGGCTCTCGGCCTTGCGGAAATACGGCAGGCAGTCCAGATAGCTCCAGTCTTCCAGGCCCTTGTCCTTGGCCCAGCCGTCGTAGTCGAGGGCGTTACCGCGGATGTAGCACATGCCGTTGATCAGCGATGAGCCACCCAGGCCTTTGCCGCGCCCGCATTCCATGCGCCGGTTGTTCATGAAGGGTTCCGGCTCGGTCTCGTAGGCCCAGTTGTAGCGGCGGCCCTGCAGCGGGAAGGCCAGTGCCGCGGGCATCTGGGTGCGGAAATCCAGGCGGTAGTCCGGGCCGCCGGCTTCCAGCAGCAACACGCTGACGTCGGCATCCTCGGTCAGGCGAGTGGCCAGCACGTTACCGGCCGAGCCGGCGCCGATGATGATGTAGTCGAATTCTTGGGACATTGAAACCTCCTGCTATAAGCCTGTAGGCAAGTCCCGAGGCTTTCTGCAGCTTTTCGTAGGGAGGGTTAGGCGCCGGGCATAGTCGGGGCCTGTATCCGATCGTTGTGCGCCGTAACCCGCCGGGTTGAACCCTGTCGCGGGCTGGTGGGTTATGCGGCGTCTTGCCCGCGTCGCGCGTGAGCGTGCTGCCCGGCGCCGCTAACCCACTCTACGGGTCGCTGAAAGGGCTCAAAACACCGAGGCGTAGTCGCCCAGTTCGACCTCGACCGACTTGGTCTGGGTGTAATGCTCCAGGGTGCTCAGGCCATTCTCGCGGCCGATCCCGGACTGCTTGTAGCCGCCCACTGGCATTTCCGCCGGCGATTCGCCCCAGGTATTGATCCAGCAAATACCGGCTTCCAGCTGGTGGATCACCCGGTGTGCGCGCGCCAAATCACGGGTCACCACGCCAGCCGCCAGGCCGTAGTCGGTGTCGTTGGCGCGGCGGATCACTTCGTCTTCGCTGTCATAGACCAGGATGCTCATCACCGGGCCGAAGATTTCTTCGCGCACGATGGTCATGGCGTCGGTGCAATCGGTGAACACGGTCGGCGCGACATAGGCGCCCTGGGCGAATTCACCGTGGCTGACCCGCTCGCCGCCGATCAGCAGGCGTGCGCCTTCGCTGCGGCCCTTGGCGATGTAATCGAGTACGCTCTCCATATGGGCCACGCTGACCAGCGGGCCGAAGTTGGTGTTGTCGTCCTGCGGATTGCCCAGGCGAATGCGCTTGACCCGCTCCAGCACCTTGCTCTCGAAGCGTGCCTGCAGCATGCGCGGCACGAACACCCGGGTGCCGTTGGTGCAGACCTGACCGGAACTATAGAAGTTGGCCATCATCGCGATGTCGGCGGCGCGGTCGAGGTCGGCGTCCTCGAAGATGATCAGCGGCGATTTACCGCCCAGCTCCATGGTCACTGCCTTCAGCGAGGAGCTGGAGGCGCTGGCCATGACCTTCTTGCCGGTAACGGTGCCACCGGTGAAGGAAATCTTCTCGATGCCTGGGTGTTCGGTCAGCCACTGGCCGACTTCACGGCCGCTGCCGGTGAGCACGTTGAACACACCATCCGGCAGGCCGGCCTCGGTGTAGATCTCGGCCAGCTTGAGGGTGGTCAGCGAGGTGACTTCGCTGGGCTTGAAGATCATCGCGTTGCCAGCGGCCAGGGCCGGGGCGGATTTCCACAGGGCGATCTGGATCGGGTAGTTCCACGCGCCAATACCGGCGACCACGCCCAGCGGCTCGCGGCGGGTGTAGACGAACGCACTGTCGCGCAGGGGAATCTGCTGGCCTTCGATGGCGGGCACCAGGCCGGCGTAATACTCGAGCACGTCGGCGCCGGTGACGATATCGACGGAGCGGGTTTCCGACAGCGGCTTGCCGGTGTCGAGGGTTTCCAGCTCGGCCAGCTCGTCGTTACGTTCACGCAGGATCTCCACTGCCTTGCGCAGGATGCGCGAACGCTGCATGGCGGTCATCGCCGCCCACACCTTCTGCCCTGCGGTGGCGCTGGCTACTGCGTGTTCGACGTCGGCCTGGCTGGCGCGCTGGACGTTGGCGAGCACTTCACCATTGGCCGGATTGATGCTTTCGAAGGTGGCGCCGCTGGTCGAATCGACATAGCGACCACCGATGTAAAGCTTCTGTTCGTCGAATCGGGCCATGGTTGAATCCTCTCGTGTCTGTGGTCTTCGCAAGGCTGGCTGGCGACTTCAGTGCGCCTTGGCCAGATGGATCGGCAGGTTCAAATGTCGCGTGCGGCGACAATCTCCCGGCTGGAAAGAGTGGAAATCAGCCTACGGTATTTTTATTGAACGATCAATCAATGAAAATAATCCAGAGCGACCTGTGGCGGTCTGGATGCGACAAGCGCGCTGTTGAGGCGGGGTGGTCATTGCGCAGCGCGCGCTGGCGCCGGCCGAGTGTTCTGCGCCTGCGGTTCAGGGAAATTACCGAGCTTTTCGAGCGTGCCCGGCTTGCCTGCGAACGTGCAGGCTCAGGCGGCGCGGTGCTCGGGCTGCTTCTTGGCCAATTGCTGGTCGAGATAGTCGTAGGCGATCTGGATCGCCTGTTCGGTGTCGAAGCTGCCGCCGGACAACGCCCCGCGCAGCCAAAGACCGTCGATCAAGGCGGCCAGGCCGCGCGAGGCGGTGCGGGCCTGCTGCACGGGGAGCACGCGGCGGAACTGACCGCACAGGTTGGAATACAGGCGGTGGTCGTTGACCCGCTGTAAGCGCCGTAGTGCAGGCTGATGCATGCTGCTGGCCCAGAAGGCCAGCCAGGTTTTCATGGCTGGGCCGCTGATCTGGCTGGCGTCGAAGTTGCTGTCGATTATTGCCCGTAGGTGCGCGCGCGGGCTGTTGTCCTTGAGCGCGGCCCGGCGTGCGCGCACCGCATTGCTCAGGGCCTGCATCAGGTGGCGCATGGTGGCGTCGAGTAGGCCGTTCTTGTCCTTGAAATAGTGGCTGATGATGCCATTGGAAACCCCAGCCAGCCGGGCAATATAGGCAATGCTGGCATCGCCCATGCCGACCTGATCGACGGCTTCGAGGGTGGCCGCAATCAGTTGCGAGCGGCGGATCGGTTGCATTCCGACCTTGGGCATCGGTGTCTCCGTGGGTTGAGTTTTTTTCTGAGTGGAGCGCAGTCTAGGACGATTTTTATTGAACGATCAAACAAATATGCCGTTTTGCCCATGACTCGCCGGTGTGGCTGGGCAGATAGCAACCCCTCCGGCCGGGTTGGCAGAGCCCCGTACAGTGACAGCAGCGGGCTCTAGCATTACAATTTGATTAACATCAAATTTAAGCGATTGGCGATTTTATGGAAAGCAAGACTGCGCGTCTCACCGTGCTGATTGATCCGGTCAAGAAGAAGGCGTTCGAGGAACTGTGCGCCGGGCAGGACCTGACCCCGTCCCAGGTCGTGCGCCAACTGATCCGCGATTACCTCGAGAGCCACGGCGTCACCTACGCCACCCAGAGCAAGCATGGGCCAAGCGCCAAGGCATGATCCGCTGAGCGGCTGTGAAAAAACTCCCGCCTACTGCGGCCGCCTCCAAACGACCGCTACGGCGTTGCGCTACGTGAAAAGCAGGGTCATTTAGCTCACTAAACTCCCCTGCTTTTCACGCAGCGCGCCTTGCCGCGAACGCCTGGAGACGGTCTCGCGACGGCGCTTGATATTTTCACAGCCTCTGAGCGGCTCACCCTGCTGCCCGGCCACGCCTTGGCTGGCTCAGCTCTGGCCCGGTACCTGCTCGCGCTCCTCGTAGGCGCCCAGCGCGGCGTTGAAGTCGGTGTGATAATGCGCCGCGCCGATCTCTTGCAGGATGCCCGCCTTATCCAGCTTGGCCAGCACCTTGGGGTTCGCCTCGCAGAGTTTCACTACGATCTTGCGTTTGTGCAGTTGCTGGATGACTTCCTCCAGCGTTTGCAGGCCGGTGATATCCATGAACGGCACGCGGTTCAGGCGAATCACCAGCAAGCGTGGGTCGGTGTGGGTTTGTGCCAGCGCCCGCTCGAAGGTCTCTGCTGCCGCAAAGAACAGCGGCCCTTCAATCGTGTACACCAGCACGCCGGCTGGCAGGCGACTATGACCGCCGACGCGTAACTCCGCCTCTAGTTCTTGTTCGACGACCTGCTGCACTTCCACGGAGGTGGCCATGCGGTGCATGAAATGCAGCATCGCCAGGATCACGCCGATGTTCACGGCAACCACCAGGTCACTGAATACCGTCAGGCCGAAGGTGATCAGCAGAATCGCCACGTCTGCCCGTGGAGCGCGCTGCACCATGCGCTTGAAATGCCGCAGTTCGCTCATGTTGTAGGCGACCACGAAGAGGATTGCCGCCAGTGCACACAACGGAATGTCCGCGGCCAGCGGGGCCAGGAACAGGATGATCAGCAGCAGGGTGATCGCGTGCATGATGCCGGCGAGTGGGCTGGTGCCGCCGTTACGGATATTGGTTGCCGTGCGCGCAATCGCGCCAGTGGCGGCGAAGCCGCCGAATAAAGGGGTGAGCAGGTTGGCAATGCCCTGGCCGACCAGTTCCTGGTTGGAGTCATGCTTGGTGGCCGTCATGCCGTCGGCTACCACGGCCGACAGCAGCGACTCGATCGCCCCCAGCATGGCAATCGCAAAGGCCGGGCCGATCAGCTCGATAATCCGTGGCAAGGTGACTTCAGGTAGACCGAAATCCGGCAGGCCCTGGGGGATGCCGCCAAAGGCACTGCCGATCGTGGCCACGCCATTGAAGTGAAAAAACGACTGGATAAGCGTGACCACCAGCATCGCCACCAGCGGGCCGGGCACGCGCTTGAGCCCCGGTAACTTGGGCGACAGCAGCACCAGGTTCAGGCTGAGGAGGGCCAACAGCGTGGTTGCCGGGTGCAATTGCGGTAGCACCTGGAGCAAATGCCAGAACTTCTCATGAAAGTGCTCACCGCCGACTGTGGGCAAGCCGAAGAAGTATTGCCATTGGCCGACCCAGATGATCACCCCGATCCCGGCCGTGAAGCCGACGATCACCGGGGCGGGAATGAATTTGATCACTGAGCCAAGCCGGGTAATCCCCAGCAACAGCAGCATGACGCCGGCCATCATGGTGGCGATCTGCAGGCCGTCGATGCCGTGCGCGGCCGTGATGCTCGCCAGGATCACAATGAACGCGCCGGTTGGTCCGGCGATTTGCACGCGACTGCCGCCAAACAGGGATACCAGCACGCCGGCAATGATCGCCGTATAGATGCCTTGCTCCGGCTTGACCCCCGAGGCAATGGCAAAGGCCATTGCCAGCGGCAGCGCAACTATCCCGACGATTACACCGGAGACCAGATTGCTCAGCCAGTGCTTGCGCCCCAGCAAACCGGCCTTCCACGCTTCACGTACTGCAATCATGGCGAGCTCCTCAGCGAGTGCATGTGCGTGATATTATCATGTGGTGATAATAAAACGGCTCTTTGCTCGACCGCCCCTAGACTCGTGCCAGGCCTTTTCTGGCTGAGGCAAGCGGTACCGGCGACTGACATTGAGCGCACAGGAGTGCGCGAGCACCAACCAGCGGATGACCAGATGAACCGTAACGACGTTAAAACCAAACATGCCGAGGGCGTCACCTTTGACACCCATGTGATTGCCAACCCGACCAGCCTCAAAGAGTGGATCGTGTTCTTCAAGAAAGATGCGGGGAGAAGCTATTTCCTGGTCGACGAACGCGAGGAGGTCGAATCATTTATCCATCTGGATGACTTGATCGACGAGTTGCGCGAGCTGGGGATCAAGAACGCCGAGATCCACTTCTAAGCGTCGAAGCGGGCACCTTCCTGAGGGGAGCGGAGCGTCTCCCAAAAACCATAGGGGGGCGGACTACTATTAAGCAGAGGGCGTGGTCAGCAAAACCGTGATCTAACTCCTCTGATGTGGATCGGCCTGCCGCTGATCCTGCCGCTCTATGAGTTCGGCCGGGGGGGCTTCGCCATCCGCCCGGTTTGGGAAGCCGCTGGGCAGCGTGTGGCCTGTGCAAGCCTCATGGCTTACCGCTCGGCCGGCGTCGCGGTGCTGTTGCAGTGCCTTGCTAGACTGATAATTGATGAGTTCTCTGTGCGAGCCTGTTGTGCACGGCGGGAGAAGACCTTTTCTGGCTGCTTGATTGGAGGTTGACGATGATCAATCGTTTTTTTGCCAGCCTGCTGGTTGCCGCCGTAGTGGGGGCGCTCGGGGTCGCGGCGAGTTACGCCGCCGAGTCTTCTCATCTGCTGGATGGCAAGACATTCGTGGGCAAGAACGGAGAAAAAGGCCACCCGCTGGCGACTGTTGAGGGGGAGGCGCTCATCTTCGCCGACGGCCTGTTCACTTCTGGTTCTTGCGAGCCCTACAACTTTGGCAGCAGCGAATACTCAACCAAGGTCGAGGGTTCGCGTATCTACTTCGAGGTAGTCACCATCAGCCCCAGCCACGGTCAGATCGCCTGGCAGGGCGTGGTTGATGGCGATGTGGCACAAGCGACCTTCGTCTGGACCAAGGAACGCTGGTACTGGGATACCCGTCGCGAATACTGGTTCAAGGGTACGCTGAAGCAGTAGGCGGGCTTCGTGCGCCCCTGTAAGTTCTCCATGGAGACCTGCCAATGGCCGAACCCAGGCATACGGTTGAGCTGCCCTTGCGGTGGGCTCGCTACCTGAAGATCACACTGTTTGTGGCGCTTGTGGTGGTGCTGAATGTCGGCGGTTCCTGGCTGATGCAACAGATCGACTTCCAGCTATTTCCTCGCCACGAACCCATCATGCATGCCATGGTTCTGGGATTCGTGTTGCTCTACGTGCTGCTTATGGCCACACCTTTCATGCCGGGCATAGAGATCGGCCTGGCACTGATGTTTTTACTCGGAAGCAAGGGTGCGCTGCTTATCTACCTGTGCACGCTGGCGGCGCTGTCGATCAGTTTTGCCATAGGACGAGTCCTGTCGCCAAGCTTGTTGTGGCATCTGCTCGAGTGGTTGCACCTCAACCGTGCTGGTGCCCTGGTTCGGCAGTTGGAGCCGCTCGCTCCGGCGGCACGACTGAAACTACTCAACGACAAGACGCCCGCGGCAATTGCGCCATTTTTGCTTGAGCATCGCTGCCTGGCTGCGTATTTCGGCCCATCGTGACCGCCCGTTTCGGTACATCATGACCGACCATTTCGCTAACGTGTGACCGCTCATTTCGCTAACAACGTGACCGATTTTCCGCCTGTTCCGAAACAGCCGGTCACGCCCTTACCGAAATGGCCGGTCACGTTGTTAGCGAAATACCCTCCACTCCGTTGCGCATGACCTGACCCGCCGCCACCCTGCGTCCCATTTCGGGGAATCGAAGGATGGCGGCGCAGCGAGTAGCCATGCGTAATATCAAAGAATGCCTGCGCCTCAAGTTCGAGGCCGACCTATCTCACGAGAAAATCGCCCGCGCCTTGCAACTGTCCAAGGGCGTCGTCAGCAAGTACATCAAGGCGGCGCGCGACACCGGCATCGAGTGGCCCGCGCTGGCGTTACTGGATGAGGCGGCGCTTGGCGCCGCCCTGATTCCGGCCGCCAAAGTCGTGCACACACGCGGCGACCGCGTGTTGCCCGACGTGATCACTCTGCACCGCGAACTACGTCGTAAAGGCGTGACGCTACAACTGCTGTGGGAGGAATACACCGCCGCTCATCCCGACCAACCGACCTACCGCTACACTCAGTTCGTCGAGCATTACCGCATCTACGCCCGTACGCTCAAGCGCTCGATGCGCCAGCAGCACCGCGCCGGCGAGAAGCTGTTCATCGACTACGCCGGGCCGACGTTGCCGGTGATCGACGCCGGCACCGGCGAGATCAGCCAGGCGCATATCTTCGTCGCGGCCCTCGGTGCCTCGAACTACACCTACGCGTGCGCCACGCCGGGCGAGACCCAAGTGGACTGGCTGACGGCGTTGAGCCAGGCCCTCAGCTACTTTGGTGGCGTCCCCGAAATGATCGTGCCGGACAACCCGCGCGCCCTGATCTCCCGGCCTGACCGTTATGAGCCGGGCCTGAATCGCGCCGCACTGGAATGTGCCCAGCATTACGGCGCCATCATGCTCCCAGCGCGACCGCGCAAGCCTCAGGACAAAGCCAAGGCAGAGGTGGCCGTGCAAGTGGTCGAGCGCTGGATCATGGCGCGGTTGCGGCATCAGCAGTTCTTCAGTCTGCATGCGCTCAATCAGGCCATCGCCGTCTTGCTGGAGGACTTGAACCGACGTCCGTTCAAAAAACTCGACGGATGCCGACGGGACTGGTTCGAGCAACTCGACCAGCCAGCGCTCAGGCCGTTGCCGGCGCACCCGTATGAGGTCGTGACCTTCAAGCGCTGCAAGGTCAACATCGATTACCACATCGAGGTGAATGGCGGCTTTTACAGCGTGCCCTCGGCCTTGGCCCGGCAAAGCGTCGACGCCCGAGTGAGCGCCCATACCGTCGAAATCCTGCATGGCCACCGCCGGGTCGCCAGCCACCTGTTGCTCTCGCGGCGCGGCGCCTACAGCACCCAGAGCGAACACATGCCGGCCTCGCACAAGGCCCATCGCGACTGGACACCTCAGCGCCTGCTCGACTGGGGCGAGCGGATCGGCCCGCACGTGCGGCAGATCGTCGAACATCAACTGACCCACAAACCCCATCCGGAGATGGGTTACCGCTCCTGCCTGGGCCTGCTCTCGCTGGCTCGCCACTATGGCAACGAGCGCCTGGAGGCGGCAGCCAGCCGCGCCGTACAACTGCGCGCCCTCAACAGCCGCACCGTACGCAACCTGCTCAAACAAGGGCTCGACCAGCAACCGCTGCCCAAGGCCTCCGCCGTCGCTCAACCCGCCTGCCACGAGAACGTGCGCGGTGCCGACTATTACACCCAAAAGGAGCTGTTCAATGATGACGCAACACACGCTTAATCAGTTGCACCACCTGCGCCTCAGCGGCATGGCCAAGGCGCTGGAAGAGCAATGGACACTGCCTGCCTGCCACAGCTTGAGCTTCGATGAGCGGCTCGGCCTGCTGCTCGACCGCGAACTGGCCTGGCGCGACAACAAACGCCTGGAGCGACTGCGCAAACAAGCCAAGCTCAAATACAGCGGTGCCTGCCTGGAAGACCTCGACCGCCGCCAGGGCAGAGGCCTGGACGAACGCCAGCTCGCGACCCTGGCCAGCGGTGACTGGATCCGCCAACAGCACAACCTGTTGCTGACCGGCCCAACCGGCGTCGGCAAAACCTGGCTCGCCTGCGCCCTGGGCAACCAGGCCTGCCGCCAAGGCTACAGCACGCTATACCTGCGCACGCCGCGCCTGCTGGAACAATTGCGGATCGCCCACGGCGACGGCAGCTTCGGCCGCACGCTACAACAACTGGCCAAAGTCGACGTGCTGATCCTGGACGACTGGGCCCTGGCACCGCTGGAAGAAAACGCCCGGCACGACCTGCTGGAAGTGATCGACGACCGCGCCGGCTCGCGGTCGACGGTACTGACCAGCCAACTGCCGGTCGATCACTGGCACGGCTGGATCAACGATCCGACAGTGGCCGACGCCTTACTTGATCGGCTGGTGCACAGCGCGTATCGAATTGTGATGAAGGGCGAGTCGTTGCGACGTAAAAAGACGGAAGAAGAAGCGGCATCGTGACCGATGCGGTTAGAATTTAGACCCCGCGCAATCGGGTGGAGAAACCGGTCACGTTGTTAGCGAAATGACCGGTCACGATGAGCGAAATACGCACCTGGCGATTGCCGTACTGCTCAATCTACCGGGGAACGCCCTGATCGGTGGTGGCGGAGGCATCGGACTGGTGGCTGGCATGAGCAAGCTCGTACCCTTCCATAGTTATCTCTTCCTGGTGGCGTGTGCCATAGCGCCTGTGCCCTTATGGTTTTGGCTGCGTGGAACCTGAGTCAAGAGTGAGTGGATCTGCGTTCTTTTGAGTGCTGGTGCGCACGAATACTGGGCGTGCGAGGCAAGCGCGCAGGTGCTGCAAAAAAGGGGCTTGCCGTGTGTCCTCGGGAAAGCACGATGAACCGGAGAAAAGGCCGGTGCAACCCTCCCGGGTTAGTCGTTAGAGGTGCCCTCTTTCCGATGAGCCACCGGCTGTCGCTATACCGGGCGCACATCGCCGCCGGGTCGTGTTCGAGCACAAGGTCAGGCAACAAAAAAGCGGGCCGAAGCCCGCTTTCTGTTGTTGCTGTAACAGTGCTTACTTCAACCAGCCGGCTACGCGCTCGGGGTTGGCGGCGACCCAGTCCTTGGCAGCCTGCTCCGGCTTGGCGCCTTCGCTGACGGCCAACATCACTGCGCCCACTTCTTCGGCGCTCCAGGAGAACTTCTTGAGGAAGGCAGCGGCTTCTGGGGCCTTGGCTTCCATGCCCATGCTGGCCACGGTGTCGATGTGCTCGGCTTCACCGAAGACATTCTGCGGGTCTTCGAGGAAGCGCAGTTTCCACTTGGCGAACATCCAGTGTGGAATCCAGCCGGGGACTACGATGGCTTCCTTCTTCTTCTCGGCGCGAGCCAGGGCGATGGCCATGGCGGGGCCGGAGCTCGGCATCAGCTTGAAGTCCAGTTTGTATTTCTCGATGGCTTCTTCGGTGCGGCGCATCACGCCGGCACCGGCGTCGATACCGGTGATCTTGCCGTCGTAGGCTTCTTTGTTTTTGTTCAGGTCTTCGATGCTCTTGGCTTCGACGTAGTCGGGAACCACCAGGCCGATCTTGGCGCCTGCGTAGTTGGTGCCGAGGACCACCACCTTGTCTTTCATTTTGGTGAAGTACTCGCCGTGAGTGACCGGCAGCCAGGCGGAGAGGGTTGCGTCGAGGTCGCCGCGGGCCACGCCCTGCCACATGATGGCCGGCTCGACCGGCATCAGCTTGACGGGATAGCCAAGCTTGCTGGTGAGGATTTCACCGGCGACATGGGTGGCGGCGACGCTGTCGTCCCAGCCGTTGACGTAGCCGATGGTCAGGGTGGGCTTTTCCGCCGCCATGGCGGTGGACATGCCCAGCGCGAGGGCAGCGACGCCAAGGCTTTTCAGGCAGAAGGTGGATAGTTTGCGCATAAAATTGGTGCTCCATCAGTGAGAGTGGCAGTTCAACTGTGTTACTGGCTCGTTCTGATTGCGGGCCTAGCGGTACTCGGCTTGCGCAGAGCGGAAAATGCTCTGGTAATCAGCAGGCCGCGGGGCAGTCGCGGGCAAGTGCCGCAACCTCCCGGCGCGATAAGCGCGGTAGTTGTGGTTGCGCTTGCTGCGGCTTTACCAGGTACGCCCGGCTTGAAGGCTGAGCGTACCGAGTATGGGACGGACCCTCAGAGTCCGACGTATTTCTTCACGGCGGCGACGCCATCCTGGCCGTCATAGGTGGTAACGCCCGCCAGCCACTTGTCGAGGGCTTCCGGATTAGCCTTGATCCAATTCTTGGCTACTACAGCCGGGTCTTCTTTCTCCAGCACTTTTTCCATCAGCTGGCTTTCGATTTTGACGCTGAATTGCAGGTTGTTCAGCAGCTTGCCGACGTTGGGGCAGCGCGCTTCGTACTCTGGCGGTACCACGGTGTAGACCTTGGCCGCGCCGTAATCCGGGCCGAACACGTCATCGCCGCCGGACAGGTAGGTGAGGTCGAACTGGGTATTCATCGGGTGCGGTGCCCAGCCGAGGAACACGACCGGCTTGTTCTTCCGTACCGCGCGTTGTACCTGCACCAGCATGCCGGCTTCGCTGGACTCGACCATGCGGAAGCTACCCATACCGAACTGGTCTTCTTTGATCATTTTTTCGATCAGCAGATTGCCGTCGTTACCTGGCTCGATGCCGTAGATCTTGCCGTCGAGTTCTTTCTTGAACTTGGCGATGTCCTGGAAGCTTTTCAGGCCAGCCTCAGCCAGGTAGGTCGGTACCGCCAGGGTGTATTTGGCGCCCTCCAGGTTCGCGGTCGGCAGCACCTTGACGCCGCCATCCTTGGTGAACGGCTCGATCACCGCATCCATCGAGGGTGCCCAGTAGCCGAGGAATACATCAATCTGGCCCTTTTTCACGCCGGTGAAGGCGATCGGCACCGAGGCCATGATCTTGCGAGGCTGGTAGCCCAGGCCTTCGCTGAGGGTCATGGCCACGCCGGTGGTGGCGGCGATGTCGGCCCAGCCGATTTCGGCGAAGCGTACCTGTTTGCAGCTTTCCGGCTCCTGGGCCCAGGCGCTTTGCAGCAGCGTGCAGGACAGCAGGCTAACTCCAGCAATAGTTTTCAACTTGTTCATTTATCGCTCCCTCTGTGAATGGATAAGGTGAAGGTCTTACTGGCGCTGCAACTTCGCACTCACCCAGCTAATCAGGGTGCTGCGTTTCTCGCTTTGCTTGGTGCCGAAGCTTTCGGTAATGCGGTCGAGGATGATTGCCAGCAGTACCACGGCCATACCGCTTTCGAAGCCTAGACCGATATCCAGACGCTGGATGCTCGCGAGTACGTCGTTACCCAAGCCGCCGGCACCGACCATCGAGGCAATAATCACCATCGACAGGGCCATCATGATGGTCTGGTTGACCCCCGCCATGATCGACGGCATGGCGCTAGGCAGTTGGACCTTGAGCAACAGTTGGGTCTTGCTGCAGCCGAAGGATTGGCCGGCCTCGACGATTTCCTTGTTGACCTGGCGAATACCCAGGCTGGTCAGACGCACGGCTGGAGGCATGGCGAAAATCACCGTGGCGATGATCCCCGGCACCCGACCGAGGCCGAACAGCATGGCCGCCGGAATCAGGTAGACGAACGCCGGCATGGTCTGCATGAAGTCGAGAATGGGACGGATGATGGTCGCCACACGCTCGCTCTTGGCCGCCCAGATGCCCAGGGGGATACCCCACAAGAGGCTGATCAGCGTCGCTGAGAAGGTCAGGCCGAGGGTCACCACGGTCTGCTCCCAGAAACCGGTGAGGACAATCAGAATGAAGGATACGGCGGTAAAGGCGGCAAACCGGGCGCCGATACGCCAGAGGCCGAGGCCGACGAAGATGGCGATCAGCAGCCACGCCGGTGGCAGCATGAGGATGGCCTCGATGCCTTCGGAAAACGAACTGACCACGCCACCGATGCTGTCGAAGCCGTTGCTGTAGTTGTTCAGCAGGTACTCAACGCCGTCGTTGACCCAGGTGCCTAGGTCGAGTTGCTTCTCACTCATGTCATTCTCCCTGCATGCGGGTCAGCAGGCGACCCTTGCTAATAGCGCCAGAGTATTGGCCGTTGCCACCGACAACCGGGATCGGCCCTTCGTTGTCCACCAGGCGCGCGATGACCTTATCCAGGGGCATGTCTTCCGGCACCGGCGTGATCTGCTTCACCACGCTTTGGTCAAGCTTGCATGACTGGCCACCTTCGACCAGCAGGGCGATTTTCTCCAGGCTGATCGAACCGTAGAAGCGGTTGTTCTCATCGACAATGAAGGCGTAATGCTTGTCCAGTTCCTGCAGCTTTTGCGAGACGACCTGGGCGTCCGGGGCAACGCCGTTGTGCACGAAGACCGGCACGCTGTTAGCCATGAGCTGGCCGGCGGTGAGGTAACGGTTGGTGTCGACGGTGTCGAAGAAGTTACGCACATAATCATTGGCTGGGTTGTCGACCAGCTCTTGCGGGGTGCCGACCTGCACCAGCTTGCCGCCTTCCATGATGGCGATACGGTTGCCGATACGCATGGCCTCCTCGATATCGTGAGAGACGAAGATGATGGTGCGGCGGTGGATCTTTTGCAGCTCGAGCAGCAAGTCCTGCATTTCGCGACGCTTGAGTGGATCGAGGGCGGAAAACGCCTCGTCCATGATCATCATCGAGGGGTCGACGGCCAAGGCGCGGGCCAAGCCGACGCGCTGCTGCATGCCGCCGGAGAGTTCATGCGGGTGCATCTGGGCAAAAGTATCCAGGCCCACGTCCTTGAGTACCTCCATGGCCCGTGCTTCCCGCTCCTTGCGGCCTACTCCTGCCACTTCCAGGCCGAAGGCCGCATTGTCCAGCACGGTGCGCGAAGGCATCAGGGCGAAGGACTGGAACACCATGCTCATGTCGCGGCGACGCAGGCTGATGAGTTCCGCGTTGGACATCTTGGCGACGTTCTGGCCGTCGATGAACACATCGCCGCCGGAAGGCTCAATCAGCCGGTTGATCAAACGAATCAGGGTGGATTTGCCGGAGCCGGAAAGACCCATGAGGACGAAAATCTCGCCTTCTTCGACACTGAACGACACATCGCTAACACCAATCACCGCGCCGGTTTCGGCAAGGACTTTATCCTTGCTCCAGCCTTGCTTGCTCTGCTCGATGGCTTCTTGCGGTTTATTGCCGAAAACCTTGTACAGGTTTTCGACCACTATTTTTCCAGCTTTCATGGGAGGGTTCCCCTTCAGTAGACATCCAGATCAGTTACACGGAACCTGACGCACGCCGAACGACGCTCTCAGGTGATGTCGACTGTTCTTGCCTGTGTGAGTGTGGGCGGTTCCAAGGTTTGGACAGCGTTCTGTTTCGCGGCTAGCGGTTGCGCATTCAGAGGCACGCTAAGTGGCGCACCATGAACTCGAAAGGTCATGGGCGTTGCTTGGTCATGCTGATGAATGAGCATTGCTGTGCCGTGTCGCAAACTGCTTTCCAAACCCTCTGGCAGCGTAACGAAGGCCAATCCGTTGGGATTTCACATTTCTTCCTGAAATGCGCGTGCATCCGAAATTTTCTTGTTGGGCTGGCACCCGATTGAGGTGGCCAGCGCTATGTATTCTTCGGTCCAGGGCGTGGGAACTCTGGTCTGTCGACCCTGCTAAGAGTCGACAGTGACGAAATTGGCTGGCTCAACGATATAGTCTTCGAATCACCGCGATTGTCGGTTTGCGACCCTGACGTGTTGCGCGGCGACATGGCGATCGCTTTAAAAACCATACCACAACTAAATAACTATAGACCGAAGCCGCAACCCGTGCCGGGTCTGCATTACAGCCATAAAAGGGGGGCAGCCACCATGCGCTGGGGGCTGTGGCAGAATCGTAAATATTTGAAAATTATGGCTCTTTGCCGCTACTCGAAGGCATTTTCGCCGCGCTACCGTCGCGCCGAGTAACGCCCTGCAACCATTGACTGAGCACCTGTGGATTGGCCGCCAGCCAGGCCTTGGCTTCGCGCCTACGGTTGGTGCTCTGGTTGAGAATGGCCTCCATCAGGTGGTTCTCCATCGCCAGACTGAAGCGCAGGTTGTGCAACAGCCGGCCGACGTTTGCACACTGCTCGGTATAGCCCTTGCGCACGCTGGTGTAGACCGTGGCGCCACCATAATCGGGGCCGAAGTAATCGTCGCCACCACTCAGGTAGTGCATCTGCACCTGATTGTTCATCGGGTGCGGTTCCCAGCCGAGAAACACCACCCATTGATTGAGGTGCTCGGCGCGTTTGACCTGGGCGAGCATGCCCGACTCGCTGGACTCCACCAGGGTGAAATCGCCCAGGCCGAAGGCATTCTTGTCGATCATTGACTGGATAAGCTTGTTGCCGTCGTTACCCGGCTCGATGCCGTACAGCGTGCCGTCGAGTTCCTTCTTGAATTTGGCCAGATCGCTGAAGCTTTTCAGCCCGCCGTCGTAGGCTGGTTGATTGACCGCCAAGGTGTACTTGGCCCCCTCCAGATTGGCGATCACGGTTTCCACCGCGCCGCTGTCCAGGTAAGGCCTGATGTGGGCCTCTGAGGTGGGCATCCAGGTGCCGAGGAACACGTCGATCTGTTTGTCCTGCAAGGCTTTGTAGGTGTCGGGTACCGACAGGCGCTTGACCTGGGTGCGGTAGCCCAGGTCGTTGAGTACCACGCGGGTGACGGCGGTGGTGGCGGTGATGTCGGTCCAGCCGACGTCGGCGAAGCGCACCAGGTCGCAGGTCACGGGTTCAACGGCATGGGCCAGCAGTGGGGTGCTCAATGCGAGCGTCAGCAGGCAGTGCTTGTGCAATTTCATGGGCATATCCAATAGCCGGTGACGGGGTCCCTTCGGGATCTCTGAGCATGCACCTGGTGAAACAAACGGCTTCTGACCGGCACATGGGCATCGGATCATTACGCCAGAGTCGGATGGTTGCCTATGTGGCAGGTCGCGGTTGGGACGCTGCTGTCGCATTCGGCAATGCGCCGCCCGGAAATTGTGCGCCGAGTCACGGGGTGGCGGTTTCGCGGCGTTGTGCAGCAGCCCAGCAGGCGTCCAGCTGTTACTGGGTTAATCCATCTGCGTCAGGTATACCGAGCGCGCCTCCATTCGGCACCCGGCTAGTCACCCTGACGGCTTTGGACATGAACGAGTCGGTGTGGGACGTCGGTAGTTCGTGCAAATCCCGATGATGGCCGCAAAGCGGGAATGCGAGCGGGAGATTAATAGTGGCTATCAGTGTGTTCGACTTATTCAAGATCGGTATCGGGCCTTCCAGCTCGCATACCGTCGGCCCCATGCGCGCCGCCGCGCTGTTCACTGGCGCGCTGCGTGAGCGTCATCAGCTTGAGCGGGTGCAACGCGTGGAAGTGCGCCTGTATGGCTCGTTGTCGGCTACCGGCATCGGTCACGGCAGCGACACCGCGGTGATCATGGGCCTGATGGGCGACTGGCCGGATCAGATCGACCCGGCGGACATTGCGCCACGGATTGAAACGCTGCGCAGCAGTGGCACCTTGCAGCTGGATGGACGGTTGCCGATTGCCTTCGACTGGCCGCGCGACATGTTGCTGCTCGACGAAAACCTGCCGTATCACCCGAATGCCATGACCCTGACGGCCTACGCGGCCGACGGCAGCGAGCTGAGTAGCGGCACCTATTACTCGGTCGGTGGCGGTTTTGTGGTCGACGCCGAACAGGCGGCCAGCGGCCAGCTGGACCAGGATCACACCCAGTTGCCTTACGACTTCTCCAGTGGCGACGAGTTGATGCGCCTGTGCAAGGAGCATGGGCTGCGCGTGTCCGAGTTGATGATGGCCAACGAGAAGGCCTGGCGCAGTGAGGCGGAGATCCGCAGTGGCCTGATGCGCCTGTGGCAAGCCATGCGCGACTGTGTCGAGCAGGGCCTCAAGCATGAAGGCATCCTGCCCGGCGGGCTCAACGTCAAGCGCCGCGCCGCCAAGCTGCACCGCAGCCTGCAGGAAATGAGCAAGCCCAACGTGATCGGCTCGACCCTCAGCGGCATGGAGTGGGTCAACCTGTTCGCCCTGGCCGTCAACGAGGAGAACGCCGCCGGCGGGCGCATGGTCACCGCACCGACCAACGGCGCGGCCGGCATCATCCCGGCGGTGCTGCATTATTACGTGCGCTTCAGCCCGGCGGTCAGCGAAGCCGATGTGGTCGATTACCTGTTGGCCGCGGCGGCGGTGGGCATCCTGTGCAAGAAGAACGCCTCGATCTCCGGCGCCGAAGTCGGTTGCCAGGGCGAGGTCGGTTCGGCCTGCGCGATGGCTGCAGCCGGCTTGGCGGAAATTCTCGGTGCCACTCCAGAGCAGCTGGAAAACGCCGCCGAAATTGGCCTGGAACACAACCTCGGGCTGACCTGCGATCCGGTCGGTGGCCTGGTGCAAATCCCTTGCATTGAGCGCAATGCCATCGCCGCGGTGAAGGCGATCAATGCCGCGCAAATGGCCTTGCGCGGCGACGGCGAGCACCATATTTCGCTGGACCGGGTGATCCGCACCATGCGCGACACTGGCGCCGATATGCACGACAAGTACAAGGAAACCTCACGCGGTGGCCTAGCCGTCAGTGCGATCGAATGCTGAGGGCAGTTCGCGTGCTGCACCTTCTCTGACCCGGGGTGCGAGGCGTCAGCACGGTTGCGGGTGGTCGTCAGCGACTCATTTTGCTGCCGGCTACGCAACTATTGGTGCCGCGCCGCGCAGATCGCGCGGACGGCCTTGGTGACTGTCCGGTTAGGCACGATTACCCCGTCCGTTACTGCCACCATGGCCTTTGGTAGCGGTGGTGGCATTGACCGGATCGGGCGGTGCTACCGAAATACTCAGGCCCCCGTCTGTCGGGGCCTAGGGTCGTAAACGGAATATTTTGTCGCTCCTGGCAAAGCCTTGTCGCTGGGGGGTTGGCTGCACCTCGCCAAGTTTATTGAACAAGTAATCAATTTAGGCATGGCCTTTGCGTTGTTATCCACGCAGATCTGGGGGTTGTGTCCTGCCAGGCTCACAAGAAAATTGAGTTCCGTCGTGATGCGGGCTCAACGCCGTGTTTAGCTTCATGCGAGGGTTTCACCAATGTCACAGTTCAGCCAAGGGGCGCAGCCCCAGAACCGTGTTCCCCTGGCCATCGGCTTTCTGCTGTTGGACAACTTCACCCTGATTTCCCTGGCCTCGGCGGTGGAACCCCTGCGCATGGCCAATCAGCTCTCCGGCAAGGAGCTGTATCGCTGGTACACCTTGACCCAGAACGGCTGTCCGGTAAGTGCCAGCGATGGTCTGCAGATCACCCCGGACGCCGGACTGGGCAATGCTCCGGTGCTGAATGCGGTGATTGTCTGCGGCGGCGTGGATATCCAGCACAGCGTCACCCGCGAGCACTTGCACTGGCTGCAGAGCCAGGCGCGCCATGGCCGCCAGATGGGTGCGGTGTGCACGGGTAGTTGGGCCTTGGCCAAGGCCGGCCTGCTCGACGGTTACGAATGCAGCGTGCACTGGGAAGTCCTTGCGGCGATGCAGGAAGCTTTCCCTCGCACGGTCATCACCACCCGCCTGTTTTCCATCGATCGCAACCGTTACACCTGCTCCGGCGGCACTGCGCCGATGGACATGATGCTGCACCTGATCGGCCGTGAGCATGGCCGCGAATTGGCGGCGGCGATCTCCGACATGTTCATCTACGAGCGCATTCGCAACGAGCAGGATCATCAGCGCGTGCCGCTCAAGCATATGCTCGGCACCAATCAGCCGAAACTGCAGGAAATAGTCGTGTTGATGGAGGCCAACCTGGAGGAACCGATCGACCTCGATGGCCTGGCCAGCTACGTCGATGTCTCGCGCCGCCAACTCGAGCGTCTGTTCCAGAAATACCTGCATTGCTCGCCGTCGCGCTACTACCTCAAGCTACGCCTGATCCGCGCCCGTCAGCTGCTCAAGCAGACCTCGATGTCGATCATCGAGGTGGCCTCGGTGTGCGGCTTCGTCTCCACCCCGCATTTCTCCAAGTGCTACCGCGAATACTTCAGCATTCCGCCGCGCGACGAGCGTAGCGGGCAGAACATGGTGAGCATGAGGGCGTTGGTGCCGTTGCCAGAAAGCCTGCTGCGACCGTCCTCGACCTCGGCCCTGGCCGCGCTGACCCGCGCTCAAGGCGAATCGACCTTCGCCAGCGTGCGGCTCTAGCTGGCCGGTTAGTGCCGCGCAATCAGGGCTACGCCGCTGGGCTTCATTCCGGGGCTCAGTTCGTAGGTGCGGCGCTCACGCAGGCTCCTAGCCGCCTGTCAGGCTTAACGCGGTTCTACTGCGCGGCAACCGCGCCAGCAACGGTCAAGTCCGACAGGCTGCTAGGCAGATGAAATTCGGTTCGAGCAGGAAGTCGCGCCAGAATTCATGGCCATGTTGTTCCAGGCCTTGTTGCGAGACGGTTGGCGATTGCCAGCTGCAGGCGCTGAAGCCGGCTTCGCACAAGGCCCACTCGTAGGTCGCGCGGCTCCAGTGGACATTGAGCAGGCGGATCGCGTGGCTGCCGGTGAAGAACGCGTATTCCACGGCGTCGCCTTCGCGCAACGGCGAGGGGCTGTGCACCAGGTACCCATACTTGCGCGTGGCCTGGTTATGCAGGGGCGGGTACAAGGGCGTCGCATTAACGCTGGCGACCAGTTTGCCTCCCGGTTTGAGGTTGCTGTAAGCCGTGCGGCAAAGCGTCAGCAGAACCTCTTTGGAGGCGGCGTAGTTGAACAGGAACGCCGCACTCACCGTGTCGAATATGCCAATGGTGCCGAGGGCGGCCACATCGCTGTGGATATAGGTGGTACCCAGCGGCTGTTCGCTTTCTGCCTGTCGAGCCAGTTCGATCATGCTCGCCGATATATCCACGCCGACGACCTGGCTTGCGCCTTGGCGTTTTATCGTTCGGCTGAAGCGTCCTTCACCGCAGGCCAGATCCAGCACCTTTTGGCCATGCACATCGCCGAGAAGATTGAGGTAGGTGAACTCCTCGGCGTGTTTCTTCACCGTCAGTTCCCCGTGAACAATTTTATAGGCGAGAGAAATATCATCGTAGGCGGCGTGCATAGGTACTCCTTCTGACTGTGAGCTGTTAAGGCCCGGCCAAGGTGACATGGGTGAGGGGGCGAGCGCAGCCATGAATCTGCTTGGCGCTGCGGCGACTCGCGTCAGGGCAATGGCACTGTGTGCCCACCGCCTGGAAAGACAGATGCGCGGTCATCGAGGCTGTAGTAGTCGCCGGCCTCCGCCGTGTATATGTGTGCGGCAATCTTCAGACCCTGCGCCTGATCCAGGCTACCCGCGGCAATCGATATGCGTTCATCGCCTTGCTCTTCGAAGAACAAGCTGGAGCCGCATTCGCAGCAGAAGCTGCGGCGGAAGCCGGCGATGCACGAGAACCATTTGAGCGATGCCTGGTTGATCAGGGTGAAATGGGCTTTCCGGCACGCCGTCGCCGCGACGAAATGGCCGCTGGTGCGGCGGCATTGTTCGCAATGGCAGACAACGATATCGCGCAACGCACCGACCACTGCATAGGTTACCCCGCCACAGAGACAACCACCGGTAACCTTGGCGTTCATGGAATATCCCCAGGCTGTGAAAGGTGCCAAGCGCGGTCGCGGGGCCGCCTCCTGGCGGTCTCGCAGCCGCGCTTGGCACGGTTACAGGTGTGGCTTATACGCTCGAGTCGGGCATGCTCGCTTTACGTTGCTCGATGTAGGCCAGCAAGGCCGCGTCGGTGGCCGGATCCAGCTCCGGCGCCTGGTACTCGGCGAGGAGTTTCTTCCAACGCGCATTGGCGCGTTGAGCCATGTCCAGGCGACCGTCGGCATCCCATTGCTCGAAGCTGTTGTTGTCGGTGATCGGCGACAGGTAGAAGGCGGTCTTGAAGTTCAGCTGGGTGTGGCTGCAGCCCAGGAAGTGCTTGCCCGGCCCCACTTCGCGAATAGCATCCATGGCCTGGCCGTTCTCGGACAGGTCGATGCCCTTGAGCATGGTCTGCATCATGCCGGCCTGATCGGCATCCATGATGAACTTCTCATAGCCCATGGCCAGGCCACCTTCCAGCCAGCCGGCGGAATGCAGGGCGAAGTTGACCCCGCCCAAGGTGGTCGGCAGCAGGGTGTTGGCGCTCTCACTGGCCGCCTGGGCATCGGGCACCTTAGACGCGGTAAAGGAGCCGCCGGAACGGAACGGCACGCCCAGGCGCCGGGCCAGGTTGGCCATCACGTACAGCACCAGCGCCGGTTCGGGCGTGCCGAAGGTGGGGGCGCCGGACTGCATGGACATGGAGCTGGCGAAGCTGCCGAGCACCACCGGCGCGCCCGGGTTGACCAGCTGCACGAACGCCAGGCCGGCCAGACCCTCGGCCAGGGTCTGGGCGGCGGTGCCGGCGATGGTCACCGGCGACATGGCGCCAGCGAGGATGAACGGGGTGACGATGCAGGCCTGGTTGGCGCGGGCATAGACCTTGGCGGCACCGAGCATAGTGTCATCGAAGGTCATCGGCGAGTTGGCGTTGATCAGGTTGATCACGCAGGTTTTCGGTTTGCCGGTGTCCGGGTCGAGCCAGTCATCGCCGAACAGGATCTTGGCCATCTCGACCGTGTCCTGAGCCCGTTCCGGGTGGGTGACCGAGCCCATGAAGCACTTGTCGGAGTACTTCATGTGGCTGTAGATCATGTCGAGGTGACGCTTGTTCACCGGCAGATCGACGGGTTCGCAGATGGTCCCGCCGGAGTGGTGAATGCTCGGCGACAGGTAGGCCAGTTTGACGAAGTTTTGGAAGTCTTCGATGGTCCCGTAGCGCCGTCCCCGGTCGAGGTCGTGGACGAAGGGGCAGCCGTAGGCGGGCACGAACACGGTGTTGGCACCGCCGATACGTACGCTGCGTGCCGGGTTGCGCGCATGCTGGGTGAACTCGCGCGGGGCATTGTCCTGAATCAGCTTGCGGCACATGCCGCGTGGCATGCGTACCCGCTCGCCCTGGACGTCGGCGCCGGCGTCGCGCCAGATCTGCAACGCCTCGGGGTCATCGCGAAAATCGATGCCGATCTCCTCGAGGATGGTGTCGGCGTTGGCCTCGATGATGGCCAGGCCTTCCTCGCCAAGCACCTCGTAATACGGAATGTTGCGTGTGATATAGGCAGGCTGCGCAGCTTGGCCTTCGGCACGGCTAGCGCGACGCGCGTCACTGCCACCCGAGCGTCGGCGTGTGGGGTTTGAGCTCATGCTGGGGTACTCCCTCGGTTCTTGTCGGTCATTGTGGCGTCACCAGGACGCCGCGCTGTGGTGGTGCGGTGCAGCGGTTTCGCTAGTCGAGACATGCTTCGTTGCCCCAGGCGGACTGCATGATGCCGGCGGGGAAGGCGATTGCGTGTTGGCGGCAGGTCGCTTCCAGGGTGTTGAGCAGCAGGCAGGCGATGGTCATCGGACCGACGCCGCCGGGAACCGGGGTGATGGCGCCGGCGACGGCGCAGGCGGAAGCGAAATCCACGTCGCCGACCAGGCGCGTCTTGCCGTCCTCCTCGATGCGGTTAATGCCGACGTCGATGACGGTCGCCCCGGGTTTTAGCCATTGCCCGGGAACCAGTCGCGCTCGCCCTACTGCGGCCACTAAGATGTCCGCGCGTCGGCATTCGGCTTGCAGATCAAGGGTGCGCGAGTGGGCGATGGTCACCGTACAGTTCTCATTGAGCAGCAGGCTGGCCATGGGCTTGCCGACGATGTTCGAGCGCCCCAGCACCAGGGCATGCAGGCCGCTCATGTCGCCCAGGTGGTGTTTGAGTAACATCAGGCAGCCCAGCGGCGTGCAGGGCACGATACCCTTGCCGCCGGTGCCCAGCTTGCCGACGTTGATCGGATGGAAACCATCGATGTCCTTGTCCGGGCGAATCGCATTGATCACCCGTTCGGTGTCCACCTGGGGCGGCAGGGGCAGCTGCACCAGAATGCCATGTACCGCCGGATCCTGATTCAGGCGCTCGATCAGGTCGAGCAACTGGGCCTGCGGCACGCTGTACGCCAGGCGGTACTCGAAGGACGCCATCTCGGCCTCGCGTGCCTGGTTGGCCTTGTTGCGCACGTAGATCTGGCTGGCCGGGTCTTCGCCGACGAGGATCACAGCAAGGCCGGGGGTCACCAGATCATGCTCGCGCAGCTTGCGTACCTGGCGGCCGATTTCTTCGCGCAGGCGGGTCGCATAAGTCTTGCCGTCGATGATGTGCGCCATGGGAGAGGCCCTGTGTTGGTTGGCATGCACCCGGCCTGCGGCCGAGCATGGGGCTGCTGGTGTCGGCTCAGCGGAACACCACGGTGGTATTGCCGTTGGTGAAGACCCGGTGTTCCAGGTGGAAGCGCACTGCGCGGGACAACGCCATGTTTTCCGCATCGCGCCCGACGGCGGCGAGCTGCTCGGCGTTGTAGGTGTGATCCACGCGCTCGACGATCTGCTCGATGATCGGGCCCTCGTCGAGGTCGGAGGTCACGTAGTGGGCGGTCGCCCCGATCAGCTTGACCCCGCGGGCATAGGCCTGGTGATAAGGCTTGGCGCCCTTGAAGCCGGGCAGGAAGGAGTGATGGATATTGATCGCTCGACCGGCAAGCTTGTCGCACAGATCCTCGGAAAGGATCTGCATGTAGCGCGCCAGCACCACCAACTCGGCGCCGGTCTCGTCGACGATCTCCAGCAACCGTGCTTCTTGCTCGGCCTTGTTGTCCGGGGTCACCGGCAGGTGGTAGAAGGGAATGCCGTGCCAGTCGGCCAGGGGCTTGAGATCCAGATGGTTGGAGACGATGGCCGCAACCGTCATCTTGATCTCGCCGGTGCGCTGGCGATACAACAGATCGTCCAGGCAGTGATCGAACTTGGAGACCGCGATCAGCACCTTGGGTGGGGTCAGGGTGTCATGCATCTGCCACTCCAAGCCATCGACCTCGGCCACCGCGGCAAAGGTCTCCTGCATAACCTGGAAGGGCGGGGTTTCACCGGGGGTCGTAGAGAACACCGCGCGGACATAGAAGTTGCCGCTGGAGATCTGGTCGAACTGGGCCATCTCCATGATGTAACAGCGGTTTTGCGCGAGAAAGGTGGAGATTCTGGAGATTGTCCCGATGGCGCCAGGACAGCTGGCCTTCAGTACATAGATGTTCTTTCCTTCGGTCGTTGCAGACATTGTGGGCATTTCGATCCTCCGGGCAGCTAGACGTTCTTGTTAGGAGTTCGGACGTGGCGACGCGCTGGATGATCGGAGCGGCGCAAGATTCGGACTGCTCGAAATGTACTCGCGTAACCCGCAGTCACTTATCTTTGGACGACATCCGGCATCGTTCGGACGACACCGCTGAAATTCCCTTGATTTCGAAAAAATTGATCTAGATCAAGGTTTTACCAAACAATAAAAAAAACTTTGAGCGCGCTTAAAGTTTGGTCGTGCATCGATATGTCCGCGTCGCCTGTGTGGTTACTGGCGGGCCGGCCTGTCCCTAATCTGCGAACTCAACAGCGCCGTCAGGCGTCACTCAGATGTCGTTTTTTCGGGGAGTCAACCGCCATGACCGAACAGTTCAACGAAGATGATTTCGACCTCAACGACCTGCCCGATGACGAACTCATCGAGCAGGTGCATGACGACCTCTATAACGGCCTGCGCGAGGAGGTGGTGGAAAGCACCGAGATTCTCCTGGCGCGCGGCTGGAGTTCCAGTCGGGTGCTGGACGAGGCGCTGGTCGGCGGCATGGGCATCGTCGGCGTCGACTTCCGCGACGGCATCTTGTTCGTTCCGGAAGTGCTGATGGCGGCCAACGCCATGAAGGGGGGCATGCAAGTACTGCGCCCGCTGCTCAGCCAGTCCGGTGCCGAATCGGTCGGCAAGATCGTGATCGGCACGGTCAAGGGCGACATCCACGACATCGGCAAGAATCTGGTGTGCATGATGATGGAGGGTGCCGGCTTCGAGGTCATCGACATCGGCATCAACATTTCGGTCGAGGCCTACATCGAGGCGCTGGAAACACACAAGCCGGACATCCTCGGTCTGTCGGCGCTGCTGACCACCACCATGTCCTATATGAAGGTGGTGATCGACACCCTGGTGGAAAAAGGCATACGCAACGACTACATCGTGATGGTCGGCGGCGCGCCGCTGAACGAGGAGTTCGGTAAGGCGGTCGGTGCCGATGTCTATTGCCGTGATGCCGGAGTCGCCGTGGAGATGGCCAAAGAACTGATCGCCCGCCGTCGCGCGGCCTGAGGCGGCAGCCATGCAGCCCATGCTGATCATCGCCTGCGGCGCGCTGGCCCGGGAGATCACGGCCCTGGCCAGGGCCAATGCCTGGGCGCAGGTGCGGGTGGAGTGTCTGCCCGCGGAGCTGCACAACCATCCCGAGCGCATCCCCGAGGCCGTGCGACGCAAGCTGGAGCAAGTCGACCGGACGCGCGAGCGGGTGTTCGTCGCCTATGCCGACTGCGGCACTGGCGGCCGGCTCGACCAGGTGCTCGAGGCCCATGGCGTGCAGCGATTGGCCGGCGCGCATTGCTACGAGTTCTATGCCGGATCGCAGGTTTTCGCCGAACTGGCCGAGGCCGAACCCGGGACGTTTTACCTGACCGATTTTTTGGCGCGGCATTTCGAGCGACTGGTCGTGGCCGAACTGGGCCTCGACCGGCACCCGCAACTGGAGGCGCTGTACTTCGGCAATTACCGGCGCCTGGTTTACCTGGCGCAGCACGAAGATCCGCAGCTGGTGGAGCGTGCCAGGCACGCCGCGGCGCGGCTCGGCCTGGCCTTCGAACAACGTTTTTGCGGCTATGGCGGCCTGAAAACCGCACTGGTGCGCTTTATTGACGGGGAACGGGCATGGCCAAACTGATCATCGTCTCCTGGCGCGATATTCCGGCGCAGGTCATCGTCAAACGGGGCCGCGACAGTGCCCGGTTACAGCTGTCCCAGCGTTTTCAGGAGGCCGTCGACCGCGCGGCCATGCGCGCCGGCAAGGGCCATTCGGATGCCTATCTGGCCGACTGGAAGCGCTCCGAACCGATCGCCTGCGGCGACGATCTGCAGGCCGAAGCCGAGGCCGAGGTGACCCGGATGGAGCAACGCTTCAGCGATGAGAAGCTGGATCAGCTGATCAGGAACAAGGGCCTGAGTGCCCATGCGGATGACTAAAGGGCGTCGTTTGCCAGCCCCCGTCATCTCAACACCACGCAAACCACATTGCCCAGCCACGGGCCAGGATAGATCCCATGTACAAGGTTCGTCGTTGGGTGGTTCGCCACTCAAGAGTGTTTGAAACCCTCTACCGCAACTTCGAGCCGATCCTGGTGAAGCTGCACCCCCTATGGCAGCGGCTGGGTTATGCCCGGGTCGAGGCGCCCATGCGGGCCGTGGAGAAGCGGGTCAAGGGCTTGCTGTTCGACTGCCAGATGTGTGGCCAGTGCGTATTGAGCTCGACCGGTATGGCGTGCCCGATGAACTGCCCGAAGAATCTGCGCAACGGTCCCTGCGGCGGGGTGCGCAGCAACGGCCACTGTGAAGTGAAGCCAGAGATGAAGTGCGTCTGGGTCGAGGCCTGGGCCGGCAGCCGCAACATGCAGGCGGGTGAGCGCATCCAGGTGCTGCAGAAGCCCATCGACTTCCGCCTCAAGGGGACGTCTTCCTGGCTGAGCGTGGTGCGTCAACAGGCACAACGAAATGAGGAGCGAGCGCAATGAAATTCGACGACGAACCGGTTCCCGGCTATTCCCTGCCGATCCTGCCCGGCCACGTGTCGCCCGGGCGGTTGGAACGGGTACTGCGCGCCGGCAAATTCGCCATCACCTCGGAAATCGATCCGCCGGACTCCGCCGATCCGGGCGAGGTACTCAAGCGCGCGGCGATCTACGATGGCTACGTCGACGCCATCAATGCCACCGACGGTTCCGGCGCCAACTGCCATATGTCCAGCGTCGGGGTTTGCTCGCTGCTGACCCGCGTCGGCTACGCCACCATCATGCAGATCTCCTGCCGCGACCGTAACCGTATCGCCATCCAGGGCGAGATCCTCGGTGCGGCGGCGATGGGCGCCAGCAACATCCTCTGCCTGACCGGCGATGGCGTTCAGGCCGGCGATCACCCGCAGGCCAAACCAGTATTCGATCTGGACTCGATGTCGCTGCTGGAAATCGCCCGCGGCATGCGTGACGACTGCCGCTTCCAGAGCGGGCGCAAGATCGTCACGCCGCCGCGGGTGTTCCTCGGCGCCGCCGAGAATCCGTTTGTACCGCCCTATGATTGGCGCCCGCATCGCCTGGCGAAGAAGGTCGCGGCTGGTGCGCAGTTTATCCAGACCCAGTACTGCTTCGATATCGACATGCTCAAGCAGTTCATGGCCAAGGTGGGCGATCTGGGCCTGCTGGAAGGGCCCAACCGGGTGTATATCCTGGTCGGCGTCGGCCCGCTGGCCTCGGCCAAGAGCGCCCTGTGGATCCGCGAGAACGTGCCGGGCGTGCACATTCCGGATGCGGTGATCAAGCGCCTGCAGGGCGCCACCAAACAGAAGGAGGAGGGCAAGCGCCTGTGCATGGATCTGCTGCAGCAGATTCGCGAGGTTCAGGGCGTCAGCGGCGCGCACATCATGGCCTACCGGCAGGAGGAATCCGTCGCGGAAATCATCCAGACCACCGGTGTGCTCGAGGGCCGTGTGCCCTGGTACCCGGGGCGCGACGACCCCACACAACTCAATCCGCAATCGCCACGGGCGATCCCGCAGGCGGAAGCCGTATACCCGTAGTTCGTTGCACATAATTCCGGGTCACCGACCCCCAATCCATAATTCGAGGAAGTGTCATGACAGATACCATCATCAGCTCACACCGGCGGGAAGTGGTGATCGGCTTCGAGCGACCCTTTGTGGTCATCGGCGAGCGCATCAACCCCACCGGGCGCAAACTGCTCGCCGCCGAAATGGCTGCTGGCGACTTTTCCCGGGTGATCCTCGACGTCGAAGCGCAACTGGCGGCGGGCGCGCACATGCTCGACATCAACGCCGGCATTCCGCTGGCGGACGAACCGGCGATCCTGGCCAAGACCATTCTGTTGGTGCAGTCGCTGACCGACGTGCCGCTGTGCATTGACTCCTCGATCATCGCCGCCCTGGAAGCAGGCCTGGCGGTGTACCAGGGCAAGGCATTGGTCAACTCGGTGACCGGCGAGGATGAGAGCCTGGAACGGGTACTGCCGCTGGTGAAGAAGTACGGCGCCGCCGTGGTCGCCATCAGCAACGACGAAACCGGCATCTCCCACGACCCCAACGTGCGTTTCGCCATCGCCAAGAAGATCGTCGAGCGCGCCGCGGATCATGGCATTCCGGCCTGCGACGTGGTGGTCGATCCGCTGGTCATGCCAATCGGCGCGGTGGGCAGCGCCGGCCGTCAGGTGTTCGAGCTGTGCCATCGGCTGCAGCGCGAACTGAAGGTCAACACCACCTGCGGTGCGTCCAACGTCAGCTTCGGCCTGCCCAACCGCAACGGCGTCAATGCGGCCTTCATGAGCATGGCGATCGCCTCCGGCATGACCTCCTCCATCACCAACCCGCTGCACAGCGAGATCATGGCGGCGATCATGGGCGCCGACGTGATGATGGGGCATGACCCGGACTGCCTGCGCTGGATCAAGAAGTTCCGCGAGGCGCCGGCGACGTCCGCCGATGGCACTGAAGCCCGCGGCCGGCGCGAGACCCGCCGGCGCAGCGCCTCCTGAGGAGCGCCAGCGCCACTACGTCGAATCAGCAAAGAGCCTCGATCAGGGGCTCTTTTTCGTTTGCGCCAGAATAATCGAGGAACCGCCGTGTCCGTACCCGAAGATGCACTCGTCGTATTCACCCCGTCCGGTCGCCGCGGCCGCTTTCCCCTGGGCACCCCGGTGCTGGAAGCCGCCAGGGCGCTGGGGGTCGATATCGACTCGGTGTGCGGCGGCCGCGGCCTCTGCGGGCGCTGCCAGGTCGACCTGTGCGAGGGCAGCTTCGCCAAACACGGGGTGGAGTCCGCCGCCAATCATCTGAGCGGCAAAAACGCCACCGAGCTGGCCTGGGAACAGCGCCGCGGCGTGCTCAACCCGGGTCGCCGGCTGAGCTGCGCGACCCAGCTGCTGGGCGATGCGGTGATCGATGTGCCGCCCTCCAGCCAGGTGCACCGCCAGGTCGTGCGCAAGCGCGCGGAAGTGCTGAATATCGAGCTGGATCCGATCATCCGCCTGTACTTCGTCGAGGTGCAGCAGCCGGACATGCACGTGCCGGCCTCCGATCTGCGGCGTCTCAAGGATGCCCTGAGCTGGCAATGGCATCTGCCCCACCTGGAAAGCGACATCCGCGTGGTGCAACACCTGCAACAGGCCCTGCGCCAGGGCCAGTGGCAGGTCACGGTGGCGGTGTACAACGACGAGCGGATCATCGCCGTCTGGCCCGGCCTGCAGGAGAAGGCCTACGGCATGGCGGTGGACGTCGGCTCGACCACCATCGCCGCCCATCTGTGCGACCTGCAGAGCGGCGAGGTGGTGGCCTCCGCCGGGCGGATGAACCCGCAGATTCGCTTCGGCGAGGATCTGATGAGCCGGGTCTCCTACATCATGATGAACCCGGGCGGCGAGGCGGACATGACCCGCGCGGTGCGCGAGGCACTCAATCAGCTGGCCGAGGAGCTGGCTGAGCAGGCGGGGATTGGTGTGGAAGCCATCCTCGAGGCGACCCTGGTCGGCAATCCGGTCATGCACAACCTGGTGTTCGGCATCAACCCGATCGAGCTGGGCGGCGCGCCCTTCGCCCTGGCCACCGACGAAGCCGTCGATGGCCTCTGGGCGACCGAAATTGACCTGCGCATCCACCCCAACGCCCGCGTCTATGGGTTGCCGTGCATCGCCGGATTTGTCGGCGCCGATACCGCAGCGATGATCCTCTCCGAGGCGCCGCAGCTGAGCGAAGAGCTGATGCTGCTGGTCGACGTCGGCACCAACGCCGAGATCGTGCTCGGCAACCGTGAGCGCCTGCTGGCCGCTTCCAGCCCGACCGGCCCGGCCTTCGAGGGCGCGCAGATCAGCTGCGGTCAACGCGCCGCGCCGGGCGCCATCGAGCGCGTGCGCATCGACCCCGAGACCCTGGAGCCGCGCTTCAAGGTGATCGGCTGCGACCTCTGGTCGAACGAGCCCGGTTTCGTCGCGGCGACCGCCGCGCATGGCGTCACCGGCGTCTGTGGCTCGGGCATCATCGAGGTGATCGCCGAGTTGTTCCTGGTCGGCGTCATCAACCACGAGGGCGTGGTCAACGGCGCTTTGGCCGAGCGCTGCCCATGGGTACTGGCCGAAGGCCGAACCTTCGCCTACCTGCTGTACCAGGACGCCAGCCGCACCCTGTGCATCACCCAGAACGACATTCGCGCCATCCAGCTGGCCAAGGCCGCGCTCTATGCCGGGATCAAATTGTTGATGGAGCAATTCGGTAGCACACAGGTCGAGCGCATCCGCCTGGCCGGGGCGTTCGGCGCGCATATCGACGTCAAGTACGCGATGATTCTCGGCCTGATCCCGGACTGCGACCTCGCCCACGTCACTTTAGCCGGCAATGCCGCCGGCAGCGGTGCGCGCATCGCCTTGCTCAGTCGCAAATCGCGGCGGGAAATCGAGGAGTTGGTGCGGCGCGTCGAGAAGGTGGAAACCGCTGTCGAGCCGCGCTTTCAGGAGCACTTCATCGAGGCCATGGCGATTCCGCACAAGAGTGATGACTTTCCCCTCTTGCAGCGCGAGGTGACGCTGCCGCCACCGATACCGAGCCAGAACAGCCTCAACCGCGGCACGGGACGGCGCCAGCGTTCGCGCTGACTCAGCGCGCCGGAATGAACACCGGGCTGCCGTCGATCTCGCTGGTCAGCGGCGCCTTTCATCCGCCAGGCCGGCAGGAGCGGGTGGCGGCCGATCGGTGCGGTATCCAGCTCCGTGGCCGCAAAGCCGTCCTGGCGCTGGGCGATCTGCCACCGGCTGAGGCGCTCGAGCGTGCCCCGGCACCTGAAGACCTTCGCCCGCAAGAGCCCCGCCGGACTCGGCGATGGGCTGGAGTTCGATCTCCAGCACAACGCCCTGGCCGGGCCCTGAAAGCGCCCGTTTGCAACGATGCCGTTGGTGGAGCAGTGGCGAGCCTCGCCGGGTGCTGTTACTGCGGTCCATCTACACCCACAAGAATGAGATCTAGCATGGCGTACTTCCTCGGAATCGATACCGGCGGCACCTTCACCGATGCCGTGTTGCTGAACGAGCAGCGCCAGGTCGTGGCCTCGGCCAAGCGGCTGACCACGCGCCTGGATTTGAGCGTCGGCATCGGCCAGTCGCTGGCGGCGCTGCCCCAGCAGTTGCTGGCAGAGGTCGCCATGGTGTCGCTGTCCTCGACCCTGACCACCAACTCGGCCGTGGAAGGCAAGGGCTCGCCGGTGTGCGTGCTGCTGATCGGCTACGACGCCCAGCAGCTCAAGGCCAGCGGCCTGCCCGAGTTGCTGGGGCCGGAAGGCATCGTCATGCTGGCCGGCGGTCACGATGCCGGCGGGCGGGAACAGGCGGCGCTGGACGAGGAGGCGGTACGCCAGGCGATCCTGGCCCATCGCGAACGGGTTTCGGCCTTCGCCATCTCGGCCAGCTTCAGCGTGCGCAACCCGTGCCACGAGCTGCGCGTGCAGGAACTGGTCAACAGCCTGGCCGGCCAGCCGGTCAGCTGCGGCCATGAGCTGGCGTCGTCGCTGGGCGCGCCGCGGCGAGCGCTGACCGCGGCGCTGAATGCGCGCATGATCGCCCAGGTCAGCCAGTTGATCGACTCGGTCCAGGGCCTGCTGGCGAGGCTGAACATCCAGGCGCCGCTGATGATCGTCAAGGGCGACGGTTCGCTGGTCAATGCCGGCAGCGCCATGTTGCGCCCGATCAGTACCGTGCTGTCGGGTCCCGCCGCCAGCGTCAACGGGGCCTGCGCCCTGAGCGGTTATCGCGACCTGATCGTGGCCGACATGGGCGGCACCACCACCGACATCGCGGTGGTCCGCAACGGTCGCCCGGAGTTGTCCTTCGATGGCGCCCGGGTCGGCGACTGGCGACCCATGGTCGAAGCCATCCGCCTGTATTCCATCGGTCTGGGCGGAGACAGCGAGGTGAGCTTCGACAACGGCCTGGGCATTGTCATCGGCCCGCGCCGGGTGGTGCCGCTGAGCCTGTTGGCCAGCCAGTATCCGGCGGTGATCAGGGTGCTGGAGCGCCAGGTGCAGTCGCACCCCAACAGCAGCCACAACCGTTTCGCCCTGCGTCTGCAGCGCGATGACGCCCTGTTGCGGCACCTGAGCGCCGACGAGCAGGCCGCCTGGGAGCGCCTGGAAGCCGGGCCCGTGGCTATCGAGCAGGCGTCCATGGACGAACGCTGGCTGGCGCGCGCCCTGGCCCGACTGGAGCGCAAGGGGCTGGTGATCTACAGCGGCTTCACCCCCACCGACGCCGCCCACGTGCTGGGTCTTTCCCAGCACTGGAGCACCCAGGCGGCGAGCCTGGCGGCGCGTATCTGGGCACGCCGGATGCGTCGTCAGTACGGCTTCGGCAGCTGGCCGGAAGGCGACGCCGAGGCGCCCGCCCGGGACGTGTTCCAGCAGGTGATCCGGATCATCTGCGCCAAGCTGGTCGAGGCCGGGCTGCACGATGCCGGCCAGGACGGCGACGTCAGCCGGCTGGCACGGCTGCTCGGCGAGTTGATCATGACCCCCGAGGGCGGGCGCGATACCCGCTCGGTGTTCAGCATGCATTTCGCCGATGACCTGCCGGTGGTGGCCGTCGGCGGCCCGGCCTCGAGTTTCTACCCGATGGCGGCCGAGGCCCTGGGCGTGCGCCTGTGCCTGCCGCCGCACGGCGAGGTCGCCAACGCCGTGGGCACGCTGTTTGGCGAGGTGGTGCAGCGCGTGCATATCACCGTGCTGCAGCCGATGCTCGGGGTGTTTCGCGTCTTTACCCGCCACGGGCCGGTGGATCATGACAGCCTCGAGGCGGCGCTCGCCCTGGCGCGTGCGCAAGCCGCCGAGGAAGCCGAGCAGATGGCCCGGCAGGCCGGCGCCGACAGCCCGCGCATCGAGTATCAACTGGAGGAAAATCGTGTGCGCAACGACATCGACGGCGAGATATTCTTCGAGGCTCGGGTCACCGCGCTGGCGTCCGGGATGCCGGCGCTACGGTTTGCCGAGTTCGCCTGAGCCAGGCGCACCGGCGTGCTCGCGGCCGGGGGCCGCCAGTGCCAGGAAGCGGCGCCGCGACTCAGCGCGCCGGAATAAACACCGGGCTGCCGTCGATCTCGCTGGTCAGCAGGCGCTGGCCGTAGAGCCGCTCCAGCGCCGCCGGCTGCAGCATGCTGGCGACCGGCCCCCAGCAGGCCTCGCCATCGGGGTAGAGCAGGAGGATCTGGTCGCACCAGCGTGCGGCCAGGTTGAGGTCGTGCAGGCACATGAATACCGCCCGCCCCGCACTCGCCTGCGCGGCAAGCAGCTCGAGCACGGTCACCTGATGATGCAGATCCAAATGGTTGGTCGGCTCGTCGGCCAGCCACAGCGCCGGCGCCTGGGTCAGTACGGTGGCAATCGCCACGCGCTGGCGTTCGCCGCCGGACAGGGTGCTGACCAACCGCTCGCTCAGGTGCGCCACATCCAGGCGCGCCAGCGCCTGCTGGGCGGCGAGCAGATCCGCGGCGCCCTCCATCTGCCAGGCCGGCAGAAACGGATGGCGGCCGATCAGCGCGGTCTCCAGCACCGTGGCCGGAAAACCGTCCTGGCGCTCCTGGAACACCAGGCCCAGGTGCTGGGCGATCTGCCGCCGGCTGAGGCGCTCGATCGGCTGCTCATCGAGCAGTACCTCGCCGCCGCGCGGCGCCCGTAGCCCGGCCAGGGTATGCAGCAGGGTGGTCTTGCCGACGCCATTGGGCCCCAGCACGCCCCACACCTGACCAGGTAGCAGGCTGAAATTCAGTGCCCGGCCGGCGCTGCGCCCAGGCACGTCGACCAGCAAATCACGCACGTGCAGGCGGCTCATCAGCGGCTCCGGTGCAGCAGGTAGAGGAAGGTCGGCACGCCAAGCAGCGCGGTAATCACCCCCACCGGTAGCTGCTCAGGCGCGATCAGCGTGCGCGCCAGGGTATCGGCCAGCACCAGCAGGATGCCGCCGCTCAGGGCGCAGGCCGGCAGCACCAGGCGTTGGTCGTTGCCCAGCAGCAAGCGCAGCATGTGCGGCACCACCAGGCCGACGAAGCCGATACTGCCGGCGCTGGTGACCGCCAGTGCGGTCAGCAGACTGGCGATCACGTAGATGCTCCACTCCAGCGGGCGTACCGCCACCCCCAGCGCCGCTGCCTGCAGCGGGCCGCGTGCCAGCACGTTGAGGCTGCGCCCCAGCGGCAGCAGCAACAGGCTCACGCCGAGCAGCAGAGCGAGTGCCGGCCAAGGCGTGCGCGCATAGGACAGGTCGCCCATCAGCCAGTAGAGCATGCCGGGCAGACGCTCGGCCGGGCTGATCGCCAGCATCAGGGTGATGATCGCGCCCCAGCCGGAGGCCACTACCACCCCGGTCAGCAGCAGGCGCGATGAGGTCCAGCTGCCGCTGCCGTGAGCCAGGCCGAACACCAGCAGGGTGGCGAGGAACGCCCCGGCAAAGGCCGAACCGGAGATCAGCGTCCCCCCCAGGCCCGCCAGCATGGCGAACAGTGCGCCCACCGCGGCGCCGCCGGACAGGCCAAGCACGTAGGGGTCGGCCAGCGGGTTGCGCAGCAACACCTGCATCAGCGCCCCGGCCACCGCCAGCAAGCCGCCGGTGGCGAAGGCCGAGAGGGTGCGCGGTAGGCGCAGCTCGAAGATCAGGGTGCGCTGCAGCTCGCTGCCCTGTCCGCTCAGCGTTAGCAGCGCGTCGCTCAGACTCAGGGCGCTGCTGCCGACGCTGACCGACAGCAGCATGGCGGCCAGCGCGACCAGTGCGAGCAGACTCAGCAACCCGCCGAGCGAGCGCAAGGGGCCGGCGCGATGCTGGCCGGCAGCGGATTCAGCGCCGTGCACGGCTGGTCTCCAGGCTTTCGCAGAGTAACCGGGCGCCCTCCAGCAGGCGCGGCGTAGGGCGCTGCACCAGCGACGGCGGGATGAAGAACAGATTGTCCTGCTGCACCGCCTGCAGGCTGGGATAAGCCCGCCACTCGGTCAGCCAGTAGCGGTTCTCCTCGCCCATGCCGCCGGCCAGGATGACCTGCGGATTGGCGATCAGCACCGCTTCGATATCGATGCGCGGAATCTGCCGCGGCAGCTCGGCGAAGACATTGCGCCCGCCACACAGGCTGATCACCTGGCCGATCAGGTGGCCGTCGTTGACCGTCATCAACGGCTTGTTCCAGACCTGATAGAACACCGTCACGGGCTCGGCCTCGCGGTATTGTTCGGCCAGTGCGGCGATGCCGCGACGCAGGTGTTCGGCGGCCTGCTGGCCCACCGCTTGGCTGTCGGTCAGCCGCGCCAGGCGCTCGATGGCCCGCGCTATGCCTTCGATGTTTTCCGGTTCGAGATAGAACACCGGCACGCCGAAATCTTCCAGGGCGTCTAGCTGCTCGGCGGGATTGCCGCTGCCCCAGACGATCGCCAGGTCCGGCTGCAGGGTCAGCAGCCGTTCCAGATCCAGGCGGCTGTGGCTGCCCACCGACGGCAGCGTCCGGGCCTCGGGTGGATAGTCGCTGAAGGCCACCACGGCCACCACGCGGTCGCCGCCGCCCGCCGCGAAGACCAGTTCGGTGGCCCCCGGCGACAGGCTCGCGATGCGTTGCGCGGGCGTTGGCAGGCAGACCTCGCGCTGCGCATCGTCAACCACGCAGATGGGGGCCGCCAACAGCGTCGGCGCCAGCCCCAGCAGCGCGGCTGCCAGGCCGACGCGGCAGGTCGAGAGGCCGCGTTGGCGGGCGAATGATAGGTACATGTTCTCCCCCCTGGTGACGCGCAGACTCTCGCCGCGATGGCGTCGGTGGCCCGCGAGTGAGCGCAAGCTAACAACCGGCCGGGACAGGGTCAATGTCGATCTGCGGCACGGCGGCACTATTCGAAGTCGCGCTGTCGAAAGCGACCCTCAGCCAACCGAGTGCGACGCTGCGGCCCGGGTAACCCTGCCAGGGCATGCCCGTAGCGGCGCCATTGCGGGCCGATTGCCTGGCGCCGGGTCGCCGCGTCGTTGTGCGACTGCCCGGTGTCGCACGGCGCATAGACGTTGCCGGCATGAGCCTCTAGACTCGCGCCTCTTGCTTCAGGTGACCCGCGGCCATGGCCGCGAGTAAACAGGGAAGTCGGTGCGTTGTGCGTGTTTACGCCAACTATTCCGACGCTGCCCCCGCAACGGTAGACGAGTCAAGCCAGCGCTTTTTCAACCACTGTGCTTTAGGCGTCTGTCGGACTTAACCCTGTTCTGCTAGGAACGGTTAAGCCCGACAGTCTCCTCGCATGGGAAGGTGCGTCTGGTGGCATTGCGCATTTTCGCGCGCCGCTCGTAAGCCCGGAGACCGGCCTGTCGCAGTCCATGGCATCGCGGAGGGCGCTGTCTGGCGTGTGGGCTGCGTATTTCCTGCGGTTCGTGCGTTGCCTCTCTGCGCCTGCCTTTCCCTGCCTGGGTCGCACGGGTGAGCGCGACGGAGTCACGACAACATGAGCAAATCCCTTCCGCCGCCGGTAGCGCTCGCGCTGCGCGGTGTGTCCCTGATCCGCCGCCTGGCGCTGGCCGCCCTGCTGGCGCTGACGGCGCCGCTGGCCGGCGCAGCGCAGATCAACGCCATCGTCTCGCCCTACAGCGCCGCCGAATTCGCCGCGGCAGTCGCCCAGTTCCAGGGCCAGCACCCCGGCCAGCGGGTCAGCGCGCGCACCCCCGAACAACTGGGCGAACTGGACGATGCCGCGCTGGCCGAATGGCTGGACGCCGGCCAGGTGCTGTTCGGCGCGGGCCTGTTTGGTGCCGAGGTGGAGCGCCTGCGGCCCATGTTGGCCGCGGCGGCCCCGGCCGATCTGTTCATCCTGCACAGCGAGCAGGATCTGGTGCAGCTCAGCCGCAGCCGCGGTCAGGCACTGTTCGCCTCCCGCGAGCAGGCCGAGCGCCTGGGCGCGGCCAAGCCGGCGGACGATCTGGCGCAGTGGCTGGCGCAGCAACAGCGCTCCCATCCGCAGCAGGCCGACTGGCTCAGCGCGCGCAGCTACTGGCTGGCCGGTGGCAACGATAACATTGCCGCGCTGCTCGCCTGGCTGGCGGCGCGGGTGGATGCGACGGTAACGGCCGAGCCGGCCAAGGCGCGGCCGCCGCTGCGCTTCTATCAGGACGGGCAGATCCGCGCGGCCGAGCAGCTGCATTGGCAGGGTCAGGCACTGGTGGCGATCATCGACCACGGCCGGGCCGACCGCGCCGGCGACCGGGCGCTCAACGACGCCCTGTGTCAGGCGTTGGGCGAGGCCGGGCTGGCCTGCGTCAGCCTGTTCGCCAACTGGGGCGCGGGTTCGCTGCAGGCGGTGCGTTGGCTGCAGGAGGCCGAGCACCCGCCGCTGGTGGCGATTATCGCCCTGCAGGATTTCGTCATCGGCGGCGGTGAGCACCGTGAGCAGGTCAGCGAGCTGTTCGCCCAACTGGATGTGCCGGTACTCAAAGGCCTGCGCATGGAAGGGCGCAGCGAGGCGGTCTGGCAGCTGTCCAGCGACGGCCTGGCGCGCGACAAGCTGCATTACCAGATCGCCATGCCGGAGCTGCAAGGCACCAGCCAGGCCATGGTGCTGGCCGCCTGGCACGAGCAACAGCTCGACCCGCTGTCCGGCATCCGCTTCGGCATCGGCGAACCGCTGCCGCAACAGGTCGCCGCCCTCAGCGCGCGCATCCAGCGCTGGTGGCATCTGCAGCGCACGGCGAATGCCGACAAGCGCCTGGCGATCGTCTATTACAACCACCCGCCGGGCCGCCACAATATCGGTGCGGACAACCTCGACGTGCCGCAGTCGCTGCTGCATATCCTCCGTCGCCTGCAGGCTGAGGGCTACGACACCGGCTCGCTGCCGGAAAGCCCGGCGGCGCTGCTCGACCTGTTGCAGGAGCGCGGGATCAACCTGCCGGAGCAGGGCGATGCCCTGGCCGAGATGGCCGACAAGGTGCAGAGCCTGGGCGGCCAGGAGTATCGCGACTGGTTCGCGACCCTGCCGGCGGCCCTGCAGGCGGAGATGCGCCAGGGCCCGCTGGGCTACTGGAACGCCCAGTTGCACCGGGCCCTGCAGGCCTCGCAACTGGAGATCGCCGCGGACATTCTGGACAACGGTTCCAGCGAGCTGCATCACGTGCTGGACGGCGTCGAGCACCCGGCGCGGGCGCGCGCCTTGGATCTGCTGGCGCAGTTGGAGAGCCTCTACCGGGCGGCACTGGCACAGCCGGCCCAGGCCGACTGGACGCAGGCGCAGGCGCTGGTCGACGCCCTGGCAGCCAGCGGCATCGAAGGCCTGCGCGGCTGGGGCGAAGGCCCCGGCTATGTGATGGTGCACGACGGCCGCCTGCTGCTGCCGGGGCTGCAGTTCGGCAAGGTGTTCGTCGGTCCGCAGCCGCCGCGCGGCTGGGAAGTGGATGAGGAACTGCTGCACGCCAACCTGGTGTTCCCGCCGCCGCATCAGTACCTGGCCTTCTATCACTGGCTGCGCGACGGCTTCAAGGCCGACGCGCTGATCCACCTGGGCCGTCATTCCACCTACGAGTTCCTGCCGCGGCGGCGGATCGGCCTGAGCGACGAGGACTACCCGACGCAAATTCTCGGCGACCTGCCGAGCATCTACCCGTACATCGTCGACGGCGTCGGCGAGGGTATCCAGGCCAAGCGTCGCGGCCTGGCGGTGATGATCGATCACTTGACCCCGCCGCTGGTGGCCACGCCGCTGTACGACGACCTGCTCCAGCTGCGCCAGCTGATCGAGAGCTTCGAGGCTGGCGCCGGCCAGGGCGAAGGGCCAGCGCGGCGGGCGACCATCGCCGAGATCAAGCGCCTGGTCGGCAGCGCCGGGCTGGAGGTGGAGCTGCGCGAGTCGATGGCCGAGGTTCTGGCAGTGCGTGGCATCGGCTTCGAACAGGTCGACGACGACCTGCTGGTGCACGAGGTCGGTCACTACCTGACCAACATCCAGGAGCGCTTCATGCCCATGGGCCTGCACGTGTTCGGCAAGCCCTGGCAGCCGGCGGCGGTGGACACCCTGCTGGCTTCCATGGGCAGCGGGCAGGCCAGCCACCGGCAGGCGCTGATCGACTCGCCGGCCGCCGAGATGAATGCGCTGCTGCATGCGCTGGACGGCGGCTTCGTCGTCCCCGGCAAGGGCAACGATCCGATCCGCACCCCGGAGGCGCTGCCCACCGGGCGCAATTTCCATGCCCTCGACAGCAGCCTGCTGCCCAGTCGCATCGGCTGGGGCATCGGCCGCCAGATGGCCGTGCAGGCGCGTCAGCGGCCGATCGCCGCGGACGGCCGCGAGGCGGTGATCCTCTGGGCCTCGGACACGGTGCGCGACGAGGGCGCGATGATCGCCTTCGGCCTCGAGCTGCTCGGCGTCGAGCCACAATGGAACGGCCGGGGCATCGTCCAGGGCTTGCAGCGCCGGGCGCTGGCGGCGGACGAGCAGCGCCGCGACCTGCTGTTCACCACCTCCGGGCTGTTCCGCGACCTCTACGCCGACCAGCTGGCACTGCTGGAACGCGCCGTGCTGCTGGCCCTGGATGGCGCCGGTGCGAGCATCCGCCGCGACTACCCGGCGCTGCGCCCGGCGCTGGCCGCGGCCCTGGCACCGCTCGGCGACCAGGCCAGCGGCGGCGCGGAGAGTCTGGCGGACAACCGCGTCGCCGCGCACTGGGTGGAAGACGCGGCGCGCCGCCTGGATGCCGGGCTCGGCGCCGAGCAGGCTGGCGAGCTGGCGGCGCTGCGCCTGTTCGGCGTGGCGCCGGGAGCCTATGGCGCCGGCATTAACAGTCTGGTGGAACGCTCCGGCAGTTGGCAGCAGCGCGGCGATCTGGCCCAGGCCTATGTCGGTCGCATGGGTCATGCCTACGGCCTGCGTCACCAGGGCGAGCCGGTGCAGGAGGTGTTCCGTGACAACCTCAAGCAGGTTCGCCGCACCTACCTCGGGCGTTCCAGCAACCTCTACGGCCTGTTGGACAACAACGACGCCTTCGATTACCTGGGCGGCCTGAGCCTGGCGGTGGAACAGATCGCCGGCGTCGCCCCGGAAAACTACGTGAGCTGGCACAACGACCCTACCCGCGTGCGCCTGGAACCCTTGCAGCAGGCGCTGCTCGGCGAACTGCGCGGGCGCTTCCTCAACCCGGCCTGGATCGAGGCGCTGATGCAGCACGACTACGCCGGTGCACGCACCATGGGCAGCGAGTTCCTCGAATACCTCTGGGGCTGGCAGGTGACCAACCCCGAGATCATCAAGGACAGCGCCTGGGAGGAGGTGAAGGCGGTGTATATCGATGACCGATACGAGATCGGTCTCGACCGCTTCCTCGAACAGGGCCATAACGTCCACGTGAAGAGCAACATGTTGGCGATCATGCTGGTGGCGATTCACAAGGAGTTCTGGCAGGCCGATCAGGCCACCGTGCAGCAGCTCGGCGAGCAGTTCGCCCGTCTGGTGGTCGAGCACGGCCTGCCCGGCAGCGGCCATACCCGGCCGGATCATCCGATGTTGCAATGGCTGCTGCCGCAACTGCCGGCCGAATTGCGCGCGGCCCTGCAGCAACGCCTGCAGGCGGCGCAGATCGAGGCCCGGCCGCAGCAGGCACCCAGCACGGTCAGCGAAATCCAGGCGGCGCAGCCGCCGCAAGCGCAACAGCCAGCCGCCGCAGAGGCGGCAGAAGGTGCCGGGCAGGCGCCGGATCGGCAACTCTGGCTTGGCGTCCTGCTGTTGGCCGGCCTGTTGGGCCTGGGCATCTGGCGTGGCCGCGGCCATCATTCCCGTGGAGGGCTCTAGGCATGTTCGACAGTCAACTATTCACCTGGCTGCATCTATTGGTCGGCTGGTTGCTGCAACCGGTGACCCTCGGTCTGTTCGGCCTGCTGACGCTGGCGGTATGGGATTGCGGGGTGGCGGTCGGCGAACGCTGCGGCGGCCTGGCGCGCTGGCAACGCTTGCCACTGGCGGAAATTGAGCGGCGCGCGCGCAAGCGCCTGGAGCGCGCCGACCTGATCGCCCGCATCGGTCCGATGCTCGGCCTGATGGGCACGCTGATCCCGCTCGGCCCTGGGTTGGCAGCCCTCGGCGAGGGCAATGTGCAGATTCTCAGCGTGGCCATGCGGGTGGCCTTCGACACCACGGTGTTCGGCCTGCTTGCCGGGGTGATCGGCTTCGGCCTAGGCCGCCTGCGCCGACGCTGGTACGACGAGCTGCTGGATCGACGTGAGGCCATGGCGGCCGAGGAGCAGGCCGATGAGCCGGCGCTGGCGCTCTAACCGTTTCGCCGAGGGCGACGACGATCCGCTCGGACCGCTGGCCAACCTGGTCGACGTGGTGCTGGTGTTCGCCTGCGGTCTGATCGCCGCCCTGGTGGCGCAGACCGACCTGCTGCAGCGGCTCGAGGCACAGCGCCAGCCGCTGCCGGTGGAGCGCGGGCGAGAACTGCCGAGCCTGCCGGACAGCCTCAAGGGCCAGGACGGCGCCGGACTGGAGAGTGTCGGCCAGGTCTACCGTGATCCGCAGACCGGCAAGCTGATCCTGATCGGCCAGTGAGCGACCGATTGCCGCAGTGGTCGTGGCCTGAACGCCCGGGGTCGCTCGGCGCATTGACGGCCCGCCCGAAATATCTACACTCGCGCCTCTTGCTTCAGGTGACCCGCGGCCATGGCCGCGAGTAAACAGGGAAGTCGGTGCGTTGCGCGTGTTTACGCCAACCATTCCGACGCTGCCCCCGCAACGGTAGACGAGTCAAACCAGCGCTTTTTCAACCACTGTGCTTCGGCATGGGAAGGTGCGTCTGGTGGGATTGCGCATTTTCGCGCGCCGCTCGTAAGCCCGGAGACCGGCCTGTCGCAGTCCATGGCATCGCGGAGGGCGTTGTCTGGCGTGTGGGCTGCGCCGTTGTGCAGTGCATTCGCCGCTGGTTCTCCGCGTGTCTTACTCAGCCAAGATCGCCCGGGTGGGGCGGCGGAGCCTAGAACGCGATGAGCAATTCCCTTCCAATCAAGCCCTCAACCCTGCTGCTGTGCGCCGTTTCCTGCGTGCCCCTGGCCCAGGCGGGCGAACACACTCGTCTCGACGACCTTCTGGTGACCGCTACCCGTACTGCACAGACTGCCGAGCAGAGCCTGGCCGCGGTGACGGTGTTCGACCGTGCGCAGATCGAGCAGAGCCAGGCGACTTCCGTGCCCGAGCTGCTGAAGAAGGTGCCGGGCGTGTCCTTCGCCAACAACGGCGGCCCGGGTAAGACCACCGCGTTGTTCATGCGCGGCAGCGAATCCGACCATGTGCTGGTGCTGATCGACGGCATCAAGGTCGGTTCGGTGACGTCCGGTGGCGCGGCCCTGCAGGATTTGCCGCTGGAGCTGATCGAGCGGATCGAGGTGGTGCGCGGGCCGCGTTCCAGCCTGTACGGCTCGGAAGCCATCGGCGGGGTGATTCAGATCTTCACCCGCAAGGGCGCCGGCGCAGGCGCCAAGCCATTTTTCTCCGCCGGTTACGGTACCCATGACAGCTACAACGGCAGTGCCGGGGTCAGCGGCGGCACCGATAACGCTTGGTACAGCCTGGCCCTCAGTGGCGCCGACACCGACGGCATCAACGTCAAGTCGGCGGCCACCAGCGGCTACGAAGACGATGCCGACGGCTATCGCAACCTGTCCGCCGCGCTGAGCGCCGGTTATCGCTTCGCCAACGGCCTGGAGCTGGACGCCAACCTGCTGCGGGCCAAATCGCACAACGATTACGACCAGGTCAACCGCAAGCGCACTGCCGGTTTCCGCGCCCATGCCGATGGCGAATCAAATGTGCTGGGCACCCGCGCGCGTTTCGCCCCGCTCGAGCCCTGGCAGGTGACCCTGCAGGCCGGACGCAGCGAGGACAAGTCCGATGCGTTCCAGGATGGCGACTTCTATTCGCGCTTCGACAGCCGTCGCGACAGCCTCAGCTGGCAGAACGACCTGAGCCTGGCGCCCGGCCATACCCTGACCCTGGGCGCCGATTACCAGCACGACGAGGTCAACGGCAGCACCGATTACGCCGAAGACTCGCGGGATAACACCGGCGCCTTCGTGCAGTACCTCGGCGAAGTCGGTCGGCATGACTGGCAGCTGTCCCTGCGCCGCGACGACAATCAGCAGTTCGGCCGGCACGACACCGGCAACCTCGGCTACGGCTATGCCCTGAGCGACTGGCTGCGCGCGACTCTCAGCTACGGCACGGCGTTCAAGGCGCCGACCTTCAACGAGTTGTACTACCCCGGCTATGGCAATCCGGATCTGCAGGCGGAAACTTCCCAGAGCCTGGAGGCCGGTTTGCTCGGCCAGCATGCCTGGGGCCACTGGTCGGTCAACGCCTTCCGCACCCGCATCGACGACCTGATCGCCTACGACGCCAGCATCATGGCGCCGGCCAACGTCGATGCCGCACGCATTCGCGGCGTCGAACTGGTGCTCGGCAGCCAACTGCTCGGCTGGGACTGGAATGCCAACTACACGCTGCTGGAGCCGGAGAACCGTTCCTCCGGGGCCAACGACGGCAACGAGCTGGCGCGCCGGGCCAAGCGGCTGTTCAACCTGGATCTGGATCGCCGCCTCGGCGCCTTCAGCATCGGCGCCAGCCTGCATGCCGAGGGCCAGCGCTTTGACGATCTGGCCAACACCAAGGAGCTCTCCGGTTTCGCCACCCTCGACCTGCGCGGCGAATACCGCCTCAGCCCAGAATGGCGCCTGCAGACCCGCGTGGCCAACCTGCTGGATGCCGATTACGAGACCGCCCAGGGCTATAACCAGCCCGGCCAGGCGGTCTACCTGAGCGTGCGCTACCAGGCGCTTTGAGCCTGCCGGCAGCGCCACCTACTTCTGGAGATCAATGGATGAAGCTGCCACCGCGATGCCAACGGCTGATCGGCAGCGCCGTCCATTCCCCGCGTTACCTGGGCCGCCTGGCGCTGTATGTCGGCCTGGCGGCCATTGTCTATATCGGCGCCCGCTCCCGGCTGGGCGCGCAACCGCAACTGGAGGTGAAGAGATGAGCGAATCGAGCGAACGCGACGCGCGGCACAAGGCGCGCATGGAGCGCAAGAAGGCGCTGATCGACGAGAAGATTTCTCAGGCTCAGGATGAGTACGGCCTGCTGCTGGTGCACAGCGGCAATGGCAAGGGCAAGAGCAGCAGTGCCTTCGGCATGGTCGCCCGCGCCTTGGGCCACGGGATGAAGGTGGGGGTGGTGCAATTTATCAAAGGCGCGGCCAGCACCGGCGAGGAGAACTTTTTTCGCCGTTTCCCCGAGGAGGTCAGCTACCACGTGATGGGCGAGGGCTTCACCTGGGAGACCCAGGATCGCCCGCGCGACATCGAAAAAGCCCAGCAGGCCTGGGTGGTGGCGCGCCAGCTGCTGAATGACCCGGCCATCGGCCTGCTGGTGCTGGATGAGCTGAATATCGCCCTGAAACTGGGCTATCTGGAGCTGGACGCGGTGCTCGCCGACATCGAGGCGCGGCCGCTGCTGCAGCATGTGGTGGTGACCGGCCGCGGCGCCTTGCCGGGGCTGATCGAGGCGGCGGATACCGTCACCGAGATGAACCTGGTCAAGCATGCGTTCAAGGAAGGGGTGAAGGCGCAGCAGGGGGTGGAATTCTGATGGAGGCCGCACCGCCGATGTTCCCTGGAAGCGGCTGCAGGTGCGCAGATCCATGCGCGGACAAGTCCGCGCCCACGGGTATGCGGGTGCCGGCATGAGCGCGCCACGCCACTGCCCCGCATTATTGATCGCCGCGCCGGCCTCGGGGCAGGGTAAGACCACGGTCACCGCCGCCCTGGCGCGGTTGCATACGCGCGAGGGCAAGCGGGTGCGGGTGTTCAAGTGCGGGCCGGATTTTCTCGACCCGATGATTCTCGCCCGTGCCAGCGGCGCGCCGGTGTATCAGTTGGATCTGTGGATGGTCGGCGAGGCGGAAAGTCGCCGCCTGCTCTGGCAGGCGGCCGGTGAGGCCGATCTGATTCTGATCGAAGGGGTGATGGGCCTGTTCGACGGCAACCCGTCGGCGGCCGATCTGGCGCGCCAGTTTGGCGTGCCGGTGCTGGCGGTGATCGACGCTTCGGCCATGGCCCAGACCTTCGCCGCCCTGGCGCATGGTTTGGCCAGTTTTCAGCCCGACCTGCCGTTCTCCGGGGTGCTTGGCAATCGGGTCGGCAGCAGCCGGCATGGCGAGATCCTGCGCGATGCGCTGCCCGCGGCCATCCGTTGGTACGGCGCGCTGCCGCGCAGCGCCGCGGTCGAGTTGCCCAGCCGCCACCTGGGCCTGATTCAGGCCGAGGAGCTGAGTGACCTGGACGCACGCCTGGACGCGGCGGCCGATGCCCTGGCTGCCAGCGCCGACGTCAGCCTGCCGCCGTCGGTGACCTTCGCCGCGCCGCTGTCGCGCGAGATTCCCGCCCTGCTCGCCGGCGTGCGCATCGGCGTGGCCGTGGATGCCGCCTTCGCCTTCGTCTACCAGGCCAACCTCGATCTGCTGTGCGAGCTGGGCGCCGAGTTGTGCTTCTTCTCGCCGCTGGCCGACAGCCAGCTGCCCGAGGTCGACAGCCTGTACCTGCCTGGTGGTTACCCCGAGTTGCACCTGGCCCAGCTGGAAGCCAACCAGGCCATGGCGGATGCGATCCGCGCCCACCATGGCGCCGGAAAACCCATCCACGCCGAATGCGGCGGCATGCTCTACCTGTTCGAGCGGCTGACCGACCAGGCCGGCGTCAGTGGCCAGATGCTCGGCGTGTTGCAAGGCGAGGCGACCCTGCAGCCGCGCCTGACCGCCCTGGCTCTGCAGGAAGTCGAATTACCGGAGGGACGTTTGCGCGGCCATAGCTTCCACCATTCGGCGTTGACCAGCGCGCTGCAGCCGATCGCCCGTGGCGAGTGCCCGAACTACAAGCGCACTGCCGAGGCGGTCTATCGCCAGGGCCGCCTGACTGCCTCCTATATCCACTTCTATCTGCCGTCCGATCCGCTAGCAGCGGCGCAGCTGTTTGCCCCTGGTGAGCGCCTATGAACCCGCATGCCTTCAGCGCCGAGGAACGCGCGGCGGTCTATCGGGCCATCGCCGAGCGGCGCGACATGCGCCACTTCAGTGGCGGCGAGGTAGCCCCCGAGCTGTTGGCGCGCCTGCTCGAGGCGGCGCATCAGGCGCCCAGCGTCGGCCTGATGCAGCCCTGGCGCTTTATCCGCATCACCCGCCCGCCGCTACGTGCGGCGATCCAGGCCTTGGTCGAGGCCGAGCGCCTGCGCACCGCCGCGGCCCTGGGCGAACGCGGCGAGGCATTCATGCAGCTCAAGGTCGAGGGCATCCGCGACTGCGCCGAATTGCTGGTGGTGGCCCTGATGGACGGCCGCGAGGCCCATGTGTTTGGTCGGCGCACCTTGCCGGAGATGGATCTGGCCTCGATGGCCTGCGCCATCCAGAACCTCTGGCTGGCCGCTCGCGCCGAAGGCCTGGGTATGGGCTGGGTGTCGCTGTTCGAACCCCAAGCCATGGCCGAACTGCTGGCCATGCCGTCGGGTAGCAAGCCGCTGGCGGTGCTCTGCCTGGGGCCGGTGACAGAGTTTTATCAGGCGCCGATGCTGGTGCAACAGGGCTGGGTCGAGCCGCGGCCGTTGAGTGAGTTGTTGTTCGAGGATCAATGGGGCAAACATGCGCAGTGAATTCGGCGAGGTTAGGGCATGAGCCTGGTATTCAGTGCGCTGGCCGGCGTGGCCCTGGACGCCGTACTCGGCGAGCCCAAGCGCTGGCATCCGTTGGTGGCCTTCGGTCGCTTGGCCGAGCGTATCGAACGGCGTTTCAACGCCGGCGGCAGTGGCTGGCGCAGCCATGGCGTCAGCGCCTGGTGCCTGGCGGTGTTGCCCTTGACCCTGCTGGCCGGCGTGCTGGCCCAGGTCTCGGCATTCGGCTGGGCGGTGGAGGTTCTCGCCCTGTATGCCGCCATCGGCCTCAAAAGCCTCGGCCAGCATGCCCTGCCGGTGGCCCAGGCCCTGCGTCTGGGCGATTTGCCGTTGGCGCGCGTGCGGGTCGGCTATTTGGTCAGCCGCAACACCCGTGAGCTGGATGCCGCCGGCGTGGCTCGCGCCGGCACCGAGTCGGTGCTGGAAAACGGCTCGGATGCGGTGTTCGCCGCGCTGTTCTGGTTCCTCGTCGCCGGTGCGCCGGGCGTGGTGTTGTATCGCCTGAGCAATACCCTGGACGCCATGTGGGGCTACCGCAATGCGCGTTTCGAGCGCTTCGGCTGGGCCGCGGCGAAGATCGACGACGTGCTCAACTATGTCCCCGCCCGCCTGGTAGCTCTGAGCTACGCGCTGCTCGGCAAGACCGCCCTGGCGCTGCGCTGCTGGCGGCAGCAGGCGCCGCAGTGGGACAGCCCCAACGCCGGCCCGGTGATGGCCGCCGGCGCCGGCGCCCTGGGCGTCAGCTTGGGCGGTGCGGCCGAGTATCACGGCGAGCTGCACCTGCGCCCGCAACTGGGCCAGGGCCCGCAAGCCAAGGCGCAGGACATCGAACGGGCGCTCAATCTGGTCTACGCCGGGGTGCTGCTGTGGCTGGTGTTGCTGCTGTTATGGGAGGTCTGGCGTGCTTGAACATGGTGGCCGCCTGCGCGCGGCAGCGCAGCGCTTCGGCATCCCCCTGGGTGACTGGCTGGATCTGTCCACGGGACTTGCGCCCTACGGCTGGCCGCTGCCGCCGATTCCTGCGGCGGCCTGGACGCGCCTGCCCGAGCTGGACGACGGCCTGGAAAGCGCCGCCCGCGACTACTACGGGGTGACCCGCCTGCTGCCGGTGGCCGGTTCCCAGGCGGCGATACAGGCCTTGCCGCGCCTGCGCCGCAACGCCCGGGTCGGCCTGCTCGCGCCGGCCTATGCCGAACACGCGGCGGCCTGGAAGCGCGAGGGCCACGAGTTGCGGCAACTGGACGACGGCGATATCGACCGGCAGCTCGAAGGCCTCGACGTGCTGTTGCTGGTCAATCCGAACAACCCGACCGGCCGACGCTTCGCGCCCGCGCAGCTGCTCGCCTGGCATGCGCGCCTGGCCGCGCGCGGCGGCTGGTTGGTGGTAGACGAGGCGTTTATCGACTGCACCCCGCAGCACAGCCTGGCGGCGCATAGCGAGCTGCCGGGGCTGATCGTGCTGCGCTCGTTCGGCAAGTTCTTCGGCCTGGCCGGCATCCGCTTGGGCTTCGTCCTGGCTCAGCCGGCGCTGCTCAAACAGCTGGCCGAGCTGCTCGGGCCCTGGACCGTCAGCGGGCCGAGTCGGGTGGTGGCCACGGCGCTGTTGCACGACCGGGTCGGCCAGCAAGCGCAACGCGAGCGCCTGCTGGCCGATGGCGAGCGTCTAGGCGAATTATTGCGCGAGCATGGCCTGCCGCCGAGCGGCGGCTGCGCGCTGTTCCACTGGATCGCCTGCGAGCGGGCGGCGGCGCTGCATAAATGGCTCGCCAGCCAGGGCATTCTCACCCGCCTGTTCGATAGCCCGGCCAGCCTGCGTTTCGGCCTTCCCGCCGACGAGCCGGGCTGGCTGCGCCTGGAGCAGGCTTTACAGCTATTCACTCAGGAGTTCGTATGACCACTTTGATGGTGCAGGGCACCACCTCCGACGCCGGCAAGAGCACCCTGGTGACCGCGCTGTGCCGCTGGCTCAAGCGCCAGGGCGTGGCCGTGGTGCCGTTCAAACCGCAAAACATGGCGCTCAACTCGGCCGTGACCTTGGATGGCGGCGAGATCGGCCGTGCCCAGGCGGTACAGGCCCAGGCCGCCGGGCTGGCGCCGCACAGCGACATGAACCCGGTGCTGCTCAAGCCCAGCAGCGACACCGGCGCTCAGGTAATCATCCACGGCCGCGCCCTGACCAACATGGAGGTGGCGGCCTATCACGACTATAAACGGGTGGCGATGGACGCCGTACTGCAGTCGCACCAGCGTCTGGCGGCCGCCTATCCGGTGGTGATGGTGGAAGGCGCCGGCTCGCCGGCGGAGATCAATCTGCGCGCCGGCGATATCGCCAACATGGGTTTCGCCGAGGCGGTCGACTGTCCGGTGATCTTGATCGCCGATATCGACAAGGGCGGGGTGTTCGCCCACCTGATCGGCACTCTGGCACTGCTGTCGGAGAGTGAGCAGGCGCGCATCCAGGGCTTCGTGATCAACCGTTTTCGCGGCGATATCGCCCTGCTGCAACCGGGCCTGGACTGGCTGGAAGAGCGCACCGGCAAACCGGTGCTCGGCGTATTGCCCTACCTGATGGATTTCCACCTGGAAGCCGAGGACGCCATCGACACCCGCCAGACTGCCAAGGCGGCCGAGACGATCAGGGTGGCGGTGCCGGTGCTGCCGCGTATCAGCAACCACACCGACTTCGATCCGCTGCGCCTGCACCCGCAGGTGGAGCTGGTGTTCGTCGGCCCCGGCCAGTCGATCCCGGCTGTCGACCTGATCATCCTGCCCGGCTCCAAGAGTGTGCGCGCCGACCTGGACTTCCTCCGTGCCCAGGGCTGGGAAGCGGCCATCCACCAGCACCTGCGCTATGGCGGCAAGCTGCTCGGCATCTGCGGCGGCCTGCAGATGCTCGGCAGCAGCATCGCCGACCCGCTCGGTCTGGAAGGCGCCCCGGGGCACAGCCCCGGCCTCGGCCTGCTGGATTTCGCCACCGAACTGGCCGCCGAGAAGCAGCTGCGTATCGTCAGCGGCCGCCTGTGCCTGGAGCAGGCAGCGGTGTCCGGCTACGAGATCCATGCCGGGGTCAGCCGCGGGGCAGCCTTGGCGACGGCCGCCGTGCAGCTGGACGACGGCCGCGACGACGGCGCCATCAGCGCCGACGGCCAGGTGCTCGGCACTTATTTGCATGGCCTGTTCGAGTCCGCCCCAGCGTGCAACGCGCTGCTGCGTTGGGCGGGGCTGCGCGAGGTGGAGACGGTGGATTACCACGCCCTGCGCGAACGCGACATCGAACGCCTGGCGGATATGGTCGAGGCGCATCTGGATACGCAGAAACTGCGCGAACTCTGTGATTTGTAATCCGTAGCCCGGATGTGTGAGTTGTGCGGGCTCTGAGCTATGGGGCTGTTTGCGTGGGAGGGACTTTAGCCGCGAAAGCCCCTCCCACAATGTCCCCTCCACCCATTGGATTGAAAGGGTAATCGACATGCTTGAACTGATCCTCGGCGGCGCCCGTTCCGGCAAGAGCCGCCTGGCCGAGAAATTGGCCGGCGAGTCCGGCCTGGCGGTGACCTACATTGCCACCGGCCAGGCGCTGGACGGCGAGATGAGCGCGCGCATCCAGCAGCACCAAGAGCGCCGCCCGGCGTACTGGGCGTTGCTGGAGGAGCCGCACGAACTGGCCCGGGTGCTGCGCGAGAACGCGGCCGAAGGACACTGCCTGCTGGTCGACTGCCTGACCCTGTGGCTGAGCAACTTGTTACTGCTCGATGACCAGGCGCGTCTCGACGCCGAGCGCGACGCCCTGCTGGAGTGCCTGAGCGCGCTGCCGGGGCGGATCCTGCTGGTCAGCAACGAGACCGGACTTGGCGTGGTGCCGCTGGGCAAACTGAGCCGGCGTTACGTCGACCAGGCCGGTTGGCTGCACCAGGCACTGGCCGAACGCTGCCAGCGGGTGATATTCACCCTGGCTGGCTTACCCATGCTGTTGAAGGGAGAACCCTTATGAACGATGCACACTGGTGGCAGGAACCCTGCCGTCAACCCGACGCGGCCAGCGAGGCCGCCGCCCGCGCCCGCCAGGCGCAGCTGACCAAACCGGCCGGCGCGCTCGGTCAGCTGGAGGAACTGGCGATTCACCTGGCCAGCTTGCAGGGCCGCGAATGCCCCTGGATCGACCGTCCGCGCCTGTGCCTGTTCGCCGGCGACCATGGCGTGGTCGAGGAAAACATCTCGCTGTTCCCCCAGTCCGTCACCGCGCAGATGCTGCACAACTTCGTCGCCGGCGGCGCGGCCATCAGCGTGCTGGCCAGGGTTCAGGGCCTGCCGTTTGAGCTGGTCGACCTGGGCACGGTCGACCTCAGCCTCAACCTGCCGGGCGTGCGCCACCTGCGGATTGCGCCAGGCACCGCCAATTTGAGCCGCACCGCGGCGATGACCGCCGAGCAATGCCGGGCCGCCCTGCAGGCCGGCCGCGAGGTGCTGCAGCGCGCCAGTCGGCGCGGCTGCGATCTGTTTCTCGCCGGCGAGATGGGCATCGGCAACACCACCGCCGCCAGCGCCCTGGCCTGCGCCCTGAGCGGCCTGCCGCCGGCCCGCCTGGTCGGCCGCGGCACTGGCCTGGATCACGCCGGGGTGGCGCGGAAGCAGGAGGTGCTGGAACGCAGCCTGGCACTGCATGGCGCGGCCCTGGACGATCCCTTCGAGGCGCTGCGGCGGGTCGGCGGGCTGGAACTGGCGGCGCTGACCGGCAGCTACCTGGCCTGCGCCCAACTGGGCATTCCGGCGCTGGTTGATGGCTTCATCTGCAGCGCCGCCGCGCTCTGTGCGGTGCGCTTGAATCCCGACTGCCGGCCCTGGTTGCTGTTCGCCCATGCCAGCGCCGAGAGCGGGCATGTCGCCTTGCTCGAGTTGTTGCAGGCCACGCCGCTGATCGGTCTGGGCCTGCGCCTGGGCGAGGGCAGTGGCGCGGCGCTGGCGCTGCCGTTGGTGCGTCTGGCCTGCGAGCTGCACGGCGGCATGGCGACTTTCGCCGAAGCACAGGTCGAGGAAGGCCGCGGATGAGCGTGCAACTGGATCTGCTACGCCATGGCGTGACTGAACGCGGCGGCGGTTTTCGCGGCAGCCTGGACGACGAGTTGACCGCAGAAGGCTGGGCGCAGATGCGCGCAGCGGTGGCGCTGGGCGGCCCCTGGGACGCGTTGGTCAGTTCGCCGTTACGCCGCTGCGCCGCCTTCGCCGAAGAGCTGGCAGCGCGTCTGGAGCTGCCGCTACAGCTGGAGGCGGATCTGCGCGAGCTGCATTTCGGCGCCTGGGAGGGCCGCAGCGCGGCCGACCTGATGCACGACCAGGCAGACGAGCTGGGCCGTTTCTGGGCCGATCCCTACGCCTTCACCCCGCCGGACGGCGAGCCGATGCAGCACTTCGAGGCGCGCATCGACGCCGCTCTGCAGCGTCTGCGCCAGAGCCATGACGGCCGGCGTGTGCTGCTGGTCGGCCACGGCGGGGTGATTCGCCTGCTGCTGGCGCGCGCCCGCGGGTTGCCGCGCACCCAGCTGCTGGCGGTGGAGGTCGCGCATGCTTCGCTGCACGGCCTGGCCTTCGGCACCGCTCCCTCTGCTGTGCACGAGCGCACCTTGAGCGGGGAGGGTGAGAGGCTGTGAAAAAACCTCCGACCTACTGCGGCCGTCAGCCAGCGGCTGCAACAGCGTTGCGCTACGCAAAAATTTCGGTCATTTGGCTCGCCAAACTCCCTCGTTTTTGCGCAGCGCGCCTTGTTTCGCTCGCCGGCTGTCGCCCTCGCGACGGCCTTCGATTTTTTCACAGCCTCCGAGCCATGTCCGCCCTGCAACCGTTGTGGATCGCCCTGCAGTTTCTCACCCGTATTCCGATCCGCCTGGCGGGTGTGCCGACGGCCGAGCAACAGGGCCGCTCGCTGCTCTACTATCCGCTGGTCGGCCTGCTGCTCGGCGGCCTGCTGTGGCTGCTGCAGCACTTGCTGGCCGACGCCGCACCGTTGCTCCAGGCGACGTTGCTGCTAAGCGTCTGGGTGGGGCTGAGCGGCGCGCTGCACCTGGACGGCCTGGCCGACAGCGTCGATGCCTGGGTGGGCGGGATGGGCGACCGCGAGCGCACCCTGGCGCTGATGAAGGATCCCTGCTGCGGGCCGATGGGAGTGGTGGCGCTGCTGCTGCTGCTGTTGCTCAAGTGCGCGGCGCTGCTGGCGCTGCTCGACAGCGGGTCGCTGGTGGCGCTGCTGCTGGCCCCGCTGCTGGGGCGCAGCGCCGTGCTGGCGCTGTTCCTCGGCACGCCCTATGTGCGCCCGGGCGGCATCGCTCAGCTGTTGGCCACGCACCTGCCGCGCTCGGCGGCCAAGGCGGTGCTGCTGGCGGTGGTGGCCGGCTGCCTGCTGCTGTTCGGTAGCACCGGGCTTGCGGCGCTGTTGCTGGCAGGAGTGACCCTGTTCGGCGTGCGCCATGCGTTGATGCGCAGGCTGCAGGGCACCACCGGCGATACTGCGGGCGCCCTGCAGGAACTGGTGGAGTGCGTGGTGCTGGTCGGCCTGGCGCTCTGAGGCGTTAACCCGCTCGGGTCTGTGGCCGAGCCGCGAGCGGTTCGAGCTGCGCCCGCTTGAGCCGAACCAAACCGCGACAAGACGGCATGGCACAGCGGCCTCGATGCCGGGCACCCTGACCGAGCCGGGTCATGGGGGCGCAGCGGGCGATTGCAGTTAGCGCGGCGCCAGCGCGGGCAACAGGGTCCGCGAAATCGCCTCGCGCACGGCCGGTAGCAAGGTGGCGCTGCCGCCCAGCAGGTCCTCGATCAGTCGGCGCAAGACCAGCGCCCGCTCCGAGTTCAGGCCCCTCACCGCCTGTTCGCAGGCCTGCTCGGCGCTGGTGCCGGGCGGAATGGGGAAGCCCAGGGCGACCAGGCGCTCGCGGAAGTCTTCTTGGTCGATCAGATCGCTATGCATCATTGTCGCTGCCTCCATTTAGGCTGTTGTTAAGGTCCGTTCGATTAGTCTAATTCGCAGGCTTGAGCCTTATCCATGGGGCCCCGGCCTGGGGGCAAAGTCTTTGCCCTGCACCGCGATAGCATACGCGGGCCGCCCTGGGCTGCATGGGCAAGGGGGCGCGCCTCCGACAAGGTTCAAATCGGAAGCGCCCTCGCTACGGACGGTCAAGTCCGCCAGGCTGCTAACGCAGCACGCCTTCATCCTGCAGCAATTTGAAAATGGCCTCGGCGCCAACTTGCGGCGAGACATCTTTGAGCACCTGGCCGCCACCGCCGGAAGCCTTGGCGGTTGCCGCTTTCATCCGTTCGGCGCCGGTCTTGGCCTTGATCACCTTGAGCCGTTTCGGTCGCGGCCGGGCGGGTTGGAAGCGGGCTTCGGCGAGCAGGCTGTCGTCGACGATGGTCTGTTCGCAAGCCTGCAGCTGGCCACGCCGGGCCGGGCCGAAGGCGCTCTGGCGGGCGGCCGGCGCGGCGTTGTCGACGCAGGCAATAAACGGCAAGCGCACCTTCAGCCGGCGGCGTTGGCCGCGGGGCAGTGCTTGCAGCACCTGGGCCGTGCCGTTCTCGATCTTCTCCACTGCGGCCAGGCCGACCACCAGTGGCCAGCCCAGTTGTTCGGCGAGGAGGAAAGGCAGCATGCCCGAGCCTTCGCCGGTTTCCGCCTGACTACCGGTGAGCACCAGTTGGGCGCCGGCATCCTGCAGGTAGCTGCTCAGCAACGGCAGCGCATCGCCGTGGCTGGGTTGCTCCAGTACGGTCAGCTCGCTCAGGCCCATGCCCAGGTAGGCGCGCAGGGCTTCGTCCGCCGGGTCGCCAGCGTGCAGCACCTGCAGTTTGTCGCCGGCCAGGCGCAGGCCCAGCTCTACCGCGCGCGCGTCCTGTTCGGCGCGACGAGCGCGGCCGGAGGTCGGGTGCGCGCCGATGGAAACCAGGGTGATGATGTTCAGGTTGTTAGGCAGCATCACGTGCGCCTCCTTGGCGATAGGCGGTAACCCGCTCGATCAGCGCGGCGAGGATCGCCGCGGAATCGCCGATTACCGAGAGGTCGGCCCGTTTGATCATGTCGCAGCCCGGATCCAGGTTGATCGCGATTACCTTGTCGCAGGCGCCGATGCCTTGCAGGTGCTGGATAGCGCCGGAGATGCCCACGGCCATGTAGACCCGCGCGGTGACCCAGGTGCCGGTGGCACCGACCTGGCGGTTGCGTGGCATGAAACCGTCGTCCACCGCCACCCGCGACGCGCCTTCGGTGGCGCCGAGGGCGACGGCGGCGCTGTGAAACTTGGTCCAGTCCTTGACCCCATTACCGCCGGAGAGGATGAACTCGGCTTCGGCCATGGGGATCAAGGCCGGGTCGACTGCCACGGCGCCGAGGTCTTCGATGCGCGGCAGGTTGCGCGCGATCGGGTCGCGCAGTTCGACCCGCTGCACTGCATGGCGGGTGTCGCTGACCGGCTCGGCGCATTCGACGGCGGCCAGGATCAGCCGCGGCGCACTGCGCACCAGGTCTTCGCGGCCGGCCCCGGCGCGACCGATGCACTGGCCCTCGGCGACCTGCCAGACCCGCGTGGCCGGACGCTCGGCGAGTTTGGCGGCCAGCCGGCGGCCGAGTTCGCCGCCGCCGGTGCGGCTGTCCGGCAGCAGCCAGTGGCGTGGTGCCAATTGGCTTTCCACCGCACTGAGGGCCAGCACCCGTTGCTCGGGGGCATAGCCTTCGTACAGCTCGCCTTCGATGTGCAGCAGGCGGTCGACGCCAGCGCTGTCGAAGGCGCTTTCCTTGTGCTCGCCGAACACCACCGCGACCACGGCACCCTCGCTGCCGGCCAGCTTGTTGGCCAGGCCGAGCAGGTCCTTGTCGTGGCTGCTCAGGCGGCCGCCGATCATGTCCGGCACCACGGCGATATAAAACGCCGGTTGCTCGATCACATGCAGCGGCAGTTGCACCACTGCACTGGCGGTTGTGCGCTTGCTGCTGCCGCCCTGCTGGGCGCCACTACGGTCGATCCGTTTGAGCCCGTTGGGGCCGATGAAACCGACCGCGTGGGGGTTCTTGCGGACGAGGCCGTTGGGCCCCATCCAGCTGGTCTCAGCCTTCTGCATGGCCGCGTGTAGCGGATGCAGGCGGTTGCGGGCGATCCATTCGGCCCGCGGGTCGCGGCGGATGATGTCGCTCATCAGTGCACCTCCAGGGCTTCAAGCTTGGTCGGAGCGGGCTTTTTTGCCGGGGCGGGGGCCTCGAGCAACACGTCTGCCACCAGCTCGGCGATGTCCTTGATCTGTGGCCGCGGTTCGACCACGCCTTCGAGCATCGCGGTGCACTGCGGGCAGCCCACGGCGACCAGTTCGGCGCCAGTTTCCTGGATGTCGACCATGCGCATGTCGGGAATCCGCTGCTTGCCGGGGATGTCGGTAATCGGCGCGCCGCCACCGCCGCCGCAGCAGCGCGAGCGGAAGCCGGAACGTTCCATCTCCTTGACCTCGATGCCAATGGCCTTGAGCACCGCGCGCGGGGCTTCATATTCGCCGTTGTAACGGCCCAGGTAGCAGGGGTCGTGATAGGTGACACTGCCGCCCTTGTGTTGGCCGAGATTGAGTTTCTGGCCGCTGATCAGCTCGTCCATATAGGTGCTGTGGTGCAGCACTTGATAGTGGCCGCCCAGTTCGCCGTATTCGTTTTTCAGGACGTGGAAGCTGTGCGGGTCGCAGCTGACGATCTTGTTGAACTGGTACTGGCTCATTGTGGCGATGTTGCGTTTGGCCAGGCTCTGGAAGGTTGCCTCGTCGCCCAGGCGCCGGGCCACGTCGCCGCTGTCGCGTTCTTCCAGGCCGAGTACGGCAAAGTCGACGTTGGCCGCTTTGAGTACCTTGACGAAGGCGCGCAGGGTGCGCTGGTTGCGCATGTCGAAGGCACCGTCGCCAACCCAGAACAACACGTCTACCGACTTCTTCTCGCTCAGCAGTGGCAGGTTGAGGTCCGCCGCCCAGTTCAAGCGGCCGCCGGGCGCGAAGCCGCCGGGGTTGTCGGTGGCAATCAGGTTATCCAGCACCTCGGCGCCCTTGTTCGGCGTGGCGCCTTTTTCCAGGGTCAGGTGACGGCGCATGTCGACGATGGCATCGACGTGCTCGATCATCATCGGGCACTCCTCGACGCAGGCGCGGCAAGTGGTGCAGGACCACAGGGTTTCTGCATCGACCAGCGCCTTGCCGTTGAGGTTGACGATCGGCAGGTGCGGGCCACCGCTGTGTTCGCCAATGGCCTGGCCAGGGTAGGGCGAACCGGCGAACTTGGCGTCAGTACCACCCGCCAGGCCGACCACCATGTCCTGAATCAGCTTCTTCGGGTTCAGCGGCTGGCCGGCGGCGAAGGCCGGGCAGACCGCCTCGCACTTGCCGCACTGTACGCAGGCGTCGAAGCCGAGCAGCTGGTTCCAGGTGAAATCGCTGGGTTTTTCCACGCCCAGCGAGGCCTTGGGGTCGTTCAGGTCCAGGGCTTTCAGGCCAGTCGAACGGCCGCCGCCGAAGCGTTCGCTGCGGCGGTGCCAGGCCAGGTGCAAGGCGCCGGCGAAGGCGTGCTTCATCGGCCCGCCCCAGGTCATGCCGAAGAACAGCTCGGACACGCCCCAGGCCACACCGACCGCGAGGATCACGGCGAGGATCCAGCCACCGAATCCTTCCGGGAGAATCCCGGCCACCGGCAGGGTGGCGATAAAGAAGCTCACGGCGAACATCAGCAGGCTTTTCGGCAGGCGCATCCACGGGCCTTTCGACAACCGCGCGGGCGGGTCGAGGCGGCGCTTGGCGACGAACAGCGCACCGACGAACATCAGCACGCAGGCGCCCAGCAGGGCGAAACCGAGGATCCGACTGTGCAGGCCGAAGCCGTGTACCAGGATCGCCAGTGCGGCAGCCAGGACGAAGCCACCGGCGGTAGCCACGTGGGTCTTGGACATGTACTTGTCGCGCTCGACCACATGGTGCAGATCCACCAGGTAGCGGCGTGGCATGGCCAGCAGGCCGCCGAGCCAATCGACCTTGGCCGGTTTGCCGCGGCGCCACATCAGGAAACGCTTGCCGGCACCGAGCACGGCCAGGCCGAGTGCGGCGAACAGCAGAATGGGGAGTAGGGTGTTCAACATCATCTGGTCTCCTTGGAGGGACCGAATAGCCACGTAGGGTGGGTTAGCCGACGGCGTAACCCACCATTGATGCATCAGGCATTAACCTGTCTGGTGGTCCGTAGGCTGGGTTACGCCGCTGCGCGGCTAACCCAGCCTACGGTCTGCATGGGTATCGCTACGCTCAACCCATCCCACGCAAGGCCATCAGAAGTCCTTGCACAACCGCAGCGCGTCGTAGATCGCCGCATGGGTGTTGCGTTGGGCCACGCAGTCACCGATGCGGAACAGCAGATAGCCGTCGCCGGTCTCGGACAGGCAAGGCTGCGGCTTGATCGCGAACAGCGCTTCAACGTCGATCTGGCCCTTGTTACGCGAACCTTCCTTCAGAGCGTAGTAAAGGGTTTCGTCCGGACGTACGCCGTTCTCCACCACCACCTGATCGACCACGCGTTCTTCCTGGGCGCCGGTGTATTCGTTCTCCAGCACCGCCACCAGCTTGTCGCCCTCGCGGTAGACCTTTTCCAGCATCATGTCGCTGGTCATGATCACGCCCTTCGGGTACATGCTGCGGTAGGCCGTCGGGAACGAGGTACCACCCATGCCTACACCCGGCTTGATGTCGTCGGTGACGATCTCGACCTGACTGCCCTTGTCGGCGATGAAGTCTGCGACCGACATGCCGGTGAATTCACAGATGGTGTCGTACACCAGCACGTTCTTGCCCGGTGCGACCTTGCCGTCGAGGACGTCCCAGCTGCTCACTACCAGGCCTTCGGCCGCGCCCCAGTGCTCGTTCTGCTCGAGGAACGGATGACCGCCGTTGGCCAGCACGACCACATCCGGACGCAGGTCCATGATGCTCTCGTGATCGGCGCCGGTGCCCAGGCGCAGGTCGATTTTCAGGCGTGCCAGTTCCAGCTGATACCAGCGGGTGATGCCGGCGATCTGGTCACGTTGTGGCGCCTTGGAGGCCGTGGTGATCTGCCCGCCAAGTTGGTCCTTCTTCTCGAACAGGGTGACGTCGTGGCCACGTTCGGCCGCGACGCGCGCCGCTTCCATGCCGGCTGGACCACCACCGACTACCACCACCTTGCGCTTGACGCCGGTGGTCTTCTCGATGATGTGCGGCAGGCCCATGTATTCACGCGAGGTCGCGGCGTTCTGGATGCACAGCACGTCCAGGCCCTGGTACTGGCGGTCGATGCAGTAGTTGGCACCGACGCACTGCTTGATCTGGTCGACCTGGCCCATCTTGACCTTGGCGATCAGGTGCGGATCGGCGATGAACGCGCGGGTCATGCCGACCATGTCGACGTAACCGCCCTCGAGGATACGGGTGGCCTGGTTCGGGTCCTTGATGTTCTGCGCGTGCAGCACCGGAATCTTGACCACTTCCTTGATCCCGGCCGCCAGATGCAGAAACGGCTCGGGCGGGAAGCTCATGTTGGGGATAACGTTGGCCAGGGTGTTGTGGGTATCGGCGCCAGAACCAACCACGCCCATAAAATCGAGCAAGCCGGTGTCGTCGTAGTACTTGGCGATCTGCTTCATGTCCTCGTGGGACAAGCCGTCCGGGTGGAACTCGTCGCCGGAGATGCGCAGGCCCACGCAGAAATCGTCACCGACTTCCTTGCGCACGGCCTTGAGCACTTCCAGGCCGAATTTCATTCGGCCCTCGAAGGTGCCGCCCCATTCGTCGGTACGCTTGTTGACCCGTGGCGACCAGAACTGGTCGATCATGTGCTGGTGCACGGCCGACAACTCGACGCCGTCCAGGCCGCCTGCTTTGGCCCGGCGCGCGGCCTGGGCGAAGTCACCGATGATGCGCCACATCTCTTCCGGTTCGATGGTCTTGCAGGTCGCGCGGTGTACCGGTTCGCGGATGCCGGACGGCGACATCAGGGTCGGCCAGTCGAAACCATCCCAGCGCGAGCGACGACCCATGTGGGTAATCTGGATCATGATCTTGGCGCCATGCTTGTGCATGGCGTCGGCCAGGTTCTGGAAGTGCGGGATGATGCGGTCGGTGGACAGGTTCACCGAACTCCACCAGCCATGGGGGCTGTCGATGGAGACCACCGAGGAGCCGCCGCAGATGGCCAGGCCGATGCCGCCCTTGGCCTTCTCTTCGTAGTACTTGACGTAACGCTCGGTGGTCATGCCGCCGTCGGTGGCCATGACCTCGGCGTGCGCGGTGGACACGATACGGTTACGGATGGTCAGTTTACCGATCTGGATCGGCTGGAACATTGCTTCAAAGGCCATGGCGATACGCTCCGCTTACAACGGCTTGACGATGAACAGGCCGTGGTCGTGGCCTTCTTGCGAAGCACCGTAGACCTGTTCGGCCACTGTGCGGATCGAGCTGCCCTGGGCGGCCAGGATCTGATCCATGGCGCCGGCGAACCAGCCGGTAAACATGTAGTCGACCATGCGCCCGCACTGGCCGTAGACGTAGACGAAGGCCGAGTGATCCAGGCGCACCTCGCAGGTGCCTTTGTCGAGGTCGATCGACAGGGTCTTGAACAGGCCCCAGCCGCGTTGCGACAGGCGCTTCATGTAATGCTCGAACACCGCCACACCAGACAAGCCGTGGCACTCGGCTTCTTTCTCACACCAATGCCAGGCGGACTTGTAGCCGGCCTTGTAGAGGATTTCGGCATAGGCGTCGGCGCCCAGCACTTCCTCGATGCCGATGTGGTTGTTGACGAAGAAATGCCGCGGCACATAGAGCATCGGCAAGGCGTCGGTGGTCCAGACGCCGGTTTCGCTGTCGACTTCGATGGGCATTTCGGGTGCGTGGGTGGCCATGTGTGCAGACTCCAGAATTCGCTGACTTGTGTTGTCCGGCCGGTGGCCGGAGTGATGGGTATCGCTGCGCTCAACCCATCCTACGAAGGTGTTCGATGCGCTTTTGTAGGGTGGGTTAGCCGCAGGCGTAACCCACCAACCGGACCGCAGGGCCGGCAGGGATCGATCATTCGCCCCAGACGTCCTTGAGCACGCGGACCCAGTTCTCGCCCATGACCTTGCGCACGGTGCGCTCGGGCATGCCGCGCTTGAGCAGGGTCTCGGTGAGGTTGGGGAATTCACCGACAGTGCGGATGCCCAGCGGGTTGACGATTTTGCCGAAGCTGGTCAGGCGGCGGGCGTAGCCCTTGTCGTGGGTCAGCCACTCGAAGAAGTCCTGGCCGTGGCCCTGGGTGAAGTCGGTGCCGATACCGATGGCGTCTTCGCCGACGATATTCATCACGTACTCGATGGCCTCGGCGTAGTCGTCGATGGTCGAGTCGATGCCCTTGGCCAGGAAGGGCGCGAACATGGTCACGCCGACGAAGCCGCCGTGGTCGGCGATGAACTTCAGCTCGGCGTCGGACTTGTTGCGCGGGTGCTCTTTCAGCCCGGACGGCAGGCAATGCGAGTAGCACACGGCTTTCTTCGACTCGAGGATGACTTCCTCGGACGTCTTGCTGCCGACGTGGGACAGGTCGCACATGATGCCGACCCGGTTCATCTCGGCGACGATCTCGCGGCCGAAGCCGGACAGGCCGCCGTCGCGCTCGTAGCAGCCGGTGCCAACCAGGTTCTGGGTGTTGTAGCACATCTGCACGATGCCCACGCCGAGCTGCTTGAACACCTCGACGTAGCCAATCTGGTCCTCGAACGCGTGGGCGTTCTGGAAGCCGAAGAGGATGCCGGTCTTACCCTGGGCCTTGGCCGCGTGGATGTCGGCGGTGGTGCGTACCGGGATCACCAGGTCGCTGTTGTCGCGGATCAGCTTCTGACTGGCGGCGATGTTGTTGACCGTGGCCTGGAAACCTTCCCATACCGAAACCGTGCAATTGGCCGCGGTCAGGCCGCCCTTGCGCATGTCTTCGAACAGTTCACGGTTCCACTTGGCGATGATCAGGCCATCAATAACGATGCTGTCGGCGTGCACTTGTGCTGGGCTCATTCGGCTGTCCCCTTTGTCTGCTGTCGCCAAACCCGGTGTTGGCGCTTTGTGGGGAGCATATCCCTGGGGGGCGGGGCGACCCGGTGCAAAAACGACTGGGGTATTGCCGAAAGCGTCAATGCCTGGTCGCGAACGGATAAGCCGTCGCCAAGGCCGCTTGTGTCGGATGGGCTTTCGCCCACCGACAGCCGCGCAGCGAACGCGGGCTGAAGCCCGCTCTTAAGGGAGTGAGGCCGCCGGATGCTCGTGACGATCCTGGCTGGGGCACGTGGCGAAGCGCACGCGGTAGCAGCGGGAGAAATACGAGGAGGATTCGAAGCCGCAGGCCAGGCCGACCTCCAGCACGCTCAGGTCGGTCTGGCGCAGCAGCTGGCGCGCCTTGTCCAGGCGCAGGGCCAGGTAGAAGTTGGACGGGGTTTCGTTCAGGTGCTGGCGGAACAGGCGTTCCAGCTGGCGCGGGGTGACCTTGATCAGTTCGGCGAGTTGCTGGGAACTGAGTGGTTCTTCGCTGTGGCGCTGCATTTCACCGATGACCTGTACCAGCTTCTTGTTGTGCACGTCATAGCGGCTGGCGATCTGCATGCGCTGATGATCCTGGCGCGTGCGGATGCGGCCGAGGACGAATTGCTCGGACACCGCCAGCGCCAGCGCTTCACCGTGGTCGCGGTCGATCAGGGTGAGCATCAGGTCGAGGCTGGCGGTGCCGCCGGCGCTGGTGATGCGCTTACCGTCGATTTCGAACAATTCCTGGGTGACCGTCAAGCGTGGATAGCGCTCCTGAAAGGCTTCGATGGCTTCCCAGTGCAGGGTCAGCTGCTGCCCGGCAAACAGCCCGGCTTCGGCCAGGACGAAGCTGCCGGTGTCGATGCCGCCCAGGGTTGCCCCTTCACGCTCGACCCGATGCAGCCACAGTGACAGGCGGTGGTCGAAAGTCGCCAGGGGCTGGAAGCCGGCGACCACGAACAGGCTGTCGCCGGCCGCCGGCAGCTCCAGGGCGGTATCGACGTTGAGCGACATGCCGTTGCTGGCCTCCACCGCGGCGCCATCCAGGCTGAGCAGGCGCCAGCGATAGAGCTCGCCGCGAAAGCGATTGGCCACGCGCAACGGCTCGATGGCCGACATCAGGCCCATCATGGAAAAGCCGGGCAGCAGGAGAAAGCACAGGGTCTGGGGCATGGCTGGGTTCCGCGAAGGCTGGTCGTTACTAAAAGGCAGAAGAGTTCTCAGTACAAGCAATAAGGTCGTTACTGTTCAACAGCTGGTCGTTCTAGTTCGTTTTTTACCCGGTAGCGCTGCGTAATCTGACCCCATCGGGCGCACTCAGGCCTGAGTACGGGACGGGGTGTCAGCGCCCCGGGATAACAACAAGGAAAACCCTAACGCCATACGAGGGCGCATTGATGAAAAGTTTCAAGGTAATCGCCGGTTGCTGTTTGCTCGGTCTGTTCAGCTCGTCGCTATTGGCCGCCGAACAGGCCAGCTGCCAGAAGGCACGCATCGGCATGGTTGGCTGGACCGACGTGGTCGCCACTACCGCCGTGGCCAGTACCCTGCTCGAAGGCCTGGGCTATGCAACCACCCAGACCCAAGCTTCACAGCAGATTGTCTTTTCCGGCATCCAGCGTGACCAACTCGACTTCTTCCTCGGTTACTGGAAGCCGTTGATGGACGACAACATTGCGCCGTTTCTCGCCAAGAAGTCGGTCCGGGTGCTCAGCGAGCCGGGTCTCTCCGATGGCATCTCCAGCCTGGCGGTGCCCAGCTATACCGCCGAGGCGGGCCTGAAAACCTACGCCGATATCGCTAAATTCAGGGAGCAACTGGACGGCAAGATCTATGGCATCGATCCGGGTACCGGGGCCAACACCACGATCCAGAAGATGATCGACAGCAACCAGTTCGGCCTCGGCGGTTTCGAGCTGATCGAGTCGAGCGAGTCGGCCATGCTCGCCGCGGTCAGCCGTGCGGCGCGGAGCAAGAAGCCGGTGGTGTTCTTCGGCTGGGCACCACACCCGATGAACATCAAGATGGACGTTACCTACCTGACTGGCAGTGAGGACGTATTCGGCGCCGATGAAGGTCTGGCCACCGTCTGGACCGTCACCGCGCCAGACTATGCGCAGCGCTGCCCCAATATCGACCGTCTGCTGACCAATCTGCGCTTCACCGCCGCCCAGGAGGGTCAGATGATGGCGCCGATCATGGACCGCGAAGAGCCCAAGGACGTCGCGCGCAAGTGGCTGAAGGAAAACCCGCAGGAGCTGAGCAAGTTCCTGGCCGGGGTGACCACCTTCGATGGCAAGGATGGCGTCGCCGCCGTGCAGGCCGCGCTCAAGTAAGACCGGCTCGTTCCACACATTCCCCGATCAATCGCCGTGTCGTGCGCCCCTCCTGGGCGCCCGGCACCCATTCGCCTCGAATAAGGATGGAAACTCCATGAACTACGAAGTCATAGTCACCTGTGCAGTCACCGGCGCCGGCGATACCGTTGGCCGTCATCCGGCCATTCCGGTCACCCCCAAGCAAATCGCCGACGCCGCCATCGAAGCCGCCAAGGCCGGTGCCACCGTCGCCCACTGCCATGTACGTGACCCCAAGACCGGCAAGGGCAGTCGTGACGTGGCGCTGTACCGCGAGGTGGTCGAGCGCATCCGCGAGAGCGACACCGACGTGATCATCAACCTCACCGCCGGTATGGGCGGTGACCTGGAGATCGGTCCGGGCGAGCAGCCCATGGAGTTTGGTAATGGCTCCGACCTGGTCGGCCCGTTGACCCGCCTGGCGCATATCGAGGAGCTGCGCCCGGAGATCTGCACCCTGGACTGCGGCACCCTGAATTTCGGTGACGGTGACTACATCTACGTCGCCACCCCGGCGCAACTGCGTGCCGGTGCCAAGCGCATCACCGAGCTGGGGGTCAAGGCCGAGCTGGAAATCTTCGACACCGGTCACCTGTGGTTCGCCAAGCAGATGATGAAGGAAGGCCTGCTGGACGATCCGATCTTCCAGATCTGCCTGGGCATCCCATGGGGCGCTCCGGCCGACACCACCACCATGAAGGCCATGGCCGACAACCTGCCGGCGGGCGCCACCTGGGCCGGCTTCGGTATCGGTCGCCTGCAGATGCCGATGGCCGCCCAAGCCATGCTGCTCGGTGGTCACGTGCGGGTCGGCCTGGAAGACAACATCTGGCTGGACAAAGGCGTACCGGCGACCAACGGCAGCCTGGTCGAACGCGTCGTCGAAATCATCCAGCGCCTCGGCGGCAGGGTTCTGACCCCGGCCGAAGGCCGCGCCAAGATGAAGCTCAAGCCGCGCGGCTGAGGTGATCTAGACGGGGCGATCGCGGTCGCCCCGGACTTATTCGCAGCCCGGATAGCATCCCAAACAAATTGAATCGCCCCGCCCGAATCCAATTCGGGCAAGCCAAGCAGGAGCCATCATGGCCTTTGTCACCGAACTGAAAACCTTCGCCGCCCTCGGCACCGGCGTGATCGGCGCCGGCTGGATCGCCCGCGCCCTGGCCCATGGCCTCGACGTTGTGGCCTGGGACCCGGCGCCCGGCGCCGAAGCGGCGCTGCGTGAGCGCATCGCCAACGCCTGGCCGGCACTCAAGCAGCAGGGCCTGGTGCCCGGTGCTTCGCCCGAGCGCCTGCGTTTCGTCGACAGCATCGACGAGTGTGTGAAGAACGCCGACTTCATCCAGGAAAGCGCTCCCGAGCGTCTGGAGCTGAAGCTCGACCTGCATGCGAAGATCAGCGCCGCGGCGCGGCCCAACGTGCTGATCGGTTCGAGCACCTCGGGGCTGTTGCCCAGCGAGTTCTACGCCGACGCCGTGCACCCCGAGCGCTGTGTGGTCGGTCACCCGTTCAACCCGGTGTATCTGTTGCCGCTGGTGGAAGTGGTTGGCGGCCAGAAGACCGCGCCGGAAGCCGTTCAGGCCGCCATTCAGGTGTATACCAGCCTGGGCATGCGCCCGCTGCACGTGCGCAAGGAAGTACCGGGCTTTATCGCCGACCGCTTGCTCGAGGCGTTGTGGCGCGAGTCGCTGCACCTGGTTAACGACGGCGTCGCCACCACCGGCGAGATCGACGATGCGATCCGCTTCGGTGCCGGCCTGCGTTGGTCGTTCATGGGCAGCTTCCTGACCTACACCCTGGCCGGCGGCAATGCCGGCATGCGCCACTTCATGGCCCAGTTCGGCCCGGCGCTGAAACTGCCCTGGACCTATCTGGAAGCGCCGGAATTAACTGACGGCCTGATCGACAGCGTGGTCGAAGGCACCACAGAGCAACAAGGCCAGCGCAGCATCGCCGAGCTGGAGCGCTACCGTGATGACTGCCTGATGGCGGTGATGGACGCGATCAAGACAACCAAGGCCAAGCACGGCTTCGACTTCGCCGATTAACCTGCGCGGCCCCTGGATTGAATCCAGGGGCCGGCTCGGCAGTTGCAACGCGGTGTTACCACGCGCATTTCTGATGCGGGAGGCGTGATGTTTCAGGATCTGCAACAACAGCGAGTGATGATCACTGCCGGTGCCTCGGGTATCGGCCGGGCGACGGCCCTGGCGTTTCTCGCCGCCGGCGCCCGGGTGCATATCTGCGATATCAATGCTCAGGCGCTGGAAGCGCTGCTCAGCGAACATCCGCAGCTCAGCGGCTCGCTGATCGACGTCGGCGACGAGGCTCAGGTCGAGCGTTTTTTCAGCGAGGGCCTGGATGCCTTGGGCGGAATCGACGTGCTGGTCAACAATGCCGGTATCGCCGGTCCTGCCGGCCACCTCGAAGGGCTCGACAGCCTGGCTTGGCGCAGCACCTTCGACGTCAACCTGCACTCCACCTTCTACTGCTGCAAGCTCGCGCTACCGCTGATGAAGGCAGCACGCAGCGGCTGCATCATCAACATTTCCTCCAGCGCTGGGATCATGGGCTACCCGTTGCGCACGGCCTATGCCGCGGCGAAGTGGGCTGTCACCGGGCTGAGTAAATCCCTGGCCATGGAGGTGGGCGAGTTCGGTATCCGGGTCAACGCCATCTGCCCAGGCTCGATCAGTGGCGCGCGCATGGACGGGGTGATCGAGCGCGAGGCCAAGGCCAGCGGTAAGCGCGCGGATGACGTGCGGGCCGCCTACGTCAGCCAATGCTCGCTGAAGACCTTCATCGACCCCGAGGACATCGCCGCCATGATCCTGTTCCTGAGCTCCAAGGCTGGCGCCAAGATCACCGGCCAAGCCCTGAGCGTCGACGGTGACACCCATACCTTGGCCAATGCCTGAGCCCCGCACCGGCATTTAGTCCAACTATTACCACGCCGTGCGGCAAGCCGCCGCCCGGCCCCAGGAGCCTAACCGATGTCCAGCGCTCAACCCCTGACCACTTACCAGACCGAGATCCTTGCGGAGTGGGTGGATTACAACGGCCATCTGCGTGATGCCTTCTACCTGTTGGTCTTCAGCTTCGCCACCGACGCGCTGATGGATCAGCTGGGCCTCGACGAAGCGGGTCGCACGCGCACCGGGCATACCCTGTATACCCTGGAGTGCCACCTGAACTACCTCGACGAGGTCAAGCTGGGTGAGGCGGTCGAAGTGCGCACTCAACTGCTGGCTCACGACCGTAAACGTATGCACATCCACCATAGCCTGCACCGGGTAGGTGTGGCCGCTGCGCTGGCCGAGAGCGAGCAGATGTTGATGAACATCGACACCCGCACTTCGCGCTCGGCGACCTTCGACGAGCAGGTGCTGCAGCAGGTACTGGCGCTAGGCGAGGCTCATCGTGATCTGCCGTCCCCCGCTTGCGTTGGCCGGGTGATCGGCCTGCCGCAGGCCAGGGCATAGACCCGCGGTCGAGCCTGGGTCCTTCTATCCCAGCAGCGTGAACAACCACACTATTTGAAGCATCCCGCCAGGAGATCGCCATGAACGCTGTAGACCCCTCCCTCGACGCTGCGCCAATCGCCGATTGGCGCAGCTACCCGATCAGTGCCGGCCTGGTTGGCCTTAGCTCCACTAGCGACACCCTGGAGGTCACCTGGAGCGATGCTCGAACCAGCCCCTTCCATCACCAGTGGCTGCGTGACAACTGCACCTGCAGCCAGTGCGTCTACAGTGTGACCCGCGAGCAGCTGTTCGAGATCGTCGATGTGCCGCCAGAACTGCATCCCCAGCGCACCCGCATCGACCAACAGGGGCACCTGCTGATCGACTGGCAGGATGGTCACCACAGCCGCTTCCATCCCGGCTGGTTGCGCGCCCATGCCTACGACGACGCCTCACGGGCCGAGCGTCGCGCGCTGCGCCCACAGAGCCGTTTGTGGGGTGCCGAGATGAGCGAGCAACTGCCGCAGTTCGACTACCAGGCGGTGATGGAAGATGACGCCGCGCTGCTGCAGTGGCTGCTGGCGGTGCGTGACATCGGCCTGACCCAGCTACGCGGTGTGCCGACCTCCGAGGACGTCTTGCCAGTGCTCGCCAAGCGCATCTCCTTCATTCGCCAGAGCAACTTCGGCGTGCTGTTCGATGTGCAGTCCAAGGCCGACGCCGACAGCAATGCCTACACCTCCTTCAACCTGCCGCTGCACACCGACCTGCCGACCCGCGAGTTGCAGCCGGGTCTGCAGTTTCTGCATTGCCTGGTCAACGATGCCACGGGCGGTGAGAGTGTCTTCGTCGACGGCTTCGCCATCGCCGCGGCCTTACAGCAGGAGGCGCCTGAGCTGTTCCAAATCCTCTGTGACACGCCCATCGAGTTCCGCAACAGGAGCCGCACCAGCGATTACCACCGTATGGCGCCGATCATCGGCCTGGATGCCTACGGCGTGATCAGTGAGATCCGCATGGGCAACTTCCTGCGGGGCGCCTTCGATGCACCGGCAGAGCGCATGCCGGCGCTGTATAGCGCTTACCGGCGCTTCATCGAGATGACCCGCGAACCGCGTTTCCGTGTGCAGCGCAGGCTGGATGCGGGGCAACTCTGGTGCTTCGACAACCGCCGTACCTTGCATGCCCGCACTGAATTCGACCCGGCCAGCGGTGCCCGTCACTTCAAGGGCTGTTATGTCGATCGCGACGAGCTGCTCTCGCGGATTCATGTGTTGCAACGCTAGGGCGCTAACGCGCAGGCCAGGCATAACCCTGTCCTGCGATCTGCGGCCGTTTATGACTTTGGCCAGAAACGCATAAATATACCGAGGGCAAAGGCCGTGTTTTTATTGCTTTCGCTGACGTTGCCGCTTCATAACAATGCTTTTCGTATCGTTTTAGCCGAATTTTACCTGATACGGCCGCTTCGAACTGCAGCCGCAGACTTGAAGGACGGATTACCCAAACCACGCACACGCGTGACTAGCAGCCAATGCCTCGCAAGTGTTTATTCACACCGCAGTGGAACGCGTCGAACGACGCCAAGTACTGCGGAAAGATCAACAACCTGGGCGGCGAAACTTGGCGCCAGGCGGATCCTCCGCCGGCGAGAAGAATCTCTTCAGTGAATTGAAGAAATAGCGACACGCATAACAAATACAAAAATTAGCCGTAGCTCTCCGTGGAGAACACGTAAATGTCGACCATAAAAGAAAAGTTCGGTGGCGCCCCTGGCACCACCGTATTCAAAGAAGATTTGCTGTGTAAAACGGGCCTGTTCAAAGGCATGCACAAGGGCATGACTATTGTGTCCGCGGTCATGGTTTTGGCGTTCGTGCTGTTTGCTGGGTTCAATACCGAATTGGCCGGGACCCTATTCGGTGCCACTCGCAGCTGGATCGAAGGGATTTTCGGCTGGTACTACCTGGTGGTCATGGTGTTCTTCATCGCGATCTGTGTCGTGCTGGTGTTCACCCGCTACGGCAGCGTGCGCCTCGGCGACGATGACAGTAGGCCGGACTTCAGCAATTTTGCCTGGTTCTCCATGCTGTTCTCCGCCGGCATCGGCATCGGTATCCTGTTCTTCGGTGTGGCCGAGCCGATCTTCTACCTGGATAACAGCGGCGCCTTCGGCTACCCGAATAACCCCTACGCTGACCTGGCCGGCGCTACTGCCATCGGCCATGCGCGGGCGGTGGATGCCCTGCGGGTGACCTACTTCCACTGGGGCTTTCATGGCTGGGCGGTGTACGCCATCGTCGGCCTGTCGCTGGCCTATTTCGCCTACCGCAAGAAGCTGCCGCTGGCCCTGCGTTCGGCGCTGCATCCCTTCATCGGCGATCGCATCTACGGGCCGATCGGCCATATCGTCGACCTGTTCGGCGTGCTCGGTTGCGTATTCGGTATCGCCACCTCCCTGGGCCTGGGCGTCAGCCAGATGGCCGTGGGCCTGGAGCGCCTGATTGGCGTGGACCCGGGCACGACTACCCAGCTGGTGCTGATCGGTCTGATCTCCATCGTCTCGATCATGTCGGCGCTGTCCGGTGTGGGCCGCGGCATCAGGATCCTTTCCGAATGGAACATCATCATCTCCGCCCTGGTGGTGGCCTTCTTCCTGTTCGGCGGGCCTACCGCCTGGCTGCTGAGCATGTTCGGCGAGTCGCTGGGTAGCTACCTGGTCAACTTCATGCCGATGGGCCTGTGGTTCCCCGAAGAGGAAGGGCCGGCGGCCTGGCAGAACGGCTGGACCGTGTTCTACTGGGGCTGGTGGCTGGCTTGGGCACCCTTCGTCGGTCTGTTCATCGCGCGCATTTCGCGTGGCCGCACCCTGCGTGAGTTCGTCATCGGCGTGGTCTGCGTACCGACCCTGATCATCTTCGTCTGGCTGGGCATCTTCGGCGGTTCGGCGCTCTATCAGGAGCTGAATGCCGCGGGGGGTGCCGGCACTGGCGAGCTTATCCAGTTGGTGAATGCCTGGAACCTGCCGGCCGCGCTGTTCGCCACGGCAGACGGCATCGCCGGTACCGGGGTCATGGGTTGGGTGCTGTCGGCCATGCTGGTGTTCCTGCTGGTCAGCTGGTTCGTCACCTCGTCCGACTCCGGCACCCTGGTGCTGACCACCATCCTGTCCCTGGGTAACGAGGAGCCGCCGAAGATCTTCCGCATCTTCTGGGGCACCGTGATTGGCTTCGTCGCCGGGGTATTGCTGGTCGCCGGCGGCCTCAGTGCGCTGCAGACCGCCAATATCGCAGCGGCACTACCGCTCAGTGTGGTGATCCTGCTGATGACCCTTGGCGTGCTCAAGTCGCTGATCCTGGACTCGGGCGAAGTCGCAGGCGCAGACGTTAAGATCCAGACGGATAACGCCTAAGCGTCCTTAGCGGTGCGCTGCAAGGCACGGGCCTCCTACGGGAGGCCCGTGCCGTTTCAGGGCTGCGCCAGAACCTCGCGCAAGCTGGTCAGGGCCACCTGCAGTAGCCGTGGGTCCTGCGCATCGCTGGCATAGGTGACGAAGATGGGCCGTCTGAACTCCGGCGCATCCGCCACCCGGTGCAGCTCGCCGGACTTCAACAGGGGGGCCGCCTGGCGCTCCGCCAGGTAGGCGCACCCTCCGTTGCGCTGCAGCCAGGGCAGACCCAGCGCAGCAAAGCCGCAGGTCAGTCGGCTGCTCTGCAGCTGCGGCAAGCGCTCCGAGTGCGCCGCGTTATAGCCCCAGCCCCAGTCGATATACAGGTAGTTGTCGGCGGTTACTTGCTCCAGCGACGTGGCGCGGCTGGACACCATCAGCAAGCGGTCTTCTGCAGCCTGCTCGACCACTAGGCCGGCCGTGGCGTCGGCGACGAAGATGAGGCCGATATCCAGCGCTCCCGCGGCGATCTGGCGGACGATGGCCCCCGAATAATCGGCCTCCAGGTGGAGGTTCAGGTGTGGATCGTATTGGTGCAGGACGCTGCCCCAACGAAACAGTAGATCGCCGGCCAAGCTGGGATGTGCAGCGAGGCGCAGTCGACCACTGCTGGTTTGCTGCTGGGCGAGCTCGCGCTTGGCGCGTTGCCAGCGCTGCTGCATGGCGATGGCATGGTGATAGAACTGGCGCCCGGCCGGGGTCAATGACATGCCTTCATTGCTGCGCACGAATAACGGTTGATCCAGCTGTTCTTCAAGCTGCTTGATCCGCGAACTGACTGCCGACTTGGTCAGGCAGAGTTGTTCGGCGCACAGACTCAAGCGTTTCAGGTCGGCCAGGGTGAGGAAGGTCTTGATTGCTTGCAGGTCCAATGGAGTCCACTGGCGTCGACTGTTTTAGGGTCGGCGAAGTTGGCGGTGTTGGAGTGTACAAAAAAATCAAACACTCAGTCCGAAACTATCCGATATGCCTTCCGTCAGCGATTTCTTAGGCTCGCAGCTGTTCAATTCATCGATAGCGGTAGGTGTATATGAAAGCGATTCAGCAGCGCCCTTTAAGTGGATACCGGGTTGTCGACTTCGGTCAGTACATTGCCGGGCCGGCCGTGGCGATGATGTTGGCCGACCAGGGCGCCGAGGTGGTGCACATCGACCCGCCCCAGGGCCCGCGTTGGGATAACCCGGCGGACGCCATACTGAATCGGGGCAAGCAGCGGGTCAGTCTGGATCTGCACCGCGAGCAAGACCTGCAGCTGGCGCTGGATCTGATCAGACACGCCGATGTGCTGGTCGAGAACTTCCGCCCAGGGGTGATGGCCAGGCTGGGCCTGGGTGTCGAACAGATGAAGCTGATCAATCCGTCACTGGTCTACCTGTCCCTGCCAGGGTTTGCCGAGCAGGACCTCGAATATGCAGGGCTGCCTGCCTGGGAAGGCATTATCGCCGCGGCAGTCGGGCAGTTCACCGACATGGGCCTTAGCCGAGTGCTGATGGGGATCACCCCGTCGTTTTCACCGCTGCCCCTGGCATCCGCTTATGCCTCGGTGTTGGGCGCTACAGCGGTGACCTTGGCGCTGTTTGATCGGGTCAAAACGGGTCAGGGTGAGCGGATCGAAGTGCCGATCGCCGCTGCGCTCATGGAAGGCTTGGCCTACAACTCCATGCACATAGAAGGCTTGCCCGAGCGCTACAAGTCGCTGCGAGAACGCGAGATCGAGCGCCGCCGGACTAATGACCTGCCGCTGAACCTGCACTATGCCGATCTGCAGGAGTTCCTCGACCCCTTCTATCGCACCTATGTTTGCCAGGACGGCCGGCCCTTTTATGCCGTTTGCTGCTCGCACACCCGTCACCCAATCGGCTGCCTGAAAGTATTGGGCCTCTGGGACGCAGTCAGGGCGGCGGGCATACCGACCCACAGTCCCTACCTGGACGTTGCCGACTGGCCGGATGGCGCCGAATGCACGCTCTTGTCCTATCCGCTGTCGCGGGAATGGGCAGACCTGGTCTCCAACAGGATGAAAGCGGCATTTCAAACCAAGCCTGCCTACGAATGGCAGCGCCTATTCGGCGAGGCCGGTGTACCGGGCTGTGCGCACCAGCTAACCAGCGAATGGCTGGCCAGCGAGCATGCCTTGCAGTCGGCAAGTGTGCTGGAGGTTGAAGACCCGCGTTTCGGAACCATGCGCCAGCTGGGCAATATCTGTTGGTTGCAAGGTGATACGGCCGTTACCGAGAAACAGCCGGCGCAGTCACCCAGCACTGATCGAGCTGCCGTGCTGCAGCTATTGGCCAGTTGGCGTGAACGGGCCGTTCCCCAGCCAACAGCCGGCGAGGCACCGGCAGCTAGAGGCTGGCTTGATGGTATTAAGATTCTCGACCTGACCAATGTGATTGCCGGGCCTACCATCGCCTGTACCTTGGCCCGCTTTGGCGCCGAAGTTATCAGTATCGATCCAGCAAAACCGGCGCTGGATCCTTGGAACACGTCGGTGTTCGGTATGCAGGCCAATCAGGGCAAGCAGAGTGTCTTGCTGGATCTGCAAAGCCAGCAGGGCCAAGCCGTGCTGGACAAGTTGCTGATGCAAGTCGATGTCATCACGATCAACGGCAGCGATGCGCAGTTGGCGCGGCTGGGCCTGTCGGTCGAGCGACTGCAGCGGATAAATCCCGAGCTGATCCTCTGTCAGTTCGATGCCTACGGCGGGCCAAAGCGGGGGCCGCGCAGTGACCAGCCGGGCTATGACGATCTGGTTCAAGCCACCACCGGCATCATGGCCCGCTTCGGTGGCGGCATGCAGACACCCGAGGAGCATGCACACTTCGGTACGATTGATGTGCTCGGCGGCTATTGTGCCGCGCAGGCCATCGGGGTCGCGCTGGTCAAGCGTGCGCATGGCCATGGAGGCTCAGTGGCGCGTAGTTCGCTGGTGGCTGCGGGGCAGTTGATTCAGCTGCCATTCATGTATGACTACCCGGGCCGGACGCCTTTCAATGAGCCCAGTGGGCGGGAAGTTAAGGGGGCTAATGCCTTCTATCGCTGTTACCAGGCGCAGGATGGCTGGTTCTTTCTGGCACTCGATCAAGCAACGCAGTTGCAGAGCCTGTGCCTTGCGCTGGATCTGGCGGATCTTCAGCTTGCCGATAACCAGGAGGCAGAGCAGTGGCTTGAAGCGCTGTTCAGATCGCAGCCAGTCAGCCACTGGCAGGCACGCCTGAGCGAAGTCGATATCGGCTGCCAACCGTTGGCAAGGATGAGTCAGTTGCGCGAGTCTTCACTGATGAGCTCGTCAACCGGTATCGACCTGAATGGACCGAAATCAGTGGCCTTCATTGACTATCCAGACCATCCCAGCGGCCACCGAGTGACGTTGATTGCACCCAACTCGATCCGTCTGAGCCGAGCTCGCGTCAAGCTGCCGACCGCCATGCCAAAGTACGGTAGCCACACCCGGGTAATGCTTGAGCAGTTGGGCTGTACCACCCGGGACATCGAGCAGATGATCGAACAGGGTGTGGCGGCGGATCAGTGGGCTGAGCGGTACCTACCAATGTGATTAGGCCAACGCCCTAAGAGGCTGATGATCCCTGGTGCCGGGCGCAACTACGCGCCTAGGTCCCGCGAGGGGCAAATACAAATGTAGATATGTTGGGGGGTAACGAGTAGCCAGCAGGAGCCGCTGCAAGTGGCCGCCAGGGCTCCGCGAGTATGATCCGGGCTGGTGCGGCAGCGCGTGGGGGCTGAATGAAAGTCGCAGGGTTCAGGCGAGGAGGGCAGCACAAAGCACGAAGGGGAGCCTAAGCTCCCCTTCAAAGTGTCGTTGCGTGCTTTGTTTTTGTTGTTTAACGATCTGTTGTTGTTTTTATCATTACAAATCGCTGTTTGACCCCATCGGGGATCAAGGCAAACGTATTTTTTTGGACCCTGGTACTGCCATCGTCACTAAGTGATCCAACCTACCAATCAGCTACCTTGAGGTAGTTTTATTGTTATTGGCTTGGTCACGGGGTCGACCCCGAACAACACAACCGCTCCAAAAAAATCTGTTTGCTGCTCGCCTGTACTGTTGTTTTTATTGTGTCAGCGTCGAGACGTATCGTTGTTCTTGGATTCTTGTTTTTGTGCGGTAATAGACTGCATGGCTCGTGCCAGTTTTAAAATAGTCATATAAATCAAGTGCTTAAAAATATACGCAATGAAATCCCCTCTGTTTTGTTGCTGACTGTGTTGCCGTACTACCCGTTTTCGTTACCCCGGTAGGGCGGCGGTAACACCTGTGCGGCAGCTAGCGGTCGGTGGCGGGACACGCTGAGGCGGCGAGCAGATGGCTGGCCTGGCTCTGCGCGCTTGCCCGGCGGATACCCAACGCAGCGGCATAAAAAAGGGAGCCACAAGGCTCCCGCAAGACTGGTGCCGCCCACACGCGGGGGCGGCCCAGGTTAGGCATTTGACTTAAGCGGCGCTGAACAGCTTGTGCGGGTCAATAACGAATTTCTTCGGCACGCCGGCGTCGAACTCGTGGTAACCATTGGGCGCCTGATCCAGGCTGATCACCTCGACACCGACCACGTCGGCGATGTTGATGCGGTCCCACATGATCGCCTGCATCAGCTGACGGTTGTACTTCATCACCGGGGTCTGACCGGTGTGGAAGCTGTGCGACTTGGCCCAGCCGAGGCCGAAGCGGATGCTCAGTGCACCCTTCTTCGCCGCGGCATCGACTGCGCCCGGATCTTCGGTGACGTACAGGCCGGGAATACCGATCTTGCCGGCAACCCGAACCACACCCATCAACGAGTTGAGCACGGTGGCCGGAGCCTCGTGCTGCACCCCATCGTGACCATGACCGCGAGCCTCGAAGCCCACCGCGTCAATGGCGCAATCGACTTCAGGCTCGCCCAGCAGGGCGGCAATCTGTTCGTGCAGCGGGGTGTCCAGCGTCAGATCGGCAATCTCGAAGCCTTGGGCCTTGGCATGCACCAGACGCACCGGGTTGACGTCGCCGACGATGACCACGGCAGCGCCGAGCAGGCGCGCGGAGGCGGCAGCAGCCAGGCCGACCGGACCGGCACCGGCGATATACACCGTGCTACCTGGGCCGACGCCGGCGGTGACCGCGCCGTGGTAGCCAGTCGGCAGAATGTCGGACAGGCACGTCAGGTCGCGGATCTTCTCCATCGCCTTGTCGCGGTCCGGCAGCTTGAGCAGGTTGAAGTCGGCGTACGGCACCATGGCGTATTCGGCCTGGCCACCGGTCCAGTCGCCCATGTCGACGTAGCCGTAGGCGCCGCCGGGACGTGCCGGGTTGACCGACAGGCAGACGCCGGTGTGTTGTTCCTTGCAGCTACGGCAGCGGCCGCAAGCAACGTTGAACGGCACCGAAACCAGATCGCCGATCTGCAGGTTCTCGACGTCGCGACCTTTCTCGATCACTTCACCGGTGATTTCGTGGCCCAGGACCAGGCCGGTTTGTGCGGTGGTACGGCCGCGCACCATGTGCTGGTCGGAGCCGCAGATGTTGGTGGAGACCACCCGCAGGATCACCGCATGCTCAATCTTCTTGCCGCGTGGATCCTGCATTTTTGGATAGTCGATCTTTTGTACTTCGACCTTGCCTGCGCCGAGATAGACGACGCCACGATTACCGGACATTGGATGTTCTCCTTTGTTGTTGTGGATACAAAGGCGCGGCCAACGGCCACGCGGCCTTGCACTGGAGCTTGTCGATGTGTTGCTCCGCGATTGGGGCAGTGCGGGACTGCCCTCACCGACGCGGGTGTACGGTTAAGCGTGCAGCACCACGGTGCGGTTGGCGTTGAGGAATACCCGCCGCTCGAGGTGGTAGGCGATTGCCTTGGCCAGGGTCTGGCATTCGATGTCGCGGCCCTTGGCGACCAGGTCTTCGGGGTAGTGGGCATGGTCCACCGCCTCCACGCCCTGGGCGATGATCGGCCCCTCGTCCAGATCGTTGTTGATGTAGTGGGCGGTGGCGCCGACCAGCTTGACGCCCTTCTGGTACGCCTGGTGATAGGGCTTGGCGCCCTTGAAGCCGGGCAGCAGCGAGTGGTGGATATTGATCGCCCGGCCGTCCAGCTTGCGGCACAGTTCGGGTGAGAGCACCTGCATGTAGCGGGCGAGTACCACCAGCTCGGCGCCGCTGTCCTCGATCACCTGCATCACCTTGCGCTCTTGCGCCGGCTTGTCGTTGGGGTCGAGGGGGAAGTGGTAATAGGGAATCTCGTGCCAGCGCGCCAGCGGTTCCAGGTCGGGATGGTTGGACACCACCGCCACCACGTCCATGGCCAGGTGGCCGATGCGCTGGCGATAGAGCAGGTCGTTCAGGCAATGGTCGGCCTTGCTCACCATCAGCACCACCTTGGCCCGGTAGCCCGGCGGGGTCAGTTCGGTGTGCATGTCGAAGGGCGCCAGGCGCTCATCGAGGCCGGCGCGAAAGGCCTGCTCGTCGAAGCCCTCGGCCACGCGGAACTCGACGCGGATGAAGAAGCGCGAGGACAGCCGGTCATCGAACGAATGGTGCTCGGTGACGTAGCAGTTCTGCTCGAACAGGAAGCGCGTCACCGCATCCACGGTGCCGAGCACGCTCGGGCAGTGGGCGGTGAGAATCCAGGTGTCGGGGGTGCGACTCATATCGATCTCCTGTGCAGCGTGGGCGTAGGTTGGGGCGGGCCGCGCAGGCTGAGCGAAGCGCCACCCAACTAGAGCGCCGGGGCATGTTGGGTATCGGCGCTACGCGCCTCCACCCAACCTACGTCTTTGCCTGCCTACGCCTTGATCGCCAGGCCGAATTCGGCGCAGGCGTCTTGCAGCCACAGCCAGATGTAATCGGAGAAACTGCGGCGCACCAGCAGCTCCCAGGTCTCTTCGCCGGTGCGGCGAATCACCAGCTGGGTCTTGGCGAAGGTGGTACCGACCGCCTTGCCGACCGGGAAGTTGCGGGGATGCACGTCATAGATCGACGACTTCATCAGCATCTCGCGGACTTTCGGCCCCGTCAGTTCGAGGATGGTCTGCCCACCGCTGACGTTGACCACCTGCAGGTGCTGACCGGCCAGCGCTTCGCGCAGGCTCTTTTCGGCAGCGAACTCTTCGCCGCTCGGTACGATCAGCAGCCATTCGTCCGGGCCCAGCCATTGCAGCGAGGTCTCGCCCTTGACCACCAGGCCCAGTGCGCCCGGCAGTTCCAGGCCGGTGGCCTTGTGCACGGCGCCGGCAAAGGCCGCGTCATGGCCATCGCCGCGCAGGGTCAGGTGACCCAGCAGTTTTCTCTCGCGCAGGTTGATGCCCGCGCTGCTCTTGCCCTTGCCTGCCAGCTCATGCAGGCCGGCGTGAAACAGCGGGGACTCGGCGTGCGCCGCATCGGGGCGCTGCTTGTAAACGTTTACTGTGCTCATGTTGTTCCGCCTGTCGTAGGTACGTCAGCGCTAATTCGTTGCTCGCCAGGCTCCAGCCTGCTGGGGCCTGGCGAGTGGTCGTGGTCTCAGACGTTCTGCTGCTCGCCTTTCGGGTCGAAGAACACCGAACTGACGATCTCGGCCTCGATCAGGGTGCCATCTGCCAGCGGTGCGAAAACCTTCTCGCCCATGCGCTTCAAGCCGCCTTTGACCAGGGCCAGGGCAAAGCTGTAGCCCATGCTGGTGCTGTAGTAGCTGGAGGTCACGTGGCCGACCATGCTCATCGGAATCGCCTGCTTGGCATCGAACACCAGCTGTGCGCCTTCCGGCAGCACCGCGCTGGTGTTGACCGGCTTGAGGCCGACCAGCTGCTTGCGGTCTGCCTTGGTGCAGTCTTCACGGTTCATCCCGCGCCAGCCGATCCAGGAGAAAGGTTTAGTGCGACCGACACACCAGCCCATGTTGAGGTCGTCCGGGGTCACCGAACCGTCGGTCTCCTGACCGACGATGATGAAGCCCTTCTCGGCTCGCAGCACGTGCATGGTCTCGGTGCCGTACGGGGTCAGGTTGTACTTCTTGCCTGCCGCGACGATCTTTTCCAGCACGCCCATGGCGTAGTCGGCCTGCACGTTGACTTCGTACGACAGCTCACCGGTAAAGGAGATGCGGAACACCCGCGCCGGCACGCCGCCGACCTGGCCTTCCTTCCAGGTCATGAACGGGAAGGCGTCCTTGTCCAGGTCGATGTCGCTGACCTCACTCAGCAGCTTGCGGCTGTTGGGGCCGGACAAGGTCATGGTCGCCCAGTGGTCGGTGACCGAGGTGAAGTACACCTTGAGCTCCGGCCACTCGGTCTGCTGGTAGATTTCCAGCCACTGCATGACGCGCGCGGCGCCGCCGGTGGTGGTGGTCATGACGAAGTGGTTATCGGCCATACAGGCGGTCACGCCGTCGTCGAAGACCATGCCGTCTTCCTTGCACATCAGGCCGTAACGGGCCTTGCCCACGTCCAGCTTGGTCCAGGCGTTGGTGTACACGCGGTTGAGGAACTCGCGCGCATCCGGGCCCTGGATGTCGATCTTGCCCAGGGTCGAGGCATCGAGCAGGCCGACGCTGTCGCGTACCGCCTTGCACTCGCGGCCGACGGCGGCGTGCATGTCTTCACCGGCCTTGGGGAAGTACCAGGGGCGCTTCCACTGACCGACGTCCTCGAACTCGGCGCCATTTTTCAGGTGCCAGCTGTGCAGCGCGGTGTAGCGCACCGGGTCGAACAACGCACCGCAGTTACGTCCGGCCACGGCGCCGAAGGTCACCGGGGTGTAGTTCGGGCGGAACATGGTGGTGCCCATCTGCGGGATGCTGATGCCCAGCGAACGCGCGGCAATTGCCAGCCCGTTGATGTTGCCCAGCTTGCCCTGATCGGTACCGAAGCCCAGCGCGGTGTAGCGCTTGACGTGCTCGACCGACTCGAAGCCCTCGCGGGTGGCCAGTTCGATACCGGCCGCGGTGACGTCGTTCTGCTGGTCGACGAATTGCTTCGGCGCCCGTGCAGTCGGCTTCTCGTGCGGTACCTGGAACAACGCGATGCTCGGTTCTTCGTGACGGCCGAAGACTTTCGGCAGTTCGCCCGAGATCGGGGTAAAGCCCGCTTCGGCAGACGCCTTGGCGCCGGCTTCGAAGCCGTCGGCGAGCACATCGCCGAGGGCGAACACGCCGTTCATGGCACCGGCGCAGACGCGCGCCTGGAAACCTTCACCCGGTACGAAACCGAGGATGTCTTCGCGCCAGGTCGGCTTGCCGCCCAGGTGCGAGGCCAGGTGCACCACCGGGCTGTAACCGCCGGAGCTGGCGACCAGGTCGCACTCCAACCATTCGCCGGGACTGGTGACTTTATGTGCCTGCGGATCGATCGCCGCGACGCGCGCCGCGCTGACGCGCTTGCTGCCACGCACTTCGATCACCGCACTGCCGGTCAGGACGCGCAGGCCCTTGGCCCGTGCTTCCTCGACCCAGGCACCCTTGGGATTGGAGCGGGCATCGGCGATGGCGACCACCTTGATCCCGGCTTCCAGACAGTCCAGCGCTACGCGGTAGGCGTAATCGTTGGTGGTCGACAGCACCAGCTGCTTGCCCGGCGCCACGCCGTAACGGCGCACGTAGGTGGACACCGCGCCGGCCAGCATGTTGCCGGGCACGTCGTTGTTGCCATACACCAGCGGACGCTCGTGGGCGCCGGCGGCCAGGACCACGCGCTTGGCACGCACACGGTGCAGGCGCTGACGCACCTCGCCCATCGGTGCGGCATCACCGAGGTGATCGGTGCGCCGCTCGTGGATGGTGAGGAAGTTGTGATCGTGATAACCGTGCACGGTCGAGCGCGGCAACAGGGTGACTTCCGGCATCTTCTGCAGTTCGGCGAGGGCCTTGGCCACCCAATCGGCGGCCGGTTTGCCATCGAGGCTTTCGCGGCTGTCGAGCAGATGCCCGCCAAACTCTTCCTGCTCGTCGGCGAGGATTACCCGTGCACCGCTACGCCCGGCAGCCAATGCGGCGGCCAGACCGGCGGCGCCGCCACCGACCACCAGCACGTCGCAGTGCTGGTTCAGGTAGTCGTAGCTGTCCGGGTCGTTTTCCTTCGGCGCGCGGCCCAGGCCAGCGGCCTTACGGATGTACTTCTCGTAAGTCAGCCAGAGGTTCTGCGGGTACATGAAGGTCTTGTAATAGAACCCCGGCGGCATCATCTGCCCACCGACCTTGCCGAGAATGCCCATCAGGTCATTGTTGACGCTCGGCCAGCCGTTCACGCTGTTGGCCACCAGGCCGCTGTACAGGGCCTGCTGGGTGGCGCGCACGTTGGGGATCTGAGTCGCTTCGCTGGCGCCGATCTGCAGCACCGCGTTGGGCTCTTCGGCGCCGGCGGCGACGATGCCGCGCGGACGCGAGTACTTGAAGCTACGACCGACGACGTCGACGCCGTTGGCCAGCAACGCGGCGGCCAGGGTGTCGCCGCTGAAACCCTGATAGCTCTCACCGTTGAAGGTGAAGGTCAAAGGCTGGTTGCGGTTGATCCGGCCACCCTTGCTCAGGCGATTGATCTGACTCATGCCTTTTCTCCTGCCGCACGGCTGGGCTGCTTCGCACTGTTCGGCTTAGCGGTCACGCTCGGCTTTTCGCCAATCTTGTAGGTTTCGAAAATTTCGTAGCTGATGGTGTCGCGCGTGGCATTGAAGTACTGCCGGCAACCGGCCGCGTGAATCCATAGCTCGTGGTGAATGCCGCGCGGGTTGTCGCGGAAGAACAGGTACTCGCCCCACTCCGCATCGGTGCAGGCATTCGGGTCCAGCGGGCGCGGGATGTGCGCCTGGCCGGCCGAGTGGAATTCCTCTTCGGAGCGCAGCTCGCCACAATGGGGACAGAAGATGTTCAGCATGTCGGATTTCTCCTGTTAGTGGGCGACGCCGGCAGCGCCGTGCTCGTCGATCAAGGCGCCGTTGTAGAAACGGTCCATGGCGAAGGGTTTGGCCAGTGCATGCATCTCGCCTTTGGCCAGGCTGGCGGCGAATACGTGGCCGGAACCCGGGGTGGCCTTGAAGCCGCCGGTACCCCAACCGCAGTTGAAGAACAGGTTCGGCACCGGGGTCTTGCTGATGATCGGGCAAGCGTCCGGCGTGGTGTCGACGATGCCGCCCCACTGACGGTTCATGCGTACCCGCGACAGCACCGGGAACAGCTCGACGATCGCCTGCAGGGTGTGTTCGATGGTCGGGTAGGAGCCGCGCTGGCCGTAACCGACGTAACCGTCGATACCGGCACCGATGACCAGGTCACCCTTGTCCGACTGGCTGATATAGCCGTGGACCGCGTTGGACATGATCACGCTGTCGATGATCGGTTTGATCGGCTCGGACACCAGCGCCTGCAGCGGGTGCGACTCGATCGGCAGGCGGAAACCGGCCTGCTTGGCCATGTGCCCGGAATTACCGGCGGTGACCACACCGACGCGCTTGCCGCCGATGAAGCCCTTGTTGGTTTCCACGCCGATGCACACGCCGTTTTCCTTGCGGAAACCGGTCACTTCGGTCTGCTGGATCAGGTCGACGCCCAGGGCGTCGGCGGCACGGGCATAGCCCCAGGCCACGGCATCGTGACGGGCCACGCCGCCGCGCCGTTGCAGGGAAGCGCCCATCACCGGGTAACGGGTGTTCTTGCTGCAATCCATGTACGGGATCAGCTCCTCGACCTGCTTGGCATTGAGCACCTCGCCATCGATACCGTTGAGGCGGTTGGCCCCGACCCGGCGCTCGATGTCGCGCATGTCTTGCAGGCTGTGACCGAGGTTGAACACGCCGCGCTGGGAGAACATCACGTTGTAGTTGATGTCCTGCGACAGGCCTTCCCACAACTTCATGGCGTGCTCGTAGAGGTGCGCCGATTCGTCCCACAGGTAGTTGGAACGCACGATGGTGGTGTTGCGCGCGGTGTTACCGCCGCCCAGCCAACCCTTCTCGATCACCGCGACGTTCTTCACGCCGAATTCTTTGGCCAGGTAGTAGGCCGTGGCCAGGCCATGGCCGCCGCCGCCGACGATGATCACGTCGTAGACCGGCTTGGGTGTCGGCGTGCGCCACATGCGCTGCCAGTTTTCGTGGTGGCTGAAGGAGTGCTTGAGCAGGCCGAAGCCGGAATAACGTTGCATGGGGATGCTCCTGAAACGGAAAGCTGGAACCTTGTCTGTAGGAGCGGGCCATGCCCGCGATCTCTACACTTCGCGGGCATGGGACTTGGCGTCCCCCCCGCTCCTACCGGATCATTGCTTTCAGCGATATACCGGGTAGTCGGCGCACAGCCCTGCCGCCAGAGTAGCCACCTGCGCCTCGACATCGGCATCGCCGAGGTGATCGAGGATGTCGCAGATCCAGCCAGCCAGCTCGATGCTCTGCTGCTCTTTGAAGCCGCGGGTGGTGATGGCCGGGGTACCGATGCGCAGGCCCGAGGTGACGAACGGCGACTGCGGGTCATTGGGTACGGAGTTCTTGTTCACGGTGATGCCGGCACGACCGAGGGCGGCGTCGGCGTCTTTACCGGTCAGGCCCTGACGGATCAGGCTGACCAGGAACAGGTGGTTATCGGTGCCGCCGGAGACCACATCGAAACCGCGGTCGATGAAGACCTTGGCCATCGCCTTGGCGTTCTTGATCACCTGCGCTTGGTAGTCCTTGAAACCAGGCTCCATCGCTTCCTTGAAGCACACCGCCTTGCCGGCGATCACATGCATCAGCGGGCCGCCCTGGGCACCAGGGAACACCGCGGAGTTGAGCTTCTTCTCGATCTCGGGATTGCTCTTGGCCAGGATCAGGCCGCCACGCGGACCGCGCAGGGTCTTGTGGGTGGTGGTGGTGACCACGTCGGCGTAGGGCAGCGGATTCGGGTACAGGCCAGCGGCAACCAGGCCGGCGACGTGAGCCATGTCGACGAACAGCAGGGCACCGACCTTGTCGGCGATGGCGCGAAAGCGCGGGAAATCCAGGGTCTTGGAGTAGGCAGAGAAGCCGGCGACGATCATCTTCGGCTGGCACTCGACGGCCAGGCGCTCGACTTCGTCGTAATCGATCAGGCCGGTGGTGGTGTCGATGCCGTACTGCACGGCGTTGTACAGCTTGCCGGAGGAGCTGACCTTGGAACCGTGGGTCAGGTGACCGCCATGGGCCAGGCTCATGCCCAGAATGGTGTCGCCGGCATTGATCAGCGCCAGGTACACGGCGCTATTGGCGGATGAGCCGGAATGCGGCTGGACGTTGGCGAAATCGGCGTCGAACAGTTGCTTGGCCCTGTCTATTGCAAGCTGCTCGACCACATCCACATGCTCGCAGCCGCCGTAGTAACGCTTGCCCGGATAGCCTTCGGCGTACTTGTTGGTCAGGCCGCTGCCCTGGGCCTGCATCACCCGCTGGCTGGTGTAGTTTTCCGAGGCGATCAGCTCGATGTGATGCTCCTGACGCGCTTCTTCGGCGTCCATCGCCGCCAGCAGTTCGTCGTCGTAGCCCTTGATTTGGTCGTCTTTGCTGAACATCGCTGATCTCCTGCGGCGCCACGTTGTAGCGCATCTGTGTCGGAATCGGGGCTGAGCCCTTGTGCAGCCGATGGTATGACTCGCCCTGAACCGCCAGATGCCTATGCACGCCACGGGAGGTTGCGTTTGCGACATGCGCGTTTGCGACAGGTCGCTGTCAGTAATGCCAATACTTGGCGGCGGCCAGGCTAGAGCGGGTGCGGCCGTCAGCGCAGCCAGTATTCGCGCAGGGCGGCGAGCACCAGAAAGTGCCCGGGATAGAACAGATAGGCCCAGCGTCGGACCGGCGGTACGCTGATGTGCAGCGGCTGGCGCAGTAGCCAGAGACCGAACAGCGGGGCCAGGGCGCAGCTGACAATCACCGCCCAGGCAAAGGGTTCGCCGCGCGCCGCATCGATATAGAAGGGCGGCCAGTAATTGGCGAGCAGGCTCAGCAACAGCGGCCAGATCCAGGCCGGATGGGGTCGATTCAGGGCGTAGACAAAGGCTGCCGGCAGCAAGGCCCCGGCGAGGCCGAACATCAGCCAGGAATGGGCGGCAACGGCGACCAGCAGGGCACCTAGGGCCAGCCAGCGCGCCTGGCCGTGGGGCTGCTGTACGCCACTGGCAATCAGCAGGCCGAGAACCAGGGTTGGCAGCACGTTGAGCGATTGCGGCGCTTGCACCAACAAGCGATATGGCCACTCGGAGAGCAGCGCAAACAGCAGCAGCAGGCCGAGGTAGCGCAGCGCTACCGGTGTGCGTGGGCGCACCGTTGGGCGCACCAAGTTAGCGGCGATGGCCAGGCAGAACAGCGGAAAGGCCAGGCGGCCGGGAATATAGAGGGCGTACAGCGGCGGCCAGACATGCCGCAGGTGATCGATCAGCATGCTCAGCAGCGCCAGCCACTTGAGCAGGTCCAGCGCCGCATCACGCGGCCGGCTGGCCAGGACGGAGGAGGAGGTTGGCATGGCGGCGCTCACAGGTCATCGGGCATGCTCGACGTTAACCCAGGATCGCTGTCGCTGCCCCTCCCGTTATCACACCAGCGGATCGCCAGGTAGCGCTGGCGCGGTGATCAGCCCTGCAGCTTGCTGTTGCAGCTGCTGGAGGCGGTCACCAGGCGTTGCTGCAGCGCCGGGTCGGGTTGTGACTGGTTACGCATCGCTTCCAGCTCTGCTGCGCTGAACTCGTTGCTGACCTTGTCGGCCGCGCATTCGCAGAAGGCCTGCAGCTGTTCCTGGCTGTGGCTGGATTGGGCGCCGGTCACGCACTCGTTGACGAACTCGTTTTTGGCTCCCTCAGGCCAGCCGGCAGCAGTCGCAGGCAGGGCAAAAGCCAGGGGAATGACAAGCGCAATCAGATGACGGTAGTTCATGGTGGATTCCTGTTCGGGTCAATCACTTCGGCAAGCGCTGCCGGGACCCTAGTTGTGAGGCCGTGTGCTTGCGTGAGTTCCTTTTCATTTGCCTGCAGTTGCCTGCCAACCATTCGGTGGGCCAGACAGCGCCTGGAATGAACAAGATGTCGCCACAGCGTGCTACCCGCGGCAGGCTGCGAGGGTAAAGTAGCGCCATGCGCCGACGACCTAATAGGAAGGAACGAGCAATGTCCGACTCATCGCAACAGTTCGCCAGCGACAATTATTCCGGCATCTGTCCGGAAGCCTGGGCCGCCATGGCCGAGGCCAATCACGGCCATGACCGCGCTTACGGCGACGATCAGTGGACGGCGCGGGCCGCCGATCATTTTCGCGAATTGTTCGAAACCGACTGCGAGGTGTTCTTCGCCTTCAATGGCACCGCGGCTAACTCGCTGGCCCTGGCGGCGCTGTGCCAGAGCTACCACAGCGTGATCTGCTCGGAGACCGCCCACGTCGAAACCGACGAATGCGGCGCCCCGGAGTTCTTCTCCAACGGTTCCAAGCTGCTGCTGGCGCAGACCGAGAACGGCAAGCTGACGCCGCCAGCAATCCGCGAGATCGCCCTCAAACGCCAGGATATTCACTTCCCGAAACCGCGCGTGGTGACCCTGACCCAGGCCACCGAGGTCGGTACGGTCTATCGCCCCGAAGAGGTCCGCGCGATCAGCGCCACCTGCCGCGAGTTGGGGCTCAATCTGCACATGGACGGCGCGCGCTTCTCCAACGCCTGCGCCTTTCTCGACTGCACGCCGGCCGAGCTGACCTGGAAGGCCGGGGTCGACGTGCTGTGCTTCGGTGGTACCAAGAACGGCATGGCGGTGGGCGAGGCGATCCTGTTCTTCAACAAGGCCCTGGCCGAAGACTTCGACTACCGCTGCAAGCAGGCCGGTCAACTCGCTTCGAAGATGCGCTACCTGTCGGCGCCCTGGGTCGGCCTGCTGCAGAGCGACGCCTGGCTGAAGTACGCGCGGCATGCCAACCAGTGCGCGCGCCTGCTCGCCGAGCTGGTCAGCGACGTGCCGGGGGTGAGCCTGATGTTTCCGGTGGAGGCCAACGGCGTGTTCCTGCAACTGTCAGAACCGGCCATCGCCGCTCTGCGCGTCAAAGGCTGGCGGTTCTACACCTTTATCGGTGCCGGTGGCGCGCGTTTCATGTGCTCCTGGGATACCGAAGAAGAGCGGGTGCGCAAGCTGGCGACCGATATCCGCATGGCCATGGCTGCGGGCTAGGCTTCACCCGATCCGCCGGCCAGTCCAGGACGGCGGATCTGGGCCAGTCGCCAGGTCGCCAGGCGATGAACGCAGCCGCAGCGATCTGACTTTCATTCAATATCACCGCCTGTGGTCGGTACGGTTAGTTGGTTAATTCAAGTTCGGATGACTCGGTTCCTGAGACAAGGCGCCACGACGAGCCATAGCTGGCTATGGTGAGCAGAGGCCACGCAGTATCGGGGCCTCAGATCCCGAAATTGACTAACTGGACTAACCACGCAGGTCGAGGCGCGAGCGCACGCGACACAGCAAGTGGTCGAACGATGACCCGAGCTCCCCTCCGCCCCGTCAGCATCTACTAGTCTTAGGGTTAACTCCCCCGGCAGAGCAGCTGGTAGCCATGCGTTTGCGACAGGTATTGGCCTCGGTGCCAGACACTGGACGTGCAGATCACTGCCAACTACAGATGGTCACCGAGCACTTGCAGCAAAACACTTTACCTACAGGCCCTGGGACCATTGCTGCGGCTGATCGACGACCCACGGGCGGCGCTGTGCCTGTTCTGGCCGGTGCTGCAGGAGCAGGCGATCATCGAAGGCGATGTATTCCTGCAGTCCGCCGAAGCTTCGGCTTTTTACTGGTACAAACACGCCCGAGTGGCGCAACTCGCGGTCTGGGCATCCGAACAAGGCCCTTTCGCGCCGAACAACCGGTGCTGCGCCGGGAGGCGCGGCAGTTCGAGCATGACCTGGGTTTTGAGCAGGTGCCGAGAATCCCCGGATGGTGCGCCTTCCGCATCCAGCCCGTTCGCATTGAATTCTGGCCACCGGCTGGCAGCGGATGCGTGAGCGAACCCGCTAGCACAAAGACGCGGACGGCCAGTGGCTGCGCGAAGCGCTCAATCCCTGAGCGACTGTGCTTAACGCTCATTCTGGAGCAGTACGCCGGGCGAGTTTGGCTCTATCCAAACCGCGCAAGGCAGCTGGATAGTACGGAGTCGTACCCTTGTACCCCGAGCGGGACCCCGCCTTGCTCCCGCTCACCTGGGCTGCGCAGCTGTTCGCCGCGCCCTTCACGACCTAAGTTTGCGCGAAGCAGGAGTCAAGCCCGTGCAGCGCGACTCGCTTAATAAGGGAGAAATGACATGAGCGACAACTTTGATCCACGACGCCGTCAGGTGCTGCTGGGCAGCGCCGTGGCGCTCGCCTCGGCCAGCCTGCTCGGCCTCAGCCCGCTTAGCCTGGCCGCCGAAATGCCGCTGCCGGACTACGTCAACTGGAAAACCCCCGAAGCCCTGATCGTGCACAGCGCCAACACCCTGGAAACCAAGCGTGACGCCATCGGCACCAGCATAGTGACGTCCAACGAGCAGCTGTTTATCCGCAACAATCTACCGCCACCACCGCCGTCCATCGTTACTGATCGCGATGCCTGGACAGTCGCCTTTCAGGGCGTGAAGAACCCACGCAGCATCAGCCTCGGCGAGCTCAAGACCCTCGGCGTGCAGACAGTCGCCAGCGTGCTGCAGTGCTCGGGTAATGGCCGGGCATTCTTCGAGCATGAAGCCAGCGGCACCCAGTGGGAGACCGGCGCGGCTGGCTGCGTGTTCTGGAGCGGCGTACCGGTCAAGGCCGTGGCCGAGGCCCTTGGCGGCATAGTCGACGGCCTGCCATACATGACCAGCACCGGCGGCGAAGAACTGCCTGCGGGCCTCGACCCGAAGAGCCTGATGGTCGAACGTTCGGTGCCCATGCGCGCCCTGGACCAGGCCATCCTCGCCTGGGAGCTGAACGGCGAACCCCTGCCGCTGGCCCATGGCGGCCCGTTGCGCCTGGTGATACCGGGTTACTACGGGGTGAACAACGTCAAATACGTCAAGCAGGTAGCCTTCACCGCCGAGCAGACCGACGCCGCTATCCAGGCCTCGGGCTACCGCATCCGTCCGGTCGGTCAGCCGGGGGCACCGGATCAGCCGTCGATGTGGGAGATGAACGTTAAGTCGTGGATCACCCAGCCGCTCAAGCAAGTCAAAGCCGGCCCGGTGGCCATCCAGGGCGTGGCGTTTGGCGGCGCCAAGGAGGTGAAGGGTGTGGAGGTTTCCCTGGATGGCGGCAAGAACTGGCAGGCAGCCCCCTTCGTCGGCCCGAACCTGGGCCAGTACGCCTGGCGGCCCTTCGTGCTGATCGTCGACCTCAAGCCGGGCAACTACAGCCTGATGAGTCGGGCGACCGATGTCGAGGGCAACACTCAACCCCAAGAGGGGCTGGCAAATGAACGTGGCTATGGCCACAACGGTTGGAGGGATCATGGTGTCGGCATTTCGATTGTATAAGTCCACTGGACTGGCGCTGGGCCTCGCCCTGAGCAGCCTGTTCGGCACGGCCCAAGCCGGTGAAGCTGCCGCGGATGACGCCCGCTACCAGCTGGGCCGCAAGGCGTTCACCGAACAGGCGCAACCCTCCTGCACGATCTGTCACACCCTGCAGGACGCCGGCGCCAGTGGCACAATCGGCCCCAACCTGGATGAGCTAAAGCCGACCCCGGAACGGGTCATGGCTGCGGTACGCGGCGGCGTCGGGGTGATGCCGGCTTTTGCGGCATTGCTCAGCGCCGAGCAGATCGAGGCAGTGGCCCACTATGTGGCGCAGGTGGCAGGGCAGTGAGTCCTATACTGGGTGTGCGACCCCTGCAAGAATTGCCAAGGGTCGGCGCCGGCAAAGGATGATGACTGAGTATGAAGAGCAGCGAAGCGATTTATCGAGAGGCCTTGGATCAGCTGCAGCGGTTGATCGAGCAGGCCACTGCGCAGGGCGTGGACGAGGCCCATGCCGCCGCGCTGGCGACGGCGGATCGCTATGCCCACCCGTCCGTGCGCATGGTCTACATCACCGCCGTCGAGGAGGCTGGGTTGCTGTTCTTCGTCAATACCGAGAGTGGCAAGGGTCAGCAACTGATCGACAACCCGCGCGCGTCGCTGTGTTTCTTCTGGCGCGAGCTGCAGGAGCAGGTGACGCTCGAAGGCGATGTCATCCGGCAATCCGTTGAAACGTCGGACAACTACTGGTGCAAGCGGGCCCGCGAGACCCAATTGGCAGCCTGGGTACTTCCTCAGGGCGCTCCTGCGCCAGAAAAAGGCGAATCGCGTCGACAGGTGCGCCAGCTTGAGCAGGCCCTGGGTTTCGAGCCGGTGCCACGCAGTCCAAACTGGTGCGCCTTCCGTCTTCAGCCTGAGCGGATTGAGTTCTGGCCGTCCGGCTGGCCGCGCATGCGTGAGCGTGTCAGGTACCAGAAAGATGCGGATGGAGTGTGGTCTGAGGCGGTGCTTACCCCCTGAGAGGCTCAGGAGGGCGTGGTCGACGGTGGCGGCTGCTGATGCGGATAAACGCTTACTCAGCCCGCTGCCGGTTTAGCGGCAGCGGAGAGCTGACGGTCGCGTCAATCAATAGTCGATGGTCACATCGCCCTGGGGCACGCTGCAGCAGGACAGGATAAAGCCCTCGGCGACGTCCTCGTCGGTGATCCCGCCGTTGTGCTCCATGCTCACCTCGCCGGCGGTTTTCATCACCTTGCAGGTGCCGCAGATACCCATACCGCAGGCCTTGGGAATGTGCAGGCCGAGTTTGGCTGCGGCGGCATGCACGGTCTCACCCGGATCGATGCGAATGCTCTTGCCGGTGGCGACGAATGCCACCTGATGCTGCTCGGCCAGCGGCACCGGATCGGCGTCGGCCGCTTCGGCGGCCCACTCCTTGGCTTCTTCGCGGACATCTGCCGGCGTCGCGCCGAAGGATTCCTCGTGATAACGCGACATGTCGAAGCCGTTGGCTTCGAGCAGGCGCTTGACCGCATTCATATAGGGCGTGGGCCCGCAGCAGAAGATCTCACGCTCCATGAAGTCCGGCGCCATCATGTGCATCATGGCCTGGTTGAGGTAACCCCGGTAACCGGCCCAGGCCTCGCCCAAGCCGTGCTTCTCGCAGATGATGTGCAGGCTGAAGTTGTTGATCCGCGCAGCCATGTTTTCCAGCTCGCGGTGGTAGATCACATCCTTGGGCGAACGTGCGCTGTGCACGAAGATCATGTCGACGTTGGCGTTGGTGTCATAGAACCAACGGGCCATGGACATCACCGGAGTGATGCCAACGCCACCACTGAGGTAGAGGACCTTGTCCGCCGGAAAATCGATGGCGTTGAACAGCCCGACCGGGCCGTGCACCGGCAGCTCGTCGCCTTCCGTAAGGTTGTCGTGCAACCAGTTGGAGACCTTGCCGCCCGGCACCCGCTTGATCGTCACGGAGAAGCTGTAGGGCACCGCCGGCGAGCTGGAGATGGTGTACGAGCGCATGACCGGCTGGCCGTCGATCTCCAGTTCGAGGGTGACGAACTGCCCCGGTTTGAAGAAGTACAGCACAGGCTGCTCGGCCATGAAGCAGAAGGTGCGAACGTCCCAGGTTTCCTGGATCACCTTGACGCAGCGCACTAGATGGCGGCCGTTGTTCCAGGTCTGGGTGGTGACGGTGTTGAGGAAATCGTTCGACATGGTCGGTATCTCGCGCGCAGCGGCCTGATGTTGGCCTATTGTGATGGATTGTGCGCAACGGCCTGCGCACTCATTTATCCATGAGCGACATTTACATGCTTATCGCGACCTGCCGCGAGGGACGTGGTTTGCCGCGTCGGAAACGGATGTGGCTATGTCGTCTATGGATAAGGTTTGCGCTGCGTCCATCGCCACACTCCGCCCCAGCCGAAGCAAACGGAAAAGAGCGCACGACCATTGTTCCGCGTATTGAGTCGCCACTCGGCAGGCGACTTACGAAGGGTCAGTCACGCCGCCTTGCGTAGCAACCGAAACAGCCACTTTTTGCGGCGCTCGCACGGCGAGTCGCCATTGAGGAGTTACCGATGGACGTCACTTCCACCCTGAGTCTGGGCGATCCCCTGGAACCGGCACGCAAGGCCACCGCCGAGATGCTGCAAAACCGCGAGCGTACCTTCTCGTTGCCGCAACCGTTTTACAGCGACGAGCGCCTGTTCCAGATCGACATGCAGGAGATCTTCCATAAAGAATGGCTGATCGCCGGCATGACTTGCGAGATCCCAGCCAAGGGCAACTACATCACCCTGCAGATCGGCGCCAATCCGATCATCGTCATCCGTGGTGCCGAAGGCGTGGTACATGCTTTTCACAACGTCTGCCGCCATCGCGGCTCGCGCCTGTGCACCAGCGACAAGGGCAAAGTGGCCAAGTTGGTCTGCCACTACCACCAGTGGACCTATGAGCTGGATGGTCGCCTGCTGTTCGCTGGCACCGAGATGGGCGCCGACTTCGATATGAAGGAATATGGCCTCAAGCCTGTGCAGTGCAAAACGGCTGGCGGCTACATCTTCATCTCTCTGGCCGAAAGTCCTCCAGCGATCGACGACTTCCTCGCGACTCTGGCTCATTACATGGAGCCTTACGACATGGAGAACACCAAGGTGGCGGTACAGTCCACCTTGGTGGAAAAGGCCAACTGGAAGCTGGTGTTGGAGAACAATCGTGAGTGCTACCACTGCAGTGGCGCGCATCCGGAACTGCTGAAGAGCCTGTTGGAGTGGGATGACGTCACCGACCCGCGCGCCGACCAGGCCTTCAAGGACCACGTGGCCGAGTCCGCCGCCAAGTGGGACGCCGAGAAGATTCCTTACGCCCACGCCAGCTTCGGCATGCGCAACCGCATCGTGCGCATGCCACTGCTCAAAGGCACCGAATCCATGACCATGGACGGCAAGCGCGGCAGCAAGAAGCTGATGGGGCGGATCCAGAACCCCGAGCTGGGCTCGATGCGCATCCTCCACCTGCCGCATGCGTGGAACCACTGCATGGGTGATCACCTGATCGTCTTCACCGTATGGCCGATCAGTGCCCAGGAAACCATGGTCACCACCAAATGGCTGGTGCACAAGGATGCAGTGGAGGGCGTCGACTACGACGTCGAGCGCCTGCGCCAAGTATGGGATGCGACCAACAACCAGGACCGCCGCCTGGCCGAAGAAAATCAGCGTGGTATCAACTCCACCGCCTACCAGCCAGGCCCGTACTCGAAGACCTACGAGTTCGGCGTGGTCAACTTTATCGACTGGTACAGCGAGCGGCTGCTCAACAACCTCGGAGCTGAACCTGCAGCCTATCTGCGCCAGGTCAACGACTGACTGCTACTGCCGGCTCGCCTTGTGCGGGCCGCGCGTTTCTGTGGAAGAGGGGCTGTCTGATGTCGATTGGCCTGGGGCTGGTTATTCTGCTGACCTTATATAGTGGTTTTGCCAGTTGGCGCATCCAGCGATCTGCGGCGCCGCGCACTGGCCAGGCAGAGCGCGGGTAGATATCCCCAGTTCTCGCAGAGATAGCCATTCCTCCAGTCGGTGGCCCAAGTATTGTCTGGCCTCTATATATAGAGGCGCGCCGTTTGGTTGACCCGGATCATGTAAGCGTCAGGGCCGCAACGGCGTTAATCGGCAACAGGCAGTACAGGGTTGCAGTGCGATCGACGGAAAGTGGC
>NZ_CP141799.1:880000-1037500 GCF_035621475.1 Pseudomonas paeninsulae
TGGGCGTAACCAGATCGTGCTATGCGCCAGCCCTACTTATCTGGCGACCAATCCGACGCCGCTCGACCCGGAACATTTCGACCAGCATCAGTGGCTGAATTATCAGCACCCGGCCTTGGACCCGCATTACCGTTGGCTCAGGCATAACGGCGTGCGTCTGCGCATGGCTGTGCCAAAGGCACGACTGGAGAGTGACAACCATGACTTGTTGCTGACCAGCTGCCTACGTGGCGGTGGCCTATATGCCGGTCCGCTCTGGAGTTTTGGGCCTTATCTGGCTCGGGGTGACCTGGTGCAGGTGATGGCTGACTATGATTTCGACCCAGATGCCTTCGGTCCGCTGATCCTCGCGGTCTACCCCAGTCACCGGCGTTCTACGCAAAAAGTACAGGCCTTTATCGAGTTTCTTGGGGCGCACCTTAAGCAACTAGGCTTTGGGCCGGACGCGACGCAAAACGGATAAGCAAGGCCATGTCGCAACTATTTTTAGCGTCGCGACTACCTGGCCGGAGACGATCTGTTGATAGGTGCGGCTGACCGAGGGGTGCATAGACCAAAATTACTTACTGGTCGTGAAGGGCAGGTGGTGGGCCAGGGGTGAGCGGCGCGAGGCTAGCGGTTTACGATGGGTAAAATCCCGCAGCATGGCGCTGCGGGGCAACAAGTTGGCGGGTACTTGCTGTCTGCTACTCGATGGCCTCGTAGGGCAGGCCAACGTAGTTCTCCGCGATGGTCTTGCGCCCCGCCTCGGAACCGACGAAGTAGTCCAGTTCGGTCTGCTGCATGCGCGCGCTGAAGGCGTCGGTGCCGGGGAATTTGTGCAGCATCGAGGTCATCCACCAGGAGAAGCGTTCGGCTTTCCAGATGCGCTTCAGGCACACCTGCGAGTAGCGTTCGAGCAGATCGCTGCGGCCTTCGCGATAGACTTTGAGCAGGATGCGGTACAGAGTGCTGACATCGCTGGCCGCAAGATTCAGGCCCTTGGCACCGGTGGGCGGGACGATGTGCGCGGCGTCGCCGACCAGGAACAGGTGGCCGTACTGCATTGGCTCGACCACATAGCTGCGCAGTGGCGCGATGCTCTTCTCGATGGACGGGCCGGTGATCAGGCGCGCGGCGACTTCGGCCGGCAGACGGCTCTTCAGCTCATCCCAGAAACGCTCATCGGACCAATCCTCGACTTTCTCATCGCTACTGACCTGTACGTAATAGCGGGTACGGGTGGGTGAACGCATGCTGCACAGGGCAAAGCCGTGCGCGTGGTTGGCGTAGATCAGTTCGTCATTGACCGGCGGCGTATCGGCCAGTACACCCAGCCAGCCGAACGGATAGACCCGCTCGAACTCCTTGAGGACGCCGGCGGGGATGGATTGCCGGGATACACCATGGAAACCGTCGCAACCTGCAATGTGGTCGCAATCCAGGCGCATGCTTTCGCCGTTAAGGGTGAAGGTGACATGGGGCTTTTCACCCTTGAGTTCATGCAGCTTGGCGTCCGTCACGTTGTACAGCGTGGTGCCGCCGATGGCTTGGCGTGCAGTCATCAGGTCGCGGGTGACTTCGGTCTGGCCGTAGATCATCACGGTCTTGCCGCCGGTGAGTGCGCGCAGGTCAATGCGTTCGCATCGGCCGTCAAAGGCCAATTCGAAGCCGTCATGCACTAAGCCTTCGTGGTCCATTCGCTCACTGACCCCGGCTTCGCGCAGTAGGTCGACCATGCCCTGTTCCAGTACACCGGCGCGGATGCGGCCGAGTATGTAGTCGGGGGCCTGACGTTCGATGATCACGTTGTCGATACCGGCCTTGTGCAGCAGTTGGCCAAGCAGGAGCCCGGATGGGCCGGCGCCGATGATGGCGACTTGAGTCTTCATTGTTATTGTCCTCGTGGATCGACGCGCACGTGGCGGTGATCCTTTATGGGTGGAGTCGCCTGTATTTTTGGTGGATTGGTTCGCGCTTTGAAGGCACTATCCGATTATCTTTCTGGATTTTTCATAGATGCGCGGACTATGCACAAGAGCCCCGCACCGGTGGTCCCGGTGTTCAAGCTTTATGGCGAGACCACGACGTGGCCAACGCCGGACCTGATTCATTGCGAGTCGATTCCCGAGCGCAGCCACTTGCATGGCTGGGAGATCAAGCCCCATCGTCATAGTGATTTGGTGCAGTTGTTGTATGTGCAGGGCGGCAGTGCCGAGTTGGAAGTGGAGGGGCAGGTCATTCGCGTGGATCACGCCGCCTTGCAGGTGGTGCCGGCGCTCTGTGTCCATGGTTTCCGCTTTTCCGAGGATATTCAGGGGCACGTACTCAGCCTGGCCCAGCCGCTGGTCGATCAGCTGGGTGCTACCCTCGACAGCCCGCCATTGGCGCGGGCTGCCTGCTATCCAGCGGGCTCGCGGAAACGTGAGTTGGCCGCCTTGTTTGAGTCGATCAGCCGAGAATACAGCGAGCAGGAGCCGGGCCGTGAGCTGATGCTGCAATCGCTGATCAGTGCCTTGCTGGTCTGGGTTGGGCGCCGTGCACTGGAGCATGGCAACAGCGAGGCACAGCTGCCGGATCGTGGTCGTGAACACCTGCAGCGTTTCACTCGATTACTGGAGAACCACTACCGCGAGCATCGTCCAATCGAGCACTATGCTGCCGATTTGGGCATTAGCTCCGCGCACTTGAATACTCTGTGCCGGCGCCTGGCCGGGCAGTCGGCGTTGCAACTGATCAATCAGCGTTTGTTGTTGGAGGCCAAGCGCTGCCTGGTCTACACCGCCATGACGGTGAACCAGGTGGCGGACAGCCTAGGCTTTTCCGAGCCGGCCTATTTTTCGCGCTTCTTCAAACGCAGCACCGGGCTGACGCCCAAAACCTTCCGTATACAGCGCTGACGGCGAGCCGCCATGAATATCGACAACCGCATCAAGTTCCGTCATCTGCTGTGCTTTCTCGAAATCGCGCGCCAGGGCAGTCTGGCGCGTGCCGCCGAGGCGTTGGCGATCAGTCAGCCGGCGGTGTCGAAGACCCTCAAGGAGCTTGAGGAGATTCTCGCCACGCGTCTGTTCGAGCGCAGTAAGCAGGGGGTGACGCCGACCTCCGCCGGGCTAGCCTTTTTGCGTTATGCCGGACCCAGTGTGCAGGCTCTGCGTGCTGGGGTGCACAGTCTGCGCAGCGGTGAACACGAGGCCGGCGTGGCGCGCCTGGGCGTACTGTCGACGGTAGAAAGCTCGCTGCTGCCAGATGTAGTGCGCCGTCTGCACGATCAGCATGCGGCTCTGGTGGTCAGCGTGGTGACCGGGCCCAGCGCTTATCTGCTCGGCCAGCTGCGCGTTGGCGCGCTGGATCTGGTGGTCGGGCGCATGACCGACAGCCCGCAGATCGAGGGGCTGACCTTCGAGCACCTGTATAGCGAGTCGATGATTCTGGTGGTGCGCCCAGGGCATGCCTTGTTGCAAGTCGACCTGCGTGATCGCAGCCGGTTGGGCGACTACCCGGTGGTGCTGCCGCTGGCTGGCACCACCATTCGCCGTTATGCCGACAGCCTGTTCGTGCAGTGCGGGATCGCTTTGCCGCAGCAGCGTCTGGAGACTCTGTCGGTGGCACTGAGTCGGCGTTATGTGCAATCCAGCGATGCGGTGTGGATCGCCCCACAGGATGCGGTGCGCCAGGACCTGGCGCGCGGTGAGCTGGTTGAATTGGATATCGGTCTGCGCGAGCCGGGTGGTTCCGTGGGTATCTGCAGTAACCCGACCACGCCGCCGTCCCTAGCCACGCAGTGGTGCTGCGAGGCGCTGCGTACGGCGGCGGCCGACTACCGTGCGGCGCTTTATCCATAACCATTTGGTTATGGATTGGTGTGATTTATTCAGTATTCACTGCGGCGGCTCTGCTTGAGACTGCTGGGTATGCCTGTGCCTGCAGGCGCTCCCCGTATTCCTACAAGAGAACACCGATATGTCCGACGCGCAGAATAGCCGCTTCGTCATTCGTGACCGTAACTGGCACCCCAAGGCGCTGACGCCTGACTACAAAACCTCGATTGCCCGCTCACCGCGTCAGGCGCTGGTGAGCATTCCGCAGTCGATCTCTGAAACCAGCGGGCCGGACTTCTCGCACCTGAAAATGGGCGAGTACGACAACGACCTGCTGCTCAACTTCAATACCGGCAGCTTACCGGTGGGCGAGCGCATCATCGTGGCCGGTCTGGTGATCGACCAGTACGGCAAGCCGATCCCGCACACGTTGGTGGAGATGTGGCAGGCCAATGCGGGTGGCCGTTATCGGCACAAGAACGACCGTTACCTGGCACTGCTCGACCCCAATTTCGGTGGCGTGGGGCGGGCACTGACCGACCGCGATGGCTACTACAGCTTCCGCACCATCAAGCCGGGTCCGTACCCGTGGCGCAACGGCCCGAACGACTGGCGCCCGGCGCATATTCACGTGTCCATTAGCGGCCCGTCGATTGCTGCGCGGCTGATTACTCAGTTGTATTTCGAGGGTGATCCGCTGATTGCGATGTGCCCGATCGTTAAATCGATCGCCAACCCAGACGCGGTGCAAAGCCTGATCGCCAAACTCGACATGGGCGCGGCCAATCCGATGGATTGCCTGGCCTATCGCTTCGATATCGTGCTGCGCGGGCAGCGTCAGACTCACTTCGAAAATATCTAAGCAGGGACTGATTATGCCTATCCAACTACTGCCAGAAACGCCATCACAAACCGCAGGCCCCTTCGTGCATATCGGCCTGGCTTCGGCCGCCGCTGGTAACCCGAGTCGCGAGCAGGAAATTTGCAATCAGATGGCCAAGCCCGAGGCACCAGGCGAGCACATCCTGTTGATCGGCAATGTCTTTGACGGCAACGGTCACCTGGTGAAGGACTCCTTTCTGGAGTTCTGGCAGGCCGACCATCAGGGCCGGTATGACAGCGATTACGACCTGGAAAAGCCCTTCAACAGTTTCGGCCGTACCGCTACCACCTTCGAAACGGGTGGCTGGACGCTGCATACCATCAAGCCGGGCGTGGTCGATAACGCCGCCGGCGTGCCAATGGCGCCGCACATCAATGTGTCGCTGTTCGCCCGTGGCATCAATATCCACCTGCAAACGCGTCTGTACTTCGCCGATGAAGCTGCAGCCAACGCGCTGGACTCGGTGCTCAACCTGATTGAGCAGCCGCTGCGCCGCGAGACGCTGGTGGCGCAGCGTTGCGAGGTGGATGGCAAGCTGGCGTATCGCTTTGACATACGCATTCAGGGGAAAGGGGAAACCGTCTTTTTTGATTTCTAGGGAAACTCTGAAAAAGACTTCCTGATTTTGGCAAAATACGCAGATTCCACCCGTCGAGTTTTCCGATGAAGCAGATGACCTTCGCCGACGCCGAGTATGCCGGTAAGCGCAAACAGACCCGCAAAGAGCTGTTCCTGATCGAGATGGATCGGGTGGTGCCGTGGAAGGGTTTGATTGCGTTGATCGAGCCGCATTACCCGAAGGGCGAAGGTGGTCGTCCGGCCTATCCGCTGATGGCGATGTTGCGTGTGCATCTGCTGCAAAACTGGTTCGGCTACAGCGACCCAGCGATGGAAGAGGCGCTGTACGAGACCACCATCCTGCGCCAGTTTGCTGGGCTGAGCCTAGAGCGCATCCCCGATGAAACCACCATCCTCAACTTCCGTCGTTTGCTGGAGAAACACGAACTAGCCGCCGGAATCCTGGCTGTGATCAATGGCTATCTCGGTGACCGAGGGCTGTCGCTGCGCCAAGGCACGATCGTTGATGCCACGCTAATCAATGCGCCGAGTTCGACCAAGAACAGGGACGGTAAGCGCGACCCGGAAATGCATCAGACTAAGAAAGGCCAACAGTTCTACTTCGGCATGAAGGCCCACATCGGCGTGGATGACGAGTCGGGGCTGGTGCACAGCGTGGTGGGCACGGCGGCCAACGTAGCGGATGTGACGCAGGTCGATAAGCTGCTGCACGGTGACGAGAACGTTGTCTGTGCCGACGCCGGTTACACCGGTGTCGAAAAACGTCCGGAGCATGATGGCCGGAAGGTTATCTGGCAGGTGGCGGCACGTCGCAGCACCTACAAGAAACTTGATAAGCGCAGCGTTCTGTACAAAGCCAAGCGCAAGATCGAGAAGGCCAAGGCCCAGGTGCGAGCTAAGGTCGAGCATCCATTTCGGGTGATCAAACGCCAGTTCGGTTATGTGAAGACGCGCTTCCGTGGCCTGACCAAGAATACCGCGCAACTGATGACGCTGTTTGCGCTGTCGAATCTGTGGATGGCACGCCGACATTTACTGACAAATGCAGGAGAGGTGCGTCTGTAATATGGGCAATAGCCGCCGCGAGGTGCTCGCGGCGGCTAGAAACACCGAAATGAACGGGTGATCTGATCGTTTTTGATCGATTTGCCGCTTTCAAAATCAGCGGGGGCTGAAGTCGGCCAGAAATGCACGGCTACTTCAGAGGATCCCTAACGGTACTTCAGTGGGCTTAAGCGCCCACGCGCTTGAAGGTAAAACGTCATTAAAACTGCCTGGCGAAGGTCGCGACGTTGATCTCGCCCAGGTAACCAGTACGACCCAAACATACAATTCAAATAAAAATTGGAGTAGGGATGTCTCGTTTATATGGCTTGCTGCTACTGGTGCTGACGCCGCTTTTGGCCTGCGCTGAAGAGGTTGTTACGGTCTACAACTGGGAGGGCTACATGGCTCTGCCAGTGCTTAAGAGCTTCGAGGCTGAGACGGGTATTCGGGTGGATTACCACACCTATACCTCGCCCCAGGAGATTGAAGATGCGTTAAGCCGTGGCGTGCCGATTGATGTTTCCGTGCAGACGCACAACGACCTGCCGCGGCTAATCGAAAGCGGCACCATTCAACCTTTGGATCCTAAGCAATTACCTAATCGCAAGTACTTATCGCCCCATTTGCTGGGGGCGTTGAAGGCGCTTGACCTTGGTAATCGCTATGCGGTGCCTTACCTGTGGGGGGTTACCGGTCTGGCGATCAATACGCCACTGGCTGAGGCGGCTTTTGGTGGGCCACTGCCCAATAGTTGGAGTGTGTTATTCGATCCTGAGCAAAGTCGCCGTCTGGCCAGTTGTGGTATCAGCTGGCAGGAGGGGGGCAATGAAGGCCTGACCACCTTGCTGCGTTATCAGGGCCGAGACTTGGCGCGCAGCCCCAAGAGCCGGCTAGAGAAAGCCAGCAAGCTGCTGCTGGAGTTGCGCCCGGACATTCGCTACGTCAGCAGCACGCGCTACATCAACGACCTGCGCGAGGGTAAGCTGTGTGTTGCCATGTCCTGGGTTGGTGATGCGCTGGCCGCAGCGGCGGCGGGACAGGATGTGCGCTTTGTGATCCCGGATGAAGGTGCGTCTTTCTTTATCGATAGCCTGGTCATTCCAAGCAGCGCCAAGCGTCCCGACCTTGCCATGCGCTTGATCGATTACTTGCTGCGGCCGGAAATAGCCGCACAGATCAGCAGCGAAACCCTGTACGGCAGTGGCAATCTCAAGGCTAAGGACTTCGTCGACGAGGCATTGCGCAACCAGCCCGGACTCTACCCCGATAATCAAACCCGGCGCCGGCTTACCCTTCTGGAGAGCATGCCGCCCAAACACGCAGATGTTGGTCATGCGGTCTGGGCTGAATTTATCAACGCTGGCGCACCCGGTGAGGCGTCTGCGGACAGTGCACCCTGAGTGCGCTCGGCCCCTGTGTCTATTGGCAGTGAGCGTGCCTTGGTTCACGCGGATAGCGCGGCGCGGGAGAGTGCCGTGGATAGGTTGTACGACTCCTCTGCGGGTGGACCAGCCGCCATCGCCGCGACGCCACCTGATGTCCTGTCGGTCTGCTGCACGTCGGCCATGCTGCCTTGAATCGGGTATCCGAAATGCTCATTGACTCATGTCAACTCCGCTTTCGGTCACCCGATTCGTCTTGTCTGGCACTAACTCGCAAGACCTTTGACGGCAGCGTCCCAAAGATCAAGGGCGTAAAGACCCGTAGGGTGGATAACGCTGTGCTTATCCACCGGCTTCTTCTCCCTGAGCGTGGTTGCGGAAAGATCGTGAACAGAACCTAAGGCTATAGCTGTAGGTCGTGTTCGATTATCGGACCATTAATCGATTATCGGATTGTTTGCTGACTGGCCCGAGAGTACTTTTTCTGCAACCGGCGTACTGCCACGTTCCGCCAAACCATCGAGAACCACCATGGCTGAAATCATTTCTCTGCGCGAAGCCATCCAGCGCTTCGTCCACGACGGCAACACCGTTGCCCTCGAAGGCTTCACCCACCTGATTCCAACGGCTGCGGCCCATGAGCTGATCCGGCAGAACAAGAAAGACCTGACGCTGGTGCGCATGACCCCGGACTTGGTCTACGATCTGCTGATCGGCGCCGGTTGTGCGAAGGAACTGGTGTTCTCCTGGGGTGGTAATCCCGGGGTCGGCTCTCTGCATCGGCTGCGTGATGCGGTGGAAAAAGACTGGCCGCAGGCTCTGGAAATCGAAGAGCACAGTCACGCCGACCTTGCCAATTCCTACATCGCCGGTGCCTCGGGGTTGCCGTTTGCAGTGCTGCGCGCTTATGCCGGTTGCGACCTGCCTAAGGTCAATCCGTGGATCAAAACCGTAACCTGTCCCTTTACCGGCGAGGTGTTAGCCGCGGTGCCGGCGGTGCGCCCGGACGTGACGGTGATCCACGCGCAAAAAGCTGATCGCAAGGGCAATGTGTTGCTCTGGGGCATCCTTGGCGTGCAGAAAGAAGCGGCCCTGGCGGCCAAGCGCTGCATCGTTACAGTCGAAGAGCTAGTCGACGACCTGAATGCGCCGATGAATGCCTGCGTGCTGCCGACTTGGGCGCTGAGTGCGGTTTGCCATGTGCCAGGCGGCGCGCATCCGTCGTACGCCCACGGTTACTACGAGCGTGACAATCCATTCTATCAAGCTTGGGATCCGATCGCTCGTGATCGTGACGGTTTCAGAGCCTGGATTGATCAGTACATTCGCGGCACTACTGATTTCGCCGCCTTCCAAGCCAAACTCGCGGAGGCCAAGTAATGAGCGCCTACAGTACTAATGAAATGATGACCGTGGCCGCCGCCCGCCGTTTGCAAAATGGTGCGGTCTGCTTTGTCGGCATCGGCCTACCATCCAAAGCCGCCAACCTGGCGCGGCTGACGTCGTCGCCGGACGTGGTGTTGACCTATGAGTCTGGCCCTATTGGCGCCAAACCCAGTGTGTTGCCGCTATCGATTGGCGACGGCGAGCTGGCCGAAACGGCCGATACCGTAGTGCCGACTGGCGAAATTTTCCGCTACTGGCTGCAAGGCGGCCGCATCGATATGGGTTTTCTAGGAGCGGCTCAAGTCGATAAGTACGGCAACATCAACACCACGGTCATCGGCGACTACAGTCGGCCGAAAGTGCGCCTGCCGGGTGCCGGTGGTGCGCCGGAAATTGCTGGCTCGGCCAAACAGGTGCTGATTATGCTCAAGCAGTCACACCGCACCTTTGTCGACAAGCTGGCGTTTATTACCTCGGTTGGTTTCGGCGAGGGCGGCGATCACCGTCAGCGTCTTGGGCTGCCGGGCGCTGGGCCGGTGGGGATCATCACTGACCTGTGCATCATGGAGCCGGAAACTTGCACAAACGAATTTATCGTCACCACTTTGCATCCGGGGGTGACCCGCGAGCAGGTGATCGCCGCTACCGGCTGGCCGATCCGATTTGCCGAAGAAGTAACTGTGAGCGTCGTACCCAGCACCGTCGAACTGACTGCGCTACGTGCGCTGGAAGCTCGCACCGCAGCGGCTCATGCCCAGTTGGGTGGTGAAGAGTGAGCCGCGAAGTATTCATCTGTGACGCCGTGCGCACGCCCATTGGTCGTCTTAATGGTGGCCTGGCAGCGGTACGTGCCGACGACCTTGCCGCGATCCCGTTGCGGGCTTTGCTCGAGCGTAATCCGCACGTGGATTGGCGCGCCGTCGACGAAGTCTTTATGGGCTGCGCCAACCAGGCCGGTGAAGACAACCGCAACGTGCTTTCCGGCCTGCCGGAAACCGTGCCTGGGGTAACCCTTAATCGCTTGTGTGCCTCTGGTATGGAGGCGATCGGAGCTGCATTTCGCGCCATCGCCAGCGGCGAAATGGAGCTGGCAATTGCCGCCGGTGTGGAGTCCATGAGCCGGGCGCCCTATGTCATGGGCAAGGCTGATAGCGCCTTTGGCCGTGGGCAAAAATTGGAAGACACCACCCTCGGCTGGCGCTTTATCAACCCGCTGATGAAAGAGCAGTACGGCGTCGACAGCATGCCAATCACCGGCGACAACGTCGCGGATGACTACCATATCAATCGTGCCGATCAGGACGCCTTCGCCTTACGCAGCCAACTGCGCGCCGCCGCACAGCAAGCTGGCTTCTTCGCCGAAGAGATAGTGCCTGTAGTAATCAAGGGCAAAAAAGGTGACAGCGTTATCGACACCGACGAGCATCCGCGTGCCGAAACCAGCGCTGAAACCTTGGCCAAGCTCAAACCGGTAAATGGCGCGGATAAAACCGTCACCGCTGGCAATGCTTCCGGCCTTAACGACGGTGCTTCGGCAATGATTTTGGCATCGCGCGAGGCGGTGAAAAAACACGGGCTAACGCCTCGCGCGAAAGTCCTTGGCATGGCCAGTGGGGGTGTTGTGCCACGGGTCATGGGCATCGGCCCGGTACCGGCGGTGCGCAAGTTTCTGGCGCGTTTGAATCTATCTATCGATGCTTTCGACGTGATCGAACTAAACGAAGCATTCGCTGCGCAAGGCCTGGCGGTTCTGCGTGATCTCGGCCTGGCGGACGATAGCGACAACGTCAACCCGAATGGCGGCGCCATTGCCCTCGGTCATCCACTGGGCATGAGTGGTAATCGCCTGGTACTGACCGCTGTTCATCAGCTGCAAAAGACCGGTGGTAGGCTCGGCCTTGCGACCATGTGTGTCGGTGTTGGTCAGGGGCTGGCGCTGGCGATTGAGCGTGTGGAGCGACATGCGAGTCTTTCTAGGGTGGGTTGAACGCAGCGATACCTAGGCATGACCACGCGCTGGGTTACGCTTTTGGCTGGCCCTTGCTACGAACTGCGATAGATCGGCCTGCTCATACAGTTACTGGCCGTTGAGCACTCACTGTTATAAAACGAACCCTTCTTTTCGCTTTCTGGAGTATCGGCTTGAACAGCCCGAGCAACCACCTTTTCGATGCCTACTTCTGCCAGCCAGCTATGCGCGGGATTTTCTGCGATCACGGGCGGGTGCAGGGTATGCTCGATTTCGAAGCGGCGCTGGCCCGGACTGAGGCGCGGCTTGGGCTGATCCCGGCAGAGGCTGTAGCGCCAATTGCTGCGGCTTGTCAGGCGCAGTTGTATGACTTCGCTGCGTTGGCCGAGGCCATCGTCAGCGCCGGTAATTCGGCTATTCCTCTGGTCAAGGCGTTGGGTAAGCAGATTGCCGCCAGCGATGCGCAGGCCGAGCGTTTTGTTCATCTCGGTGCCACCAGTCAGGACGCCATGGACACCGGCTTGGTGCTGCAGTTGCGCGCCGCCATCAGCTTGCTGGAAAACGATCTGGCCCAGTTGGCCGACGGCCTAGCGACCCAATCTGTTCGCTACGCCGATACCCCGCTGGCCGGGCGCACCTGGTTGCAGCATGCCACTCCAGTAACGCTGGGGATGAAGTTGGCCGGTACCTTGGGCGCTGTCACCCGCCATCGTCAGCGTTTGGCGGAGCTCAAACCACGGCTGCTGTCGCTGCAGTTTGGCGGCGCCTCTGGCAGCTTGGCCGCCCTCGGTGAGCAGGCCTGGCTGGTTAGCGAGTCATTGGCGATCGAGTTGGGTTTGAGCCTGCCGGAGCAGCCTTGGCACACCCAGCGCGATCGGCTGGTGGAATTTGCCAGCTTGTTAGGAATGCTGGCCGGTAGCCTAGGCAAGCTCGGTCGCGATATCAGCTTGTTAATGCAGACTGAAACCGCCGAGCTGTTTGAGCCTTCGGCGCCTGGCAAGGGCGGTTCCTCGACCATGCCGCACAAGCGCAACCCGGTCAGTGCAGCGGTACTGATCGCAGCAGCCATCCGCGCACCGGGATTGGTATCGACCATGTTCAGTGCCATGCCGCAGGAGCACGAGCGCAGCCTTGGCCTTTGGCATGCCGAATGGGAAACCTTGCCTCAGCTTTGCTGCCTGGTTTCCGGTGCCTTGCAACAGGCGCTGCTTGTGGTGCCATGGTTGGAAGTGGACGCCGTGCGCATGCGCAGTAACCTCGACCTGACTCAAGGCCTGGTGCTGGCCGAGGCCGTGAGCATTGCCCTGGCTCAGCGTATCGGTCGCGATGCAGCGCACCATCTGCTCGAACAGTGTTGTCGGCGTGCGGTGGAGCAGGGCGTTCAACTGCGTCAGGTGTTGGGCGAAACACCGCAGGTCTGCGCCGAGCTTTCCTCGCAGGAGTTGGATCGCTTACTTGATCCGGCCCATTACCTCGGTCAGGCCCGTCTGTGGGTCGAGCGCGCTGTAGCAGAACATCAGAATTTTTCGCTGTAGGAACGACTTATGCCAGCCGTACAACTCGCCGATGGCGAACTGAATTACCAACTCGAGGGTGCTGCCGGTGCGCCGGTGTTGCTGTTGTCCAACTCCCTGGGCACCGATTTGCATATGTGGGATGCGCAGATTGTCGCCTTCACCCAGCACTTTCAGGTATTGCGCTACGACACCCGTGGTCACGGTCAGTCGCTGGTGACTGAGGGCAGTTACAGCATCGAGCAGAACGGCCGCGATGTGTTGGCACTGCTGGATGCGCTGGATATCGCCAAGGTGTCTTTTTGCGGGCTGTCGATGGGTGGCTTGGTCGGTCAGTGGCTGGCGATCAATGCCCCCGAGCGTTTGCAGCGCGTGGTGTTGTGCAATACCGCAGCGAAAATCGGTAACCCTGAGGTGTGGAACCCACGGATCGAAATGGTGCTATGCGAGGGGCCGGCGGCGATGCGCGGGCTGCGTGATGGTTCAATCGCCCGTTGGTTTACCCCGGAGTTTGCCGACGCCCGGCCGGCCAAGGCTGAGGCTGTGGTTGGCATGCTCGCCGCCACCTCGCCGCAAGGTTATGCCGCCAATTGCGCAGCGGTGCGCGATGCCGATTTCCGTGAGCAGATTGCCGCGATCAAGCTGCCGCTGCTGCTGGTTTGCGGTACTCAAGATGCAGTGACCACGGTGGCCGATGGGCGCTTCATGCTTGAGCGTATCGAGGGCGCCGAACTGCTTGAGTTGCACGCCGCACACCTGTCTAACGTCGAAGCCGGTGAGGCCTTCAGTCAGCCGGTGCTGGCCTTTTTGCAAGCCTGAAACGGAGCGTCAACGATGGACGAGAAACAACGTTACGAAGCCGGTATGCAGGTGCGCCGCGCAGTGTTAGGCGATGCCCATGTCGATCGCAGTCAGGACAACCTGACGCCGTTCAACAGCGAGTTCCAGGAAATGATCACCCGTCATGCTTGGGGTGATATCTGGACCCGCCCCGGCTTGCCAAGGCATACCCGCAGTTTGATCACCATCGCCATGCTGATTGGGATGAACCGCGAGGCTGAGCTGAAACTGCACCTCAAAGCAGCGAAGAATAACGGCGTGACTCGCGATGAGATCAAGGAAGTGCTGATGCAGAGCGCGATCTACTGCGGCATCCCGGCGGCCAACGCAACCTTTCACCTGGCGGAAGAGGTGTGGGATGAAATGGGGGTTGAGTCGTTAGGCTAAAACTGTACGAATTAGGGGGCATCTGCGGCCGGCAGATGACCTCTGCATTTATTCGTCACGGTAGAGTTTGCCGAGCAGCGCCAGCAATTGTTCGCGCTCTTCGGCGCTCAGTGCGCTGCTGGAGTCCAAATCGCTTTGCTGTACCACTGTCTTCAATTGCTTGAGCAGTTGCTCGCCGGCCTTGCTGAGAAACAAACCATAAGAGCGTTTGTCTGGGTTGCTGCGCACGCGCATGGCCAGCCCTCGTTCTTCCAGCTTATTGACTAATAGCACGGCTTGCGGCGGCTCGATTGCCAGTGCTCGAGCAAGCTCGGCCTGCATCAATCCTGGGGATTGCTCAATGATGGTCAGCGCGGTGAATTGTGCCGGACGTATGTCATAGGCCTCCAGCCGGGCAGCCAGGTTGCTGAAGAACTTCATTTGGGCACGACGCAGTACATAACCAACCAAGTTGTGCAGTGAGCTGTCGAGCGCGCTGGCAGCGTCGTCGTCTGACAGGGTATTGGCTTTACGAGACATACGAGTCCAACCTGATGGAGGGTTTTTGATTAATTATGGTAACTATTATTGCTGCGAGTGGGTAGATTTATGCCGGACTGGGTTACACCAGAAATATTCAGCTATGTGTTGTTGCGCTGAAATGTATGCCGCTAGAGCTTACGCTGGAACCCTTGGAGCTGATTCATGAGTCCGACCATCACCAAACTGCTGGCCCTATTGGGCAGCGCACTGTTGAGTGCGTCTGCGCATGCTGCCGAGGGCAAGACGGTCCATATTTACAACTGGATCGAGTACCTGCCCGAGGAGATCCTCCAAGCCTTCGAGGCCGAGACGGGGATTCGGCCGGTTTATGATGTCTTCGACAGTGCCGAACTGCTGGAATTTAAGCTGTTGTCCGGGAACTCGGGGTATGACGTCGTTTTCCCCGGTAGCTCGGGCATTGCCAGGCTCATCCAGGTTGGAGCCTTGGAGCCGCTGGAGCGCAGCAAATTGAGCAACTGGCAGCATCTGGACGACCGATTCATGCAGCAGTTGGTCATTAGTGGCGATCCTGGTAATCAGTATTCGGTGCCTTATATGTGGGGCACCACGCTGATTGGATATAACGTCGACAAGGTACGCGAAGCATTGGGTGTCGATGCCCGGCTGGACAGTTGGGAGCTGATATTCCGCCAGGACACCATGGCCAAGCTGTCCAGTTGTGGGGTGGGCTTTATCGACTCGGCGAGTGAAATTTTTCCCATTGCCCTGCGTTATCTGGGGCTGGCGCCGCACTCACTTGAGGCGAGTGATTACCAGCAGGCTAAACAGCTGATGCTGGGCATTCGCCCCTACATCACCTATTTCAATTCCTCGCGCTACGGTATGGATCTTGCCAACGGCGATATCTGTGTCGGGGTTGGTTGGTCGGGCGGCGTTGCGCAGGCAAGCACACTTGCAAAGGCGGCAGGCAACGGCGTGAAGATTGAGATGATCCTGCCGAGGGAAGGTGCCCCCATGTGGATCGATGTGATGGTTATCCCCAAGGGCACCCCACACATTGATGAGGCGCATGCCTTTATCAACTATATCCTGCGTCCCGAGGTGATCGCCAAGATCAGTAATGCACTTGGTTATCCGAATGCCAACAAGGATGCGACAGCCCTGGTGGACGAAAGTATCCGGGGCAATCCCGCGATGTATGTCCCAGATGACAGGCTACCGTTGCTTTATTCGTTACAGGGGTTGCCCCTTGCCGCTGAGCGGCTGCGCACTCGAGCCTGGAGCGCAATTCGCGCGGGTAAGTAGGTCGTTCATGGCGCTGTTCAGTCGAGTTCAATCGCGTATCGGCATGTGCTGATTGGCGCGCCAGGACGCGGAGAGATGGCTGTTGCGCTCCATTGAAATAATGGCGTTAACATTATTAGTTATTGATAGCCACCTGCTGAAAATTCATCAGTCTTGCGGTGCTGATCTTTATATTTTTCAAAAATATTAAAGCGCATTTAAGAAGTTTCTTGTTAAGAAATCGCAGATATTTTCGATTTTTAGCAATTTTACTGAAGCTAGATCAAATTCCGCCATTTTTGACCCGCCTGGTGATGCCTGAAATATTGAAATATTAGTTAATTGACATAACTAATATTTCGGCTTAGCTTTGCCTCAACCAAACAGGCAGGCAAGGGTGTGACATGAACAACTACGAAAATCGCTGGCAAACCGTGAAGGTCGAACTGGAAGCGGGTATAGCCTGGGTGACGCTCAATCGCCCGGAAAAACGTAACGCGATGAGCCCGACGCTGAACCGTGAAATGGTCGAAGTGTTGGAAGTGCTGGAGCAGGATGCTGAGGCGCGAGTGCTTGTACTGACCGGTGCCGGCGAAGCTTGGACTGCTGGGATGGATCTCAAGGAGTATTTCCGCGAGATCGATGCCGGCCCGGAAATTCTCCAAGAGAAGATCCGTCGTGAGGCCTCACAGTGGCAGTGGAAACTGCTGCGCATGTACACCAAGCCGACCATCGCCATGGTTAACGGCTGGTGCTTCGGTGGTGGCTTCAGCCCTCTGGTGGCTTGCGATCTGGCGATTTGCGCCGACGAGGCCACCTTCGGCCTGTCCGAAATCAACTGGGGCATACCGCCGGGCAATCTGGTGAGTAAGGCCATGGCCGACACCTGCGGTCACCGCCAGTCGCTGTACTACATCATGACTGGAAAGACCTTCGGCGGGCAGAAAGCCGCGGAAATGGGGCTGGTCAATGAGAGCGTGCCGCTGGCGCAGCTGCGCGAAACCACGATTGAGCTGGCCAACAATCTACTGGATAAAAACCCGGTGGTGCTGCGCGCGGCAAAGATCGGCTTCAAGCGCTGCCGCGAGCTGACCTGGGAGCAGAACGAGGACTACCTGTACGCCAAGCTCGACCAGTCCCGCCTGCTTGATACCGAAGGCGGCCGAGAGCAGGGGATGAAGCAGTTTCTCGATGACAAGAGTATCAAACCGGGCCTGCAGGCTTATAAGCGCTAAGGCACTGAGGTGAGCGCCAGGCCTGAATGGGTATGGCGCACTTCTAGAACAAGTACAACACGAGGAGTTCCCTATGTTCGATGTGCCCTTACTGATCGCCGGTCAGGCCCGCCCGGCTGCCGATGGCCGTACTTTCGAGCGCTGCAGCCCGTTCAATGGTGAAGTGGTATCGCGGGTGGCCGCCGCAACCTTGGAAGATGCCGATGCCGCGGTAGCCGCCGCTCAGGCTGCTTTTCCCGCTTGGGCTGCGCTGTCTCCCGGTGAACGACGCTTGCGTCTACTTAAGGCAGCCGAGTTGATGGAGTCACGCTCGGCCGAGTTTATGGCCGCTGCTAGTGAAACCGGTGCGGCGGCCAACTGGTATGGCTTCAATGTACAGCTGGCCGCCGGCATGCTGCGCGAAGCCGCTGCGATGACCACGCAGATTCTCGGCGAGGTGATTCCCTCGAACGTGCCCGGCAGTTTTGCCATGGGCCTGCGCCAGCCATGTGGCGTGGTGCTGGGCATCGCGCCCTGGAATGCACCGGTAATTCTCGGCGTGCGCGCGCTGGCCATGCCGTTGGCCTGCGGCAACACCGTGGTACTCAAGGCGTCGGAGCTGAGTCCTTTTACCCACCGCTTGATCGGCCAGGTGCTGCATGAAGCCGAGTTGGGTGATGGGGTGGTCAACGTCATCAGTAATGCCCCGGAAGATGCGCCGGCCATTGTCGAGCGGTTGATCGCCAACCCGGCGGTGCGCCGGGTCAACTTCACCGGCTCCACCCATGTCGGGCGGATTGTCGCTGAGCTGGCTGCGCGGCACTTGAAACCAGCGTTGCTGGAGTTGGGTGGCAAGGCGCCGCTGCTGGTGCTGGACGATGCCGACCTGGATGCCGCAGTCGATGCGGCCGTGTTCGGCGCGTACTTCAATCAGGGACAGATCTGCATGTCCACCGAGCGTCTGATCGTCGATGCCAAGGTGGCCGATGCATTCGTGCTTAAACTGGCCTTCCGGGTCGCCAAGCTGCGCGCCGGTCGTCCGCATGAGAAGAGCGCGGTACTCGGTTCGCTGATTGATGCGGCTGCCGGTCAGCGGATCCAGGCGCTGGTCGATGATGCAATGGCCAAGGGCGCATGCCTGGTGGCGGGCGGAGGCCTCGATGGCAGCATCATGCAGCCGTTGTTGCTGGATGAGGTGACCTCGGCGATGCGCTTGTACCGCGAGGAGTCCTTCGGCCCGGTGGCCGTGGTCTTGCGCGGCGAGGGCGACGAAGAGTTGCTGCGTCTTGCCAATGATTCGGAGTTTGGCCTGTCGGCGGCGATTTTCAGCCGTAATGTCTCGCGTGCCCTGGCTTTGGCACAGAGGGTCGAGTCCGGCATTTGCCATATCAACGGACCGACTGTGCACGACGAGGCGCAGATGCCGTTCGGTGGGGTCAAATCCAGCGGTTACGGCAGCTTTGGCAGCCGTGCTTCGATTGAGCACTTCACTCAGTTGCGCTGGGTCACGGTGCAGAACGGTCCGCGCCACTACCCGATCTAGTGCAACTGGCCTGAGCTGTCGGGCGGCTAGAGTGCCGGCCGGTAGTGTCCGGCTCGAAAGAATAAAAACAAGTTGTGCGCCTGGTGCGGTTGCCCCTCTGTGGGGCAACGCAGTGGGCGCTAAAAGAGAAGGAAGGCGAAGTGAATGTTGAATCTGTAGCGCCACAAGGTGCGAGCCGAGTGCGCTATCGCCAGGTCGCCATCGGCAGTCCGGACGTGGAAATCATCTCGGGCCGTGATGGGGCCATCTACATGAAAGCCGCAGAAGCGCTGACACCGCCGCCCGAGCGACTGCTGGAGCGCTTGCTGCATTGGGCCAGGCTAACGCCGGAGGTGACCTTTGTGGCCGAACGCGCGGCGGATGGTAGCTGGCGGCGGATCAGCTATACCGAAATGCTGGCGAACGTGAGGGCGATTGCCCAGGCGTTGCTGGGCTATGGGCTGCCTGCCGAGCGGCCACTGGTGATCCTCTCGGGGAATGACCTGGAGCATCTGCAACTGGCATTCGCGGCCATGTACGCAGGCATTCCTTACTGCCCGGTGTCACCGGCCTATTCGCTGCTTTCTCAGGATCTGGAAAAGCTGCGGCATATCTTCGACCTGCTGCAGCCCGGCCTGATCTTCGCCGCGGATGCCGAGCCGTTCCAGCGCGCCATTGAAACCCTGACACCGGTCGAGCTACCGCTGGTGTTTACCCGTGGCGATCTGCCGGGGCGCAGCAGTGTTGCGTTCGCCCAGTTGCTGCGCCAGTCGGGTGCTGCCGAGGCCGAAGCGGCCTTTGCTGCGACCGGGCCGCAGACCATTGCCAAGTTTCTCTTCACTTCCGGCTCGACCAAGCTGCCCAAGGCGGTGCCCACCACCCAGGGCATGCTCTGCGCTAATCAGCAGATGCTGCTGCAGACCTTTCCCGAGTTCGCCGCCGAGCCGCCGGTGCTGGTCGACTGGCTGCCGTGGAACCATACCTTCGGTGGCAGCCATAACGTCGGCATCGTGCTGTACAACGGCGGCAGTTTGTATATCGATGCCGGCAAGCCGACGGCTCAGGGCATGGCCGAGACGCTGCGCAACCTCAAGGACGTCTCGCCCACGGCCTACCTTACCGTGCCCAAGGGCTGGGAGGAGTTGGTCGGCGCACTGGAGCGCGATGCCGAGCTGCGTACGCGTTTCTTTGCCCGCATCAAGCTGTTCTTTTTCGCTGCGGCAGGCCTGTCGCAGAGTGTCTGGGATCGTCTCGATCGGATCGCCGAGCAGCACTGTGGCGAGCGCATCCGCATGATGGCTGGCCTGGGCATGACCGAAGCCTCGCCTTCCTGCACCTTTACCACCGGGCCGCTGTCGATGGCGGGTTATGTCGGCCTGCCGGCACCGGGTTGTGAAATCAAACTGGTACCGGTTGATGGCAAGCTCGAAGCGCGTTTTCGCGGGCCGCACATCATGGCCGGCTACTGGCGCTCGCCGCAGCAGACGCTCGAGGCCTTCGACGAGGAGGGCTTCTATCGCTCCGGTGATGCGTTGAAATTTGCCGATGCGCAGCAGCCGCAGCTGGGACTGATGTTTGATGGACGGATGGCCGAGGACTTCAAGCTGTCCTCGGGGGTATTTGTCAGCGTCGGTCCGCTGCGCAGCCGCGCGGTGCTCGCCGGCACGCCCTATGTGCAGGACGTCGTAGTGGCTGGGCCGGATCGTGAGTGCCTGGGTTTGCTGGTGTTCCCGCGCCTGGCCGAATGCCGCAGGCTGGCTGAGTTGGCGGCAACGGCAAGCGATGCCCAGGTGCTGGCCAGTGATGCGGTGCGCGCCTGGTTTGCCGAGTGGCTGCGTCAGTTGAACAGCCAGGCCACCGGCAGCGCCAATCGCGTGGAGTGGCTCAGTCTGCTGGAGACGCCAGCGTCAATTGATCGAGGTGAGATCACCGACAAGGGCAGTATCAACCAGCGCGCAGTACTGCAGGCCCGCGCGACTCAGGTGGAGGCACTGTACGGCGACTGTGCACCGCAGATTATTCGCTACGAGGCGGTGTCATGAGTCAGGCGCAGGGGCTGTACTCGGCCTTTGTCGACACTGCAATCCTGGACGCCGTGCGCACGCCTTGGATCGATTGCGGCGGCGCGCTGGCGCAAGTCTCGCCCATCGATCTGGGGATCAAGGTCGGCCGCGAAGTGCTGGCGCGTGCCGCCATCGACGCAGCTTCGGTGGACTGCGTGCTGGCCGGATCGATGGGCCAGGCCAGTTTTGACGCCTATATGCTGCCGCGCCACATCGGCCTTTATAGCGGTGTGCCGCAAAGCGTGCCGGCTTTGGCCGTGCAGCGGATCTGTGGTACCGGCTTCGAGCTGCTGCGCCAGGCCGGCATGGAGCTCGCCAACGGTGCCGAGTTGGCCCTGTGTGTGGCCGCCGAGTCGATGTCACGCAACCCCATCGCCGCCTACACCCATCGCAATGGCTTTCGCCTGGGCGCGGCGGTGGAGTTCAAGGACTTCCTCTGGGAGGCCCTGTATGACCCTGCGCCCGGTATCGACATGATCGCCACGGCCGAGAACCTGGCTCGGCGCTATGGCATCACGCGCGAGCAGGTCGATGCCTTCGCTCTGGCCAGTTTCGAGCGAGCGCTGGCGGCGCGTCAGCAGAGCTGGTACGTGCAGGAGTTGGTTGCGGTAAGCAACGAACGCTTTGCGTTGCCCGGCTATCACGAGCGCGCCATTGAGTTGCCGCGCGGTGTTGAGCGGGTCGAGCAGGACAGCCATCCGCGGGCCACCAGTCTCGAAGCCCTGGCGCGCTTGCGCCCGGTGCATGCCGGTGGTGTGCAGACGGCGGGCAACAGTTGCGCGGTGGTCGATGGCGCGGCGGCGGTGCTGGTTGGACGCGAGTCGACTGCCAGGCAGCCCGTGCTGGCGCGGCTGTTAGCCGTTAGCGCGGTGGGCGTGGCCCCCGAAGTGATGGGCATTGGCCCGGTCGACGCCATCCGCCTGCTGCTGAGCCGCAGTGGGCTGCAACTGGCTGACATCGACTTATTCGAAATTAATGAAGCCCAAGGCGCGCAAGTGTTGGCCGTGCAGCAGACGTTAGAGCTCGATGACGCGCGTCTCAATCGCTGTGGCGGCTCGATTGCCCTGGGCCACCCGCTAGCAGCCACAGGCTTGCGCTTGTGCATGAGCCTGGCCCATCAATTGCGCCAGGGTAATTTGTGCTATGGCGTGGCCTCGGCCTGTATCGGCGGGGGGCAGGGGATGGCGGTGCTGATCGAGAATCCGCAGTGCTGATGGCTTGCATGGTCGGTTTTGACACTCGCATAGGCGCCGCATGCGCAGCCAGGGACTCGGTTTACTGGTTAAAGCAGTGTCGCAGTTGACGGATCGATACACCCGCAGTCTGAGCCGTCGGCAGGACATTTTGCTGTCGGTGATAACAACAATACCTAGAACAATTATTGATCATTTGATGGGAGTACAGCTTATGAGACTTCACCGTAAAAACCCTCTTGCGCGTCGTACGTTGCTCAAGATAGTCGACAGCTTGATCAGCGTATCCAGTGTGATGGCGCTACTGGTTATCAGCGCTGGGGCCGCCGCTACAGAGCTGCAGGAAACCAAGCCGAAGCGCATCGACAGCGAGTTGATCATGCAGATCAAGGTAAAACTGGGGACGGAGGAAGATATGGGTACGGGGGCCGACGGTTATCGTATCAACTACCCGATCATTGGCGGCACCTTCGTCGGTAAAGGCATGCGCGGCACCGTGGTGCCCGGTGGTGCCGATCTGGCTGTGGATCGCAACGATGGAGTAACCCTGATCGACGCGCTGTATCGCCTGAAAACCGATGACGGCCAGATCATCATCATCCATAACGCCGGCATCTGGCGCCTCAATGAGGCGGGCCTGGCCAAGCAGGCCAAAGGCATTGCGCTGGAGGATATGTTGGACAGCGACTCCTACTGCCGCACTGTACCGTCGTTCAAGACCCAGCCGGGTAAATACGCCTGGCTGAGCGACTACATCTTCGTCGGTAGCATCGATTACACCAGTGAAAGCGAAGTGCTGATTGGCGTTTACCGCGTCAACGGTGTGTGATTGTCCTGGTCGTATGCCAGCAGCCTGCTGACATGCAGCCAGGTGAATAACAATAAGAGTCGAGGTCTTCATGCATGCTGCAAATGTTCCGACGGCGTCCCCCCTGCGCACCATCCTGCTCTGTTTTATCGTGGCCATTCTAGAAGGTCTTGATCTTCAAGCCGTAGGGGTGGTAGCACCGGCTATGGCGGCAACCTTCCAACTGGACTCGGCAGCGCTTGGCTGGGTGTTCAGCGCTGGACTGATTGGTCTACTTCCTGGAGCGGTTTTTGGCGGCTGGTTGGCCGACCGATTCGGCCGCAAGAAGGTGTTGATCGGAGCGGTCATCCTGTTCGGTCTTTTCTCCCTGCTTACCGCCTACAGTGCAAGTTACGAGCAGTTACTCGCGGCACGCTTGTTCACCGGCTTGGGCATGGGGGCTGCGCTGCCGATCCTGATTGCCCTATCGTCCGAGGTGGCCAGCGTAGGATTGCGCAATATGGCGGTTAGTCTTACCTATTGTGGCGTGCCGCTGGGCGGGGCGATCGCCGCGCTAATCGGTTTGTTCTCGGTCTCTGGCGACTGGCGTTTTGTGTTTTATGTTGGCGGCGTGGCACCGCTGCTGATTGCCGTGTTGCTGATGCTCTGGCTACCGGATTCAAGGGCCTACCGCGATCAAGGGCTGCCATTGCGCGACACCTCGCAGGCGCTGATGGGGCAGGGTCGTGGTTTCTCTACCCTGCTCCTATGGTGCAGTTGCTTCTGCACACTGACCATTCTCTACATGCTGCTCAACTGGTTACCAACTCTGCTCATCGAGCGCGGTGTGAGTCACCTCGATAGCTCAGTGATTCAGGTGTTGTTCAATATCGGAGGAGTACTCGGCACCTTGCTGGCGGGCCGCTTGATGGACAAGGGTAGGGCGTTGATGGCTGTAGTGCTGGCTTACCTGGGGATGTTTGCCGCGCTGGCGGCGCTGGGGATGGTGGAGCAACTTCAGGGTCTCTACATGGCTGGTATGCTGGCGGGTGCCTGTGCCGTCGGTGGCCAATTGATTCTCTATGCTCTGGCTCCACGCATCTATCCGGCTAAGGTACGTGCCACCGGGGTCGGTGCCGCCGTTGCGGTTGGGCGTCTAGGTTCGATGAGCGGTCCAATGCTGGCGGGCAAGCTGCTAGCTGCCGGGGCGGGTATGAGTGGACTATTGCTGGCTGTATCGCCGTTGGTAGCTATTGCTGCCCTGAGCGCAGCGACATTGCTCGGACGCGATAAATAAATGGTCTAGTCTTAATTTGGTTGATTTAGAAACAGGGTAAACCCGTTATGCCGTGGCCGACTATCCGCACAAAAGCCACCACGCGGATGTCCGTTAGAGAGCACACCTCTAATTGCTGGACGAGCTGCGTCACGCTGGTTTTGCTCATTTGCATGGTGGCTGCGGCCTTGATGAAACTTCCGGTTTCAACCACCCGGGCAAAGGCGGAGCATGGCGTCGATGCCGATGTATGTGGCTTCCCCGCCGAACCGGCATGTTAGCGCCAAGCTGCGGGTATTTATCGACTGGGTCGATGGCGTTGATGGCCGAGCATGCGCCTGTAGTTCAACGCGATTGATTGAGGCCACCTTCGGCCCATTGCGGCCTTTGATGATTGGCAAAAATCTGCCAGCCGCGGGCGATTCAAATAGCATTAATCCAATAACCGTGTTTTTTCATGGTTATGCCAAGTTGGCCCAGCAAGTTTGGCATGTTGAAACGCTGATCACAGCGTATCAATTACCTGATCGCGCCAACGCCTGGTTAGGCGGTTTCATATGACGCATGGGATAATCGTCCGCAACGAATCAACCATGAGTCTGCGAACTGAACGATGAGTTTTGAACAACTAGCTGAGCTACGCGACCGCCTGCGGGCCGAAAAAGAGCAGGTAAAAGCTGACATCAAGAAGCCGTACAAGCTGATGCCTTCCCGGCAAGTGAGTCCTCGTGAGCAAGATCCAGCGGTGGAAGCGATCTGGCGATTACAGAGGCACTTTCCATTGGCTTTTCCGCTCAGTCCGGCCCCAAAGGCTCCGCTTAAAGAAGGCATTCTTAAGGATGCGGAGCAGCATCTAGAGCTGCTCGGCATATCCGGTGAACAGCTCAAGCAGGGCCTCGCAACTTGGTGTCGGGGAAGCCGGTATTGGGCAAGCATGACAGAGAATGCGCAGCGTTTGGACTTGAGCGGCCAGTACCGTTGGTACTGTTACTGCGTCGCAGGCGCTCCATGCGAAGCAGCAGGTCAAGCGGCAGCGCGTGGAAGCGCGACGCAACCAATTAAAACCGAAGGCTTTCGGGTAGCCGAAATAAGCGCGAAGCGATTTGCTTGGCGCACAGCATACAAATAGGTATCTAATCTGGGGCTTGGAGGAGCCACGCAGGCCGGTGACCTTTTGAGAAAAAGGCATACGACTTGAGGTTCAGCGAGAGGGGGCGATGTATTAAACATCGGCAGGAGAGCATTAGCATGCAAACCGGCTTGTAGTAATGCGGCCTATACAGGTCGTCTGACACACTGGGGCCTGTTGAGACCCGCAGGGACGTCACTAGGCTACTCAAACGTCTGCTCGCTGGCAAGTCACTCCGCTCTAAATTTTACCTGATTACGTACCAAGCTCAGTTGCTTCATTGAAACCCCCTGCTACGGTTAACTGTATGAATAACCAGTAGTAGGTGTCCCATGGCCCGTAATCAGGTTCAATTCCAGCCCGGTCTTTCGCTCACTAACTTCCTTAAGCGCTACGCAACCGAGGAGCAGTGTCGCGAAGCGCTCTTCAAGCTACGTTGGCCAGCCGGTTTCATCTGCCCCGAGTGTGGCCATCAGGGCGCCTGCTGCCAATTGGCGCGGCGGCTGTATCAGTGCAACCGCTGCCATCATCAGGCCTCGCTGACCGCGCGGACGATTTTTGACAGTACCAAGCTCCCTCTGACCACCTGGTTCCTGGCGATCTACCTGCTGACTCAACGCAAGAACAGCTTGTCGGCCTTGCAGCTCTCGCGTGAACTGGGCGTGAGCTACAACACGGCCTGGCAGCTCAAGCACAAGATCATGCAGGTGATGTTCGAGCGTGAACGGAACACGGTGCTCAGTGGCCGCATTGAAGTCGATGATGCCTATCTCGGTGGTGAGCGGCCGGGAAAGCGCGGTCGCGGCTCGGAGAACAAGGTTCCCTTCATCGCGGCGGTGCAGACCAGCGCAGAAGGTCACCCTCAGTATTTGCAGATACGCCGTGTACGGGCCTTCACGCTCAAGGCGATCGGCAGTTACGCGCAGCAGTCGGTGGCGCCGGGAAGCACCGTATTCAGCGACGGTCTTGCATGTTTCCGGGCTTTCGATGCGCGGGAGTGCCAGCATTTGCCCATCGTGACAGGGAGTGGTCGGGCCAGTGCCCAGCATCCGACCTTCAAGTGGGTCAACACCCTGCTGGGCAACGTCAAAAACGCCCTGACCGGGACTTTCCATGCGTTCGATCTCAAGCATGCTCCGCGCTATCTGGCCGAGTTCGAGTACCGCTTCAACCGGCGCTTCGACCTTGGTGCCATGATAGAGCGGTTCAGCTATGCCGCACTGAGGACACCGCCTATGCCTTACCGGCTCCTCAAGCTGGCTGAGGTTTATGCGTAATCAGGAAATTTTATTTCATCGAGAAAGTCCGACCACTGCTGCATCATCTCGCGGCGCTCAGGCAGAAATGATGTTCGGTCATATGCGCGTCCTAGTGGATTTTTAACCGTGTGAGCAAGCTGGTGCTCTAGAAGGTCGGGGCGGAACCCTAGCACCTCTGCACCTATGGTTCTCGCTGTGGCGCGAAAGCCATGCCCGGTCATTTCATCGCCCCCGATATCCATGCGGCGCAGGGCGCTGAGAATCGCATTGTTGGACATCGGTCGATCACCTCCGCGTGCTGATGGGAAGACATATCGATGCCGGCCGGTCAGTGGTTTTAGGTCGCACAGAACGGCGATGGCCTGTCGGCTGAGTGGGACCATGTGGTCTGGTCGATCGTGTTTGGCGATGGTTAGCCCTTTCATCTTGTGGCCAGGAATTACCCATTCGCCGGCATCCAGATTGATCTCGGACCATTCCATGTGCCGCAGATCTCCAGGCCTGCAGAACAGCAGCGGTGCCAGTTTTAACGCGCAGCAAACAGGGAGTGTGCCGGTGTAGCTATCCAGTGCCTTCAGAAGTTCGCCGAGCTTTTCAGGATCGGTCACTGCGGCAAAGTGTTTCACCCTCTTGGATGGGAGCGTGCGCGACAGATTGCCTATCTGGTTGGGCGGTGTGATGCCGGCAGCTTCGGCAAACTCGAAAATCTGTTTGTAGATTTGCGCGACACGCCGCGCCGTTTCGCGAGCACCGTGCTTGATGATGCGCTGCAGATTTTCGACCAGCATGGGCGTGCTAATGCTGCTGATGGGTAGCTTTCCCAGCCAGGGGTATGCGTTGAGTTCAAGGCGCTGCCGCACCGTGCGTGTGTACTCGGGGTCCCATGAGGACTCGCGAATACTCAGCCACTGAGTGGCAACCGACTCAAAGGTGTGCTGGTGATCGAGTTGGCTGACTACCTTGGCCATGCGTCTTTGCAGCGACGGGTCATGGCCACCTGCGAGCTGGACACGAGCATCATCACGTTTGCGCCGAGCTTCCAGTAAGCCGACCTCTGGGTAAACACCAAGCGCCAGGCGTTTTTCCTTTCCCAGAAAGCGGTACTTCAAGCGCCAGTAACGGCCCCCGTTGGGCTGCACTTCCAGGTACAAACCCTGTTCGTCATACAGACGGTATGGCTTGTCCTAGGGCTTGGCATTGCGGCAATTGGTGTCTTTCAGGGGCATTGGGGGCACATCCTCTCCGAGCGAGCTGATGAGCGTTTTATGCCCCCATATATGCCCCCGTCAAGCGTGGGATGCCCTGGGAAAAGGTGGGAATCGCTGGGTAATAAAAAAGCCGTAAAGCTTTGATTTCTCTAGGCTTTACGGCTTTTCTGGTCCTTCCTGGGAAGGGTATTTGGTGCCGGGGTAATCTGAAACGATGTCTTAAGCGCATGAAAAATAACACAAAAGTGTGGTTAATAAATTTCATGGAATACTGTTTGGAATACGGTCGCAGGATTTGAACTCGGGAACCTGAGCCTTGTTCCTGAGCCAGCTCTGCCAATCTCTTGCTGATGAATGAAGCCGTTCGTGTCTATTTTTCAAGCGTCGTCTAGGTACATACCAATCTCGGACTCCATCGTTATCAGGCGTTCCAAGACTTGGGCCCGTTTCAGGCGGTGAGTGTCACCTAGCTTATCTAGTAGATCGATCGTCTTTATCGTCAGCATGACGTTGCACTGCTTTTTGTCTGGAGCTCGTTCGTCGAACTGCTGGCGATTCCAGCGCTTCTTGATCTGTTGGATGATGGCTTTCTGCTCATTTTGACCTAAATTCGCTCTATCGAAGTATATGAGAAGCTCTTCGTAATTGCTGATAGGCAGCTGTCGGATCGATATGGATTTTTGGTTCTTCTCCAGCCACTCCCAGGCGCAACTGCAGCGTTTGGCCCCTTCCTTTTTGTCTGCGAACCACTCGAAGGCACTGTCTTTTGCCTTGTGACTAAGCCAGTTGTTATGAAGATGTTCGATTTCGTGTGCTTTCTCTGTGCTACCTAGGGTCCAGAAATCAAGCATGGCGATCAGGTGCGTCCTGCCTGTCAGATGCCCCGAGCGCCGAAGTTGCCCTCGAAGAGATCTAAATTCAGTTATGTCTTCAATCCTTTTACGTAGCCATTCGTACTGTCGCTTATTCCTCTTTTCAATCCAGCTTAAGTAGTCGTCATCAACAAGGTGGCGGTCTTTCTCCAAGGCTAGGCGTCCAATGATGCGAGACCTGCCTTTCAGATACCGGGCGATCTCTTCCCGCATGGTAAAGCTGTTGCCGCTGACCGAAAACTGACCCAGTAGAGGCTGTTCTGCCGACTGAAAACTGACCCAGGTGTTCAACTGCTCCTGCTCAATTTTTGAGCAGGAGAACACAGGGTGATCAGTATGGAAATGATGGGCAAAATTCGCCGGATGTACTTCCGCGACAAGCTGTCGCTGCATGAGATAGCCAAGCGCACGGGGTTGGCGCGCAACACGATTCGCAAGTGGGTCAGAGCACCGGAGGCGAAGCAGCCGGTGTACCTGCGTAAGGCCATTTTCAACAAGCTGAGTGCTTTTCACTCCACGCTGGAGCAGGCGCTAAAAGCCGATTCGCTGCGGCCCAAGCAACAGCGGCGCAGTGCCAAGGCGCTGTTGGCGCAAATCAAAGCCGAGGGGTACGACGGTGGCTATAGCCAGCTCACCGCGTTTGTCCGTGCCTGGCGTGGTGAGCAGGGCAAGGCGTTGCAGGCCTTTGTGCCGCTGACCTTTGCCTTGGGCGAGGCGTTTCAGTTCGACTGGAGCGAAGAGGGTTTGCTGATCGGCGGCATTTACCGGCGCATGCAGGTGGCGCACCTGAAGCTGTGCGCCAGCCGTGCGTTCTGGCTGGTGGCATATCCGAGCCAGGGCCACGAGATGCTGTTCGACGCCCATACGCGAGCGTTCGGCGCGTTGGGTGGCGTGCCGCGCCGGGGCATCTACGACAACATGAAGACCGCCGTCGACAAGGTCAACAAGGGCAAAGGCCGCACGGTGAATGCGCGCTTCGCGGTGATGTGCGCGCATTACCTGTTCGACCCGGACTTCTGCAACGTCGCCTCGGGTTGGGAAAAGGGCATCGTTGAAAAGAACGTGCAGGACAGCCGCAGGCGTATCTGGTTAGACGCCCAAGATCATCAATTTCACTCCTTCGAAGAACTCAATGCCTGGCTGGGCCAGCGCTGCCGGGCACTCTGGAGCGAGCTGGCGCACCCGCAATACGGCGGCCTGAGCGTGGCCGAGGTGCTGGAGTTGGAGCGGGCCGAACTGATGCCTATGCCTGCGCCCTTCGATGGTTACGTCGAGCGGGCGGCACGGGTTTCCAGCACCTGCCTGGTCAGCGTCGGGCGCAACCGCTACTCGGTGCCTTGTGAGTACGCAGGTAAGTGGGTCAGCAGCCGTTTGTATACGACCCGAATCGAAGTAGTCGCGGATGACGCACTGATCGCCAACCACGGGCGTTTGCTGGACCGCGACCAGGTCAGCTATGACTGGCAGCACTACATCCCGCTGATCGAGCGCAAGCCCGGCGCGCTGCGTAACGGCGCGCCCTTTGCCGATCTGCCAGCGCCGCTGCGTCAGCTCAAGCACGGTTTGGGCCGGTATGCCGGCGGTGACCGGATCATGGCGCAAGTCCTGGCTGCCGTACCGGTCGCCGGTCTCGATGCCGTGCTGGTGGCCGTTGACCTGGTACTGGAGAGCGGCAGCCTGAGCGCCGAACATATCCTCAATGTCGTGGCGCGCCTGACAGCGGCTGAGCCACCGCCCAGCGTCGAAACCCACTTGTCGCTCAAAGAAGCCCCCGTCGCCAACACGGCGCGCTACGACCGCCTGCGTGGCCAGACCGAGGAGATCGGTCATGCGTGATTTGATGGCGGAACTCAAGGAGCTTCGCCTGCACGGCATGGCCACTGCCTGGGCGGAGTTGACTGCGCAGGGTGAGTCGAACACAGCCTCGTCCAAGTGGCTGCTCGAACACCTGCTGGAACAAGAGCACACAGATCGTGCCATGCGATCGGTGAGCCACCAGATGAACATGGCCAAGCTGCCGATGCACCGCGACCTGGCCGGCTTCGACTTCAGCGCCTCCAGCGCAGACGCCCGTTTGATCAGCGAGCTGGCCAGCCTAGCCTTTACCGACACCGCGCAGAACGTGGTACTGATCGGTGGGCCAGGCACCGGTAAAACCCACCTGGCCACCGCGCTGGCCGTGTCCGGCATCACCCGGCACGGCAAGCGCGTGCGCTTCTACTCCACGGTCGATCTGGTCAATCTGCTGGAGCGCGAGAAGCACGACGGCAAAGCCGGGCGGATCGCTCAGGCCCTGCTGCGCATGGATCTGGTCATCCTCGACGAGCTGGGCTATCTGCCGTTCAGCCAGGCCGGCGGCGCCCTGTTGTTTCACCTGCTGTCCAAGCTGTACGAACACACCAGCGTGGTGATCACCACCAACCTGAGCTTCGCCGAATGGTCGAGCGTGTTCGGCGACGCCAAGATGACCACCGCCCTACTGGATCGGCTAACCCACCACTGCCACATCGTCGAAACCGGCAACGAGTCCTATCGCTTGCAACACAGCAGCTTGGCGGCCCAGGCAAAGATCAAATCACGGGAACGAAAACGTAAGGCTGGCCAGGAACCGGAGGACGACGAACCGTTTTGACCATGCCGAACGAGTGGCCTGCTGCATGACAGCATGCGGCAGGTTTTCAACAACTGAACTGGGCTAACGAAAGAGGGGGATCAAGAGCAGCTGCGTTGATAGACTTATCCACAGTTGCTGGTAAAGAAATCAGCAATCCGCCCTGGGTCAAATTTCAATCGGCAGGGTGGGTCAATTTTCCATCAGCGCCAACATTCCTGTAGCAGCTTCCTGGATGTGTTCGCTCCACCAGACCATCATCGGTCGTCTGCGCTCGATATAGTCCGCTCTGTTGTAGGCGCTTCGCACTTCGTCCTTGTCGACGTGGGCAAGCGCTACCTCAATCAACTCCGGATCCCAACCTTGTTCGTTGAGGATGGTGCTGGCCATTGAGCGCATGCCATGACTGACCAGCCGCCCTTCGAAGCCCATACGCTTTAGCGCCATGTTGGCGGTCTGGCTGTTGCAATGGGTTCGAGGGTTACGATCTGCGGGGAACACATACTCCCGGTGCCCGCTGTAGGGCTTGATTGCTTCCAGGAGAGCCAAGGCTTGCTCCGTGAGCGGGATAATGTGCGTGCGGCGTTTCTTCATGCGTTCCGCAGGAATCGTCCAGATCCCCTTGTCGAAGTCGATATCCGCCCAGCGGGTGGTGGCCGCCTCTGCAGGGCGGGTCATGGTGTTGAGCTGCCATTCGATCAGGCACCGCGTAGTTCTTTTTATGCTGGCATTGGCAATTGCCACCATGAGCTCTTTCAGCTCTTCGGGAGCAAGTGCCGCCATGTTCTTCTTTTTCGGCTTCTTGAAGACGGAGCGAATCCCACTGAGCGGGTTTGCGTGAATAAGTCCCGAGTTGACCCCGTAAGTCATGATCTCGTTGAGCCGCTGCGACAGCCGTTTAACTGTTTCAAGGCTGCCTTTGGTTTCGAGTGGCCGGAGCAGGTTGATGACCTTAGGGGCACTGATGGATGAGATCGGTGTAGTGCCTAGGTCCGGAAAAATGTGCAGAGTGAGGGAGCGCCAGATGTCCTCGGCGTAGGCCGGGGTCACCGAATCCTTTTTCAGCTCATACCACGCGGTCGATACGTTTTGGAAAGTGTGTTCTGTGGCTGCTTTTTGCGCTTGTCGATCAGCGTCGCGCCTCTCTTTCGGGTCTAGTCCCTGCGCGACGAGTTCCCTGGCCTCAACGGTCCGCTTGCGCGCTTGGGCCAGGCTCACCTCGGGAAAGGTGCCTAGCCCCATGTTGATCCGCTTTTTGGTTACGGGATGGATATAGTTGAAATTCCATAGCTTAGAGCCATTGATTCGCACTCGCATTTGAAGACCGTTGCCATCAGTAAGCGTGTAGTCCTTTTCTTTAGGCTTTGCGGCTTTGACTTTGAGGTCAGAAAGGCGCGTGGCTTGGGCACCCATGGTGTATTCCAGTGCTGATTGTGTATTCCAAAAATTACCAGCTGAGAGCTTGGAATACCACTTGGAATACATAATTACATAGATGTCCGTGGACGCTCATGGATCTCTATAGCGCTGAAAGCCCCGTACTTGCTGGGTTTCAGGCACAAAAAAAGACGTCCGTGGACGTCTTTAGATGTATAGGTGGTGGAGCCGGGGGGATTTGAACCCCCGTCCGCCAGTACTCCGCTGTCGGTTCTACATGCTTAGCCGTGTCTACTGAGTTAACCCTTGGCCGCCCGACGGGCAGGGTGCTTTGGGCGAGTTGTGTAATTTTTAGCCACTTCGTCCACAACGTACTACGCGGCGATTCTGTTCTATATGACAATCATTTCGGGTTTACAGACATCCCCTAATGATTGCTGGAGCCGAAGCTACCAGAAGTGCGACTAGGCTGCTTACGCAGCTAGTTGAGCACCGTAATTGTCATCATTGGCAATTATGGATTTTTGCAACAGTTTATTTACGAGTTCTGTTACCAACTCGGCATGCCCCTCGAGTTTTGCAACCGGCGTCGAATCCTAATCGGCCCCAAAACTGTCTTGGATGAAGCTCTCGCAAGCTTCACGCGTAGTGTACGGCAAAGGTTGCGTAGCGTCGACCAGGCAATATCCAGGCGGACGCTGCCAGTCATGTGCAGCTATGCTTGCTGCTTGAAGTGGGTGCAATGTCTTTGGGAAGAGACCTGATTATGCCGCGAGTATCGCGTTACCCCGTGCGCCAGTGGATTTGGCGCGCCTTTGTGCAGAGTGCCTTGATTCCGCTGATCCTGGTGGAGACGGTGTTGATCACCGTGTATTTGCTGAGCAATGCAGCCATTCGCGATGCGCAAATCGGTCATTTGCAGCAGAGTGCCCTGGAGGATTTGTCCACGGCGGTGGCGCGTGAGGGTCAGGTGATCGACAGTCGGTTACGCTCGGTCGAGGCGCAGGTGCGGATTTTTCGTGATACAGCGAGTCATGCGCTGCAAAGTACCGGCTTCCAGCCCGATGCACTGGAACTCAAGCGGCATGTTTCGACCAGCAATGGGGTGTTTTACAGCCGTAGCGACGATGGCCGCGCAGCGTCTTTCTACGCCAACAGCACGCCACCGGCGCTGCAGGATCACGTCAAGGCCTTGCGCTTGTCGCAAATCGACCCACTGATGCGTTCGATTCGAGACGCCAACCCGTTGGTCAGCGCGCTCTATTTCAACAGCTGGGACAGCTATAACCGGATTTACCCATTCTTCATGACCCCCGAGCAGTATCCCCATGACATGGTGATACCCGATTACAACTTCTATTACTTGGCCGACGCACGCCACAACCCGGCACGCGATGTGGTGTGGACCGATGTCTATCTCGATCCGGCAGGGCAAGGCTGGATGATGTCGGCGGTGGCCCCGGTATACCGCGGTGACTTTCTCGAGGGCGTGGTCGGCCTGGATATAACGGCGGGCCAGATGCTCAGCGAGATAGGTGAGCTGGATGTGCCTTGGCAGGGCTATGCCATGTTGGTCAGCCGTGACAACAACATCATGGTGTTGCCGCAGGCCGGCGAGGAGGACTTCGCGTTGCACGAGCTTACCGAGTATTCCTACGCCGAGGCGGTACGTCGTGAGGTGCTCAAGCCTGCGGATTTCAGCCTTGAGTCGCGTTCTAGCATGCAGCCGCTGTTGCAGGCTATGGCATCGGGTCAGGGCCGTGTGCAGGAGGTGATGCTCGGTGGGCGCAAGCAACTGGTGGCCTGGAGCGAGATCCCACAAACAGGCTGGCGTCTGATGCTGGTGGTTGATGAGGAAAACATCTACCGCGAGACTAACCGCCTGGCCGAGCGCTACTTGCAGATCGGCTACCTGTTGATCGTCGGTCTGGGCTTGTTCTACCTGTTATTTTTTGCCTGGATGTGGCTGCGCTCGCGGCGCTTGAGTGATCAACTGGCTCAGCCGATTGCCGGTATCGTCGGCATGATGCGTCGGCTCGGTCAGGGCGATTACCACCCCAGTGCGCCGTCCAGTCAGATCGATGAGTTGGTCAGCATGGCCCAGGCCGTGCAGCAGACCGGCGAGCAGTTGCAGGCCAGCGACAGCGAGCGGCATGAGGCGCAGCGGATTCTGCAACTGGTGCTGGAGAGTACTACGGAGAGTCTGTGGGAGGTGGATGCGCCGAACATGGCGATCAAGGTCAGTGACCACTTCGTCAAACGTTTCGGCCTGCGAGCCGAGAGCATGAGTTTCAGCGAGTTCAACCTGCGTGTGCACCCGGATGACCTGGAGCGCATCCGCCATCTGCGGCAGCTCTTCGTGGTCAGCGGTGAGGATCAGTTCGAGGCGGAGTATCGCTATGCCGATGCCAGTGGCGAATATATTTGGTTGCTCAGCCGCGGCAAGGTACTCGAGCGCGATAGCAACGGCGGCGCCCTGTGCATCGCCGGTACGCATGTCGACATTACCCGGCTCAAGCAGGTGCAGGAGGAGTTGCGCCGCGCCAGCTTGCAAGCCCAGGCTGCCAGCCAGGCCAAGAGCCGTTTCCTGTCGAGCATGAGCCATGAGCTGCGCACGCCGCTGAATGCCATTTATGGCTTTGGCCAGTTGATCGAACTGGAGACGCAAGGCAAGCCGGAGGTCCAGCAGGAAGCAGATTATGCCCGCGAGATCGTGAACGCCAGTCGCCACCTGACGTCGTTGGTCGATGACATCCTCGATCTGTCGAGCATCGAGAGCCGCCGCCAGCAGTTGCAATTGCAGGCGGTGGAAGTCGGCGCGCTGCTCAATGGTTGCGCCGAACTGGTACTCCCGGAAGTCCAACAGCGGCGTCTGCAGTTGCAGGTACTGGCGGAAGTCGATGCCGGCTTGTACGTGCAGGCCGATATGCGCCGTTTGCGCCAGGTGATACTCAATCTGCTGTCCAATGCGATCAAATACAACAGCCCGCAAGGGCTGATCAGTCTGGGCTATGACGTACGCTCGAACTGCGTACGCTTGTGGGTCGAGGACAGCGGTCCAGGTTTGACCCCCGAGCAGCAGGCCCAGTTGTTTCAGCCGTTCCAGCGTCTGGGTCGAGAGAACTCGAGCATTCCTGGAACCGGTATCGGCTTGGTGTTGTGTCGCGAACTGGCCAGCCTGATGAGCGGCGAAATGGGTTTTTGCAGCACGCTCGGCGGAGGTAGCCGTTTCTGGGTCGACTTGCCCAGCGCCGCGGCACCCGAGATAGCCGTCACCACTGCGCCGCCGGTCGAGGTGGCAGAGCCGAAGCGTAAAGCCGAAGTGCTGTGCGTCGAGGATCACCCCGCATCGGTGAAGGTGGTGCAGGAAGCGCTACGCGAGTTCGCCGATGTGCGCGGGGTCGGTTCGGTGCAGGGGGCGTTGGCCGAACTGGAGAACCGCACGCCGACCTTGCTATTGCTTGATCTGGACTTGCCCGACGGTGACGGTTTGCAGGTGCTGGATGCCATGCGCCGCAATCCGCGTCTGCGCGCGGTGCCTGTATTGGTAATCAGTGCTACGGCCGATGAGACGGTGTTTAGCGAGGCGCGTCAGCGCGGCGCACAGGCGTGCCTGGCCAAACCTATCGATTTGGCTCAGGTGCGCCGATTAGTCCTGACCCTGTTGGGACAAGGCCACTGATACGGGGCTATTCGCTGGCCTCGAGCAACAACAGGGCTTCGTCGAGCACTTGCACGGACTGGCTGTGGTTGCCAGCCTTGTGCAGCTCTTCGCCTTCGGCTCGGAGCTTTTGTACTTGTGCCAGTACGGTCGCGTCGCTGGGCGGATTGCTTTGCAGCATGGCGTCGATTTTCGCCATATCCGCTGGGCACTGTGAGGCCCAGAGCGAAGTGCTGAGTAGTGCTGTGATGAAAAAGACGGCTAGACGGCGCATGGAGGTGCTCCTTTAAACGGCTGGAGATCTCAGTATAGAAAGCACCCCTGGCGGCCCTGAGGCCGTTGGTCTGATTTGCCTCCGGGATAAAAGTCCCGCAGGGCGGGGCAAAGTACTCAGTGCTTGGCGCGGGAAACCCGATCCACCAGATAGACCAGGCCGTGGTAGTCGATACCACCATGTTGGCTCAAACCGATCTCGCAGGTGCGGCTGGTGCTAATGCCTTCCGCGCAGTACTGCACGGCTGATTGCAGGCTGCGTAACGCGTGGGCGTTGAGTTCCGGGGTGGTGAAGCCCTTGTCGCCGGCAAAACCGCAGCAGTGAATGCCCTCGGGGATCACCACTTGGCTGGTGCAGTGACGGACGATATCGATCAGCCCCTGGGCTTCGCCCAGATGCTGGGTGCTGCAGGTGACATGTACGGCCACAGGCGTGTCCTGCGGCTGGAACTCCAGACGATCGAGTAGTTGCTCGCGGATGAATTTCACCGGGTCATGCAGTTTCAGGCGAGGGTCGAGTCCGTCCTGTAGCAGGCGCAGGGTGCAGGGGCTGGTGTCGCAGTAGATCGGGTCGAGACCGCCGCGACTGGCCTTGAGCAACGCGTCTATGAGTTCCTGGCGCTTGCGCTCGGCTTGCGCGGCATAACCCTTGGAGGCGAATGGCTGGCCGCAGCAGAGATTGTCCAGATGGTCCGGGAACACCACCTGGAAGCCGCCCTTCTCCAATAGCGCGCGAGTCTTGTCGAGCAGCGGCATCTGTTCGGCATCGCTGGCTGCCGGACCCATGGCGCGGGATACGCAGGCCGCGAGGTAAACCACCTGCGGACGCTCATCGCCAGTGGCCACGGGCAGTTGCAGTCGCTGGACCGGCTGCGGCAGCGCCGGCGTCCACTGCGGCACGCGACCCTGGCTGGCCTTGCTCAGGGCGGCAGAGGTGCGGCTGAGCAGTGGGGCGCCCATGAGCAGGCGTGCGCCGTTGGCCACGTGCAGCATGACGCGGGTGCCTTGCATGGCGCGGCGAAAATTGTTCGCCAGCCAGTCGGCGCTGCGTTGATGGTTGGCGTCGCGGGCGCGCAGCTTGCGCACCAGGTCGCCGGTGTTGATCCCCACGGGGCAACGCTGGGCGCATAGGCCGGTGGCGGCGCAGGTGTCGATGCCCTGATAGCGGTAATCGCGCTCCAGTGCGGTGGTATCGATGCCTGCGCGTTGTTTCGCCTGGATATCGCGCCAGATCACGATGCGTTGGCGCGGGCTCAGGGTCAGCCCCTTGGACGGGCAAACCGGCTCGCAGAAGCCACATTCGATGCACTTGTCGACGATTTCGTCGGCGGCGGGCAGCGGCTTGAGGTTTTTCAGGTGGATGTCTGGATCTTCGCTGAGCACCACGTCCGGGTTGAGGATGCCTTGCGGGTCGAGCAGGCGCTTGAGCTGCCACATCAGCTGGTAGGCGTCCGCGCCCCATTCCAGTTCGACGAAGGGCGCCATGTTGCGCCCGGTGCCGTGCTCAGCCTTGAGCGAACCGCCGAACTCCACCGCCACCAACTGCGTCACCTCATCCATGAATGCCGAGTAGCGGGCGATTTGCTCGGGCGTTTCGAAGGCCTGGGTGAAGACGAAGTGCAAATTGCCTTCCAGGGCGTGGCCGAAAATGATCGCTTCGTCGTAGTGATGCTTGTCGAGCAGCGCGAGCAGGCGATTGACTCCTTCGGCGAGCCGCTCGATGGGGAAGGTGACGTCCTCGATGATGACCGTGGTGCCGGTCTGGCGCACCGCGCCGACGGCAGGAAAGGTGTCCTTGCGGATCTTCCACAGCAAGTTGTACACCGCTGGGTCTTCGCTGAAGTCGACCTGTTTTTCCAGCTGGAATTCGGCGATCGATGCCATCACCTGCCCAAGCTGCTCATGCAGCAGGCTCTGGCTGGCGGCGCGGGACTCGATCAGCAGGGCGCAGGCGTTGGTGGAGAGGCCCTTTACCCAGTCCGGCATGCCTGGTTTGTTCTCTACCGAACGCAGGCTGCGCCGGTCCAGCAGTTCGACGGCGGAGACTGGCTGGCTTTTCAGCACGGTGACTGCGCGGCAGCAGCTCTCCACATCGGGGAACACCAGCAGGGCGCTGGCCTTGTGCGGGTGGTCGGGCACGGTGTCGTAGGTCACCGCACTGATAAAGCCCAGAGTGCCTTCTGAGCCGACCATCAGGTGACTGAGGATATCCAGCGGCTGGTCGAAGTCGACCAGGGCGTTGAGCGACAGACCTGTGGTGTTCTTCAGTCGGTATTTATGCCGGATCCTGGCGGCCAGCGTGCTATTGGCGCGGGTCAGCCGGCCCAGTTCGGCCAGCTGTTCGAGCAAGCCGGCGTGGCTGGCGGCAAAGCGTGTCACGCTTAGCGGGTCTTCGTTATCCAGCACCGTGCCGTCGGCCAACACCAGGCGTATGCCGGCCAGGGTGTGATAGGTGTTGTGTGCGGTGCCGCAGCACATGCCGCTGGCGTTATTGGCGACGATGCCGCCGATCTTGCAAGCATTGATCGAGGCCGGATCTGGGCCGATCTTGCGCTGGAAGGGCGCCAGCACGGCGTTGGCCTGGGCGCCGATCACCCCCGGTTGCAGGCGGATTTGTCGACCCTGGTTACGGATTTCCCGGCCGTTCCAGTTATCGCCCAGTACGATCAGTACCGAGTCGCTGATGGCCTGGCCGGATAGGCTGGTGCCCGCGGCGCGGAAGGTCACCGGTACCTGGTACATGCCGGCCAGTTTGAGCAGGTCGACCACTTCCAGTTCCGCCTCGACCCTAATCACCAACTGGGGAATCAGCCGGTAAAAGCTGGCATCGGTGCCGAAGGCCAGGGTTGACAGCGGGTCGTCGAAGCGGCGTTCGCGAGGGATCAGGCGCTCGACGGCGGCGAGGAAGGCAGTGGACAGGCTCATGGGCGCTCCGGATTATTTTCAGTACGTTGGGCGGCGCGTCGGGATTGCTGGTGCCGCGGCGCTGTTGTGGGAGTGGCCGGGTAGCATTCCGCTCCGCCGCGAAAATCGCGGATAAATCCGCTCCTACAAAAGAGGGGCTGCTGCTCAGCGGCCCAGTTCGCGCACCAGCGACTCGGCGCTGATTTCGCTGATCGACTTGGCGCCGGTCAGGACCATGGCCACGCGCATCTCTTTCTCGATCAGCTCGAGCAGGTTGCTCACGCCCGCGCCGCCGGCTACGGCCAGCGCGTAGATGAAGGCGCGCCCGAGCAGTACTGTGTCGGCCCCCAAGGCGATCATCCGTACTACATCCAGGCCGGTGCGAATGCCCGAGTCGGCCAGGATTGCCAGCTCGCCCTTGACCGCATCGGCGATGGCCGGCAGTGCGCGCGCGCTCGACAGCACGCCGTCGAGCTGGCGGCCACCGTGGTTGGAGACGACGATGCCGTCGGCGCCAAAACTCACCGCGTCCTTGGCGTCCTGCGGATCGAGGATGCCCTTGATCACCATCGGGCCGTCCCAGAATTCGCGGATCCACTCCAGGTCCTTCCACGAAATCGACGGGTCGAAGTTGGCGCCGAGCCAGCCGATATAGTCCGCCAGGCCGGTGCGGCTGCCGCGGTAGGCGGAGATATTGCCCAGGTCATGGGGGCGGCCGAACAGGCCGACGTCCCAAGCCCAGCTAGGGTGAGTCATGGCCTGCAGCATGCGCCGTAGCGGCGCGTTCGGTCCGCTCATGCCGGAGTGGGCGTCACGGTAGCGGGCGCCCGGTACCGGCATGTCGACGGTGAACACCAGGGTGGTGACGCCGGCGGCCTTGGCGCGCTCCAGCGCATTCTTCATGAAGCCGCGATCCTTGAGCACGTAGAGCTGGAACCACATCGGTCGGTCGATCGCCGGCGCCACTTCTTCGATCGGGCACACCGACACCGTGGACAGGGTGAAGGGAATGCCCTTGGCTGCAGCTGCCTGGGCCGCTTGCACTTCGCCGCGGCGGGCGTACATCCCCGTCAGGCCGACGGGGGCCAGCGCCACGGGCATCGCCAGGGTTTCATTGAACAGGCGGGTTTCCAGACTCAACTCGGACATGTTGCGCAGAACCCGCTGACGCAGGGCGATGTCGGCCAGATCCTCGACGTTGCGCCGCAACGTGTGTTCGGCGTAGGCGCCGCCGTCGAGGTAGTGGAACAGGAACGGCGGTAGCTTGCGTTGCGCCGCTGCGCGGTAGTCGGTAGAAGCAGAAATGATCATCGGTTTCACCCTAGTGCCAGGAGTAGGCTGTTCTTGCCCAGGACGCGGCCCCATAAGTGCTGCGGGGCCGACCTGTCTGGGTTATACGGGAGTCGTAAATGGAGCCTGTCAGCCAGCGGCCAGGGGGTCGCTAACGCCCAATACATAGATCGCGATCATGGCGATCGCGCCGGTGAAGAGCACGTAGTACAGCGTAGGCCATATGGTTTTGCGCAGGATGCTGCCTTCGCGACCCAGCAGACCGACCGTGGCAGAGGCGGCGACCACGTTGTGGATGGCGACCATATTCCCTGCGGCGGCACCAATGGCCTGTGCCGCGACAACCAATGCGCCGGAGATGCCCAGGTTAGTGGCCACGCCGAACTGGAACTGGCTGAACATCATATTGCTGACCGTGTTGGAGCCGGCGATAAAGGCCCCCAGGGCGCCAATGCTCGGTGCCAGCAGCGGGTAGATGCCACCGACGCTGTCAGCCACCCAGCGCGCCATGAGGATCGGCATGCTGGCCAGGTCGGCGCCGTTGACGCCCGAGTTGATCAGGATGCGCACCATCGGCACGGTGAACAGCAGGACGAAACCGGCGCTGAGCAGCACGCCGGAGGATTCCTTGACCGCCGAGCCCAGATCGCGCAGCTTCATGCCGTGGAAGAAGAAGGTGGCGATGACGACCGCAACCAAGATGCCGCCGGGCAAATACAGCGGCATGAAGTTGGCGCTGACCCCGGTCTCACCAAGCAGGTCGGGGAAGTTCACCACCACAGCCTTTAGTGCAGCACTGACTTGCGGCACGACCCGGCTGATCACCAGCAGGGCACCGACCAGCACATAGGGCAGCCAGGCGCGCAGGGAGCTCATTGGCTTGGCGGTCAGTTGGTCCAGCTTCATTTCTATGGTGCCCAGCCATTCGCTCGGCCACTTGTCCGCCGGGGCAAAGTCCCAGGTGGTTTTTGGCAGCAGAAAGCCCAGGCGCGCTGCGCTGGTGACAATCGCCAGACCGATCAGGCCGCCGGCCAGCGATGGAAATTCCGGACCGAGGAATACCCCGGTGAGGGCGTAGGGGATGGTGAAGGCCAAGCCGGCGAAAATTGCGAACGGCAGGACTTCGAAGCCGGCTTTCCAGCTTTTTTCGGTGCCGAAGAAGCGTGTCAGCATCAGCACCATGATCAGCGGCATCACAGTGCCGACGATGGCGTGAATGATCGCCACTTCACTGGTGATCAACTGTAGGAACTGCGCCCAGGAAGAGCCTTGCTCAAGCAGTTGCGCGCCGAGGGTGGCCGAATCCAGGCCGGTATTGACCCCGACTATGATGGGCGTGCCCACAGCACCGAAAGACACCGGTGTGCTCTGTACCAGCATACCCATCAGTACCGCGGCCATGGCCGGGAAGCCGATGGCCACCAGCAGCGGTGCGGCAATCGCCGCTGGCGTACCGAAGCCGGAGGCGCCTTCGATAAAGCAGCCGAACAACCAGGCAATGATGATCGCCTGAATGCGCCGATCAGGGCTGATGGTGGCGAAGCCAGCGCGGATCGCGGTGATGCCGCCGGAGTGCTTGAGGGTGTTGAGTAGCAGAATGGCGCCGAAGATGATCCACAGCAGACCGAGGGTAATCAGCAGGCCTTGCAGGGTCGAGGCGAGTACGCGGTTGACGCTCATCTCCCAGGCGAACAGACCAATGGCGGCGGTTACCAAGTAGACCAGCGGCATGGCGTGCTTGGCCGGCCAGCGCAGGCCGACCAGCAGGATGGCTGCGAGCAGGATCGGGGAAAAAGCGAGTAGAGCCAGAAGACCAGATGACATGTTGGTCTCTCCTTAGCGGCGCGCGATGCGCATGGGTGAATGCGGATGCAGCGGTGCGGCAAGTGGTTTGGCGATGACCGGCATGGCAGACCTCATAAGCTTCTTGGAATTGTTCTAGGTTTGGGTAAATTGGTAATACCAATTTACAATGTGGCGCGGCCAGAGTAAAAGTGGATGCTTGCTACTGTCAATTAGCAGGCTTACTACTTTGGTCGAGTGTCCTTGTCTTGTAAGGGCTCCGGCGCCGCTATAGGCTTGCTCTACAGATGCCCGGGGAGGGCGTTGCAGGTGGTAAAACCAGTGAGGTTCGGGCTATGGAAGTAGGGCAGGTGCGCCAGCGCCGTTTGTCGGACGATATTGTCAGTCAGCTGGAAACCATGATCTTGGAAGGTACGTTGAAGGCGGGCGAGCGACTGCCCGCCGAGCGTGCGCTGGCCGAACGGTTCGGCGTGTCGCGACCGTCGTTGCGCGAGGCAATTCAGAAACTGGCGGCCAGGGGCTTGCTAGTCAGCCGTCAGGGCGGCGGTAACTATGTCGCCGACTCGCTCGGCTCGACCTTCAGTGATCCGCTGTTGCAGCTGCTGGAGAGCAACCCGGAAGCCCAGCGCGACCTGCTGGAGTTTCGCCACACCCTGGAAGGTTCCTGTGCGTTTTATGCAGCCCAGCGCGCCACCGAGCTGGACCGTCAGCGCCTGAGGGAGGCATTTGCCGCGCTGCAGGACTGTTACAGCCGTAGCGGCAAGGTGACCCGCGCTGAAGAGGGGGCGGCTGATGCGAGCTTTCACCTGGCCATTGCCGAAGCCAGCCATAATGCCGTGCTGCTGCACACCATTCGCGGCTTGTTCGACCTGCTCAAGCGCAACGTGGTGACCAATATCGGCGGCATGTACGCCCAGCGCGACGAGACCCGCGACATGCTGATCGATCAGCATCGGGCACTTTATGAGGCGATCATCGAGGGGCGTGCCGAAGACGCGCGGCAGTTGTCCAATCGGCATATCGATTATGTGCAGGAAGTGCTCGCCGAAGTGCAGCAGCAAGCGCAGCGCGTGGCGCGGGCGCAGCGGCGCGGATCAGCCGCAATCACTAAGCCGTAGAGGGGTAGGTTGGTCGCCGACAAGATTTCCGATCAAGTCCGGTGTCACCGGGCGGCGTAACCCAGCATGGCGATGAGTCTGCTGGCGCGGCGTGGTCAACTGAAGTGCTGCTCACATGAGCGAGGAGGAGCAATGAAGTTGACGCCTCCTTCCTCCGCCGATCAATCGTCCTTGCCCTTGGTGCGCATGGCGCGCTGGACTTCACGGTCGGCGTCACGCTCTTTTTCGGTGTGGCGCTTGTCGAAGTCCTTCTTGCCCTTGGCCAGGGCGATCTCGCATTTGATCAAATGCGCCTTCCAGTAAACCGCCAGTGCCACGCAGGTGTGACCCTTCTGCTGTACGGCGCCGAACAGTTTTTCCAGCTCGCGCTTGTTCAGCAGCAGTTTGCGCGTGCGGGTCGGGTCGGCAATCACGTGGGTGCTGGCAGTCTTCAGCGGGGTGATGTGGAAGCCCATCAGCCAGGCTTCGTTGTCCTTCAGCAATACATAGCTGTCGACCAGCTGGGCCTTGCCAGCGCGCAGGCTTTTCACTTCCCAGCCGGCCAGGACCAGGCCCGCCTCGAATCTGGATTCGACGAAAAAGTCGTGCATCGCCTTTTTGTTCTGGGCAATGGTGCCTTGAGGGTGTTTCTTTTGTTTAGCCATAGGGCGCGCATTATAGGGAGTCGTTGGCCTGCTGGCGACAGCCTGATCTTGAGAGAGGTGGGCTAATCCCGGACAATGCGCATCTTTTGCATATATTTCGGGCGTATTCATGGTGAGTGACAAGGTTTCGATTCACGGCGCCTGGGCCAGTCGTTGGGTGTTTATCCTGGCAGCAACCGGTTCCGCAGTGGGTCTCGGCAATATCTGGAAGTTTCCCTACATGGCCGGCATGTATGGCGGTGGGGCCTTTGTCATCATGTACCTGGTGTGCATTTTCCTGGTCGGCTTGCCGATCATGCTGGCAGAAACCCTGATCGGGCGCCGCGGCCGGCAGAGTCCGGTGAATTCTCTGCGAGCGCTGGCGCTAGAGTCAGGCGCTTCGCCACGGTGGTCGTGGGCCGCGCTGATGGGCATGATCGCCGCGCTGCTGATCCTGTCCTTCTACAGTGTCATCGCAGGCTGGTCGCTGGACTACATCATCGGCATGGGTGGCGGTCAGTTCGAGGGCATCAGTGCAGAGGGGGCGGGCGCTACGTTCGGCGCGCTGACGGCCGACCCTTGGCGTCTAACCCTGTGGCACACGCTGTTCATGCTGTTGACCGGCTTCGTTATCGCCCGTGGTGTCGTGGCCGGCCTGGAGCGCAGTTTGCGCATCATGATGCCGCTGCTGTTCATCTTGCTGCTGGTGCTGCTGGGTTACAGCATGACCACCGGACACTTTATGCAGGGCTTTCACTTCCTCTTCGATTTTCAGCCCGACAAGTTGCTCGACGGCGTGCTAGCAGCCATGGGGCATGCCTTCTTCACCCTCAGCGTTGGCGTCGGTTCGATCATGGTCTACGGCGCCTATATGCCCAAGCGCGCCTCGATCGGCTCGACGGTGTTGGCGGTCGGCATTCTCGACACCCTGGTGGCCTTGACGGCTGGTTTGGCGCTATTTCCTATCGTGTTTGCCGCCGGCATGGAGCCGGGCGCCGGCCCCGGGTTGATGTTCGTCACCTTGCCGGTGGCCTTCGGTAGTATTGCGTTCGGTCAGGTCATGGGTACGCTGTTTTTCGTATTGGTGCTGATCGCGGCCTGGACCTCGTCTATTTCCATGCTGGAGCCCGCCGTTGCTTACCTGGTCGAGCGTACCGAGCGCAGCCGGGGGCAGATTACCAGCGGGTTGGTGCTGGTGTGCTGGGTGGTGGGCATGGGCACGGTGTTGTCCTTCAATGTCGCTGCCGAGGCCAAGTTCTTCGTCTTCGCTGGCGACGGTTTTCACCTGTTTCAGTGGGGCGCCGAAGGCGGGCGAAACTTCTTCGACAGCATCGACTACCTGACCAGTCGCATTCTCTTACCGGCAGGTGGCCTGGCCTTCGTGCTGTTCGCCGGCTGGGTGCTCAAGCGCGAAGCGGTGCGCGAGGAGTTGGCGATCAACAATCCGCTGTTGTTCGGCGTGGTCTATTGGTTGATTCGTGTGGTGGCGCCATTGGGTATATTGATCGTGTTTGTCGCAGAGTTGACGAAATGAGTGCAGTCACCCTATTGAATGAAGTTGCAGGCTTATGAGTACCCATATTCAGCGCTCGGCGTTGCTGCCGTACCCGGCTTCCGCCCTTTTCGAACTGGTTAATGACGTGGCGCGTTACCCCGAGTTCCTGCCCTGGTGTGCGGCCAGTGAGGTTCTGGACGCCAGTCAAACCCACATGCGCGCCAGTCTGGCAGTGGCCAAGGGTGGGGTTAGCCAGCGTTTCATTACCCGTAATGTGCTGGTCTGGGGGCAGTCGATCGAGCTGACTCTGGAGGAAGGGCCGTTCAGTCAGCTGCATGGCCAGTGGGTGTTCAAGGCATTGGGCGACAGGGCCTGCAAAATGAGTCTGGACCTGACCTTCGAATATGCTGGTCCCTTGGTGCGGGTCACGCTTGGACCACTGTTCAACCAGGCGGCAAACACCCTGGTGGACGCATTCTGTCAAAGGGCGAAGCAGCTATATGGATAGCAAGATGATCGTGGTCGAAGTGGTTTATGCCTTGGCGGATAAGCAGAAGCTGCTGCGTCTGAGTCTGCCTTACGGTACTACGGTGCGCCAGGCAGCCGAGCAGTCGGGCATGCAGGTGCATTTTCCTGACCTTGAACTGGCGAGCATTCCGCTGGGGATCTTCGGCAAGGCGGTAGCCAGGCCACAAGAGCGGGTGCTGGAGGATGGCGAGCGGGTGGAGATCTATCGGCCGCTGATCGCCGACCCGAAAGAGGTGCGCAAGCAGCGTGCGGCCAAGGCGGCAAAAGCCAAGGCTGATGAAGAGGGCGTTTGACGTCAGATCGGCGCGCATGAAAAAGCCCGGAAATATCCGGGCTTTTTTGCGTCTGCCTGCCTGCTTACTGCGGCGAGCTGTCCAGCGGTTCGGGGGTCGGCACCGGTACGCTTTGTACCTCGTCAACTTCGCGCTGGATCTGCTCGAGCAGCGAGCCTGGCGCCGGTCGCTCTTCAGTTTGCGGTTGTGCAGTGGTTGGTGCCGCCGTGCTGGCGCCATCCTGGCCAAGAATGGCCTCATCGCGACTGACGCCCGGCATGAAGTCGCCCGACAGGCCGGCCAGTTGATCATTGCCATTGAAGATCACGCTGACGCGCTCTTGCAGGCGTTTACCACCGCCTGGTTGAATGCTGTACAGGTAGTCCCAGCGGTTGGCATGGAAGGTATCGGTCAACAGCGGGTTGCCCATGATAAACCGCACTTGGCTGCGGGTCATTCCGGGGCGCAACTGATCTATCATGTCTTGGCTAACGACATTGCCCTGTTGGACGTCGATTTTATAAACCCCGGGGAAAGAACAACCGGCGAGCGCGAGGAGTCCCACGAAGGTGAGACTGGTCAGCAGGAACTTGGTTTTTTGCATCGGCGGGTGACTTCCACTATCTTGGCTGGGCAACGTAAACCCCGATCATACCCGCAATAAAGGAAGCTGCGAAGCCGCTTCCGCGAGAAAGCAGACCATGGTTGAAAATAGCGAACTACGCAAAGCTGGCCTGAAAGTGACCCTGCCGCGGGTCAAGATTCTGCAGATGCTCGATTCCGCCGAGCAGCGTCACATGAGTGCAGAGGATGTTTACAAGGCCCTGATGGAGGCGGGCGAAGACGTCGGCCTGGCCACCGTGTACCGCGTTCTGACCCAGTTCGAGGCTGCAGGATTGGTGGTGCGCCATAACTTCGATGGTGGTCATGCCGTGTTCGAGTTGGCCGATGGTGGTCATCACGACCACATGGTCTGTGTCGATTCGGGTGAGGTGATCGAGTTCTTCGATGCTGAAATCGAGAAGCGCCAGAGGGAGATCGTGCAAGAGCACGGCTTCGAGATGGTCGATCACAACCTGGTGCTCTACGTGCGCAAAAAGAAGTAAGCGCACAAGCGCGTCATGCACAAAGGCGACCCTCGGGTCGCCTTTGTTGTTTCAGAAACCCGTTAAGCCTCGGCGCTGCCGACCATCTGCCGGGCATGGGCCAAGGATTCCTCGGTCAGGTCGACGCCGCCCAGCATGCGGGCGATTTCTTCGACGCGCTGATTTTTATCCAGCTTGCTCACGGCCGTGTGGGTTGCATCGCTGCCGCGCACCTTGTGTACGAACAGGTGCTGATGGCCCTGGGCGGCCACTTGTGGCAGGTGAGTGACGGCCAGCACTTGGCCGCGCTCGCCGAGACGGCGCAACAGTTGCCCGACCACTTCGGCGGTAGGGCCGCCAATGCCGACGTCGACTTCGTCGAACACCAGGGTTGGCACCCGAGAGGTTTGCGCGGTGATCACCTGGATCGCCAGGCTGATGCGTGACAACTCGCCGCCAGACGCGACTTTGGCCAGGGTCTTGAGCGGTTGGCCGGGGTTGGCACTGACCAGGAACTCCAGCTGTTCGAGGCCGTTGGGCTGTGGTTCGCCGCTGTTATTAGCGCTCAGCGTGATGCTGAAACGCCCTCCCGGCATGCCCAGATTCTGCATTTCCAGTTCTACCGCTGTGGCCAGTTCGCTGGCCGCTCGGTGGCGCAGGGCGCTGAGCTCGCCGGCCTTTTCCTGGTAGTGGCGCTCGAAGGCGGCCAGTTCATCGTTCAGGCGTTCGGCGGCCTGGTCGTCGGCGTTAAGGCTTTCCAGCTCATCGAATAGTTGCTGCTGCATGGCAATCAGCTCGCCGGGCTGAATCCGGTGCTTGCGCGCCAGGGTATAGATTGCATCCAGTCGTTCTTCCATCTGCTGCAGGCGCTCGGGGTCGGCGTCGAAATGGTCGAGGAAACGATTGAGCTCGCCGACCGCTTCCTCCACCTGGATCTGTGCACTGGCCAGCAGGTTGGTCGCTTCGCTCAAGGCGCTCGGCTGGCCCTGGAAGGCGCCCAGGCGGTTGAGGCTACCGGACAGTGCCGAGAGCACGTTGCTGGCATCATTCTCACTGCACTGTTCGATCACCAGGCGGCAGGCGCTGAGCAGGCTTTCGGCATTGGTCAGGTTCTTGTGTTCCTGTTCCAGCTGTACCAGTTCATTTTCACCCAGAGCCAGGCTATCCAGTTCTTCCAGTTGGTAGCTGAGCAGCTGATGGCGTGAACGCTGCTCGTCGCCGAGGCTGGACAGGCGCTGCAGCTCATTCTTGGTCTGTTTCCAGCGCTGCGCCGCCAGTTGCACCTGGCGCGCCAGTTCCTGGCTGCCGGCGTATTCGTCGAGCAGGCGGCGGTGGGTTTCGGCCTTGAGCAGGGATTGGTGTTCGTGCTGGCTGTGGATGTCGATCAGTAGCTCGCCGATGGCCTTGAGGTCGCCCTGGGGGCAGGGCGAGCCATTAATGTAGCCGCGCGAGCGGCCTTCGGCGGTGATCACGCGACGCAGGATGCACGGGCCGTCGCTATCCAGGTCGCGTTCGGCCAGCCAGGTGCGGGCTTCGGGGATGTCGCCAAGGTCGAAACTGGCCAGGATGTCCGCCTTGTCGGCGCCGGGACGCACCACGCCGCTGTCGGCGCGATCCCCCAGGCACAGGCCGAGGGCGTCGAGCATGATCGATTTGCCAGCGCCGGTTTCGCCGCTGATTACGCTCATGCCGCTATCCAGCTCCAGGTCGAGATGTTCAACGATGGCGTAGTTGTGTACGGACAGGTGCACCAGCATGGCGAGGCCTCCCAAGGCTTAGGTGTGTATATTTATACAGTGTTTGTTTCTTGGCTGGCAATCCTTGTGCAGCACTTGAAGCTGCAGAATTTGTCCCCATATAGGCGGCAGACGCGCAAGTTTAGGCTTGCGTCGAATTTTTAGAGGAGAAACGCATGGCTGACGAACAGACCCGCGATACCCAGCTGCCAGAAGCTGCACCTGGTGCCGAAATGGACTCGAGCGATCAGTTGGACGCGCGCATCCAGGTGCTGGAGGAAGAGCTGGCTGCCGCTCAGGATCAGACCCTACGCATGTCGGCGGACCTGCAGAACGTACGTCGTCGCGCCGAGCAGGATGTAGAGAAGGCGCACAAGTTCGCCTTGGAAAAATTCGCCAATGACCTGCTGCCGGTCGTCGACAGTCTGGAGCGCGGTCTCGAGTTGTCGAGCCCGGATGACGAGGCGATCAAGGCGGTGCGCGAGGGCATGGAGCTGACGCTGAAGCTGTTCCACGACACCCTCAAGCGCTATCAGTTGGAAGCCATCGACCCGCACGGTGCGCCGTTCAATCCGGAGCACCACCAGGCCATGGCCATGCAGGACAGCACCCATGTAGAGCCGAACAGCGTGCTCAAGGTGTTTCAGAAGGGCTATCTGCTCAACGGTCGACTGTTGCGTCCGGCGATGGTGGTGGTCAGCAAGGCGCCGGCCGAAGCACCGCCGTCCATCGATGAGCAGGCTTGAAATTCGGCGATCAGCCCCCATTTATGAGTCAAGCGTTTTAGTGCTACCGCGGCTGACACGGCGCAGCGGCGGAATTATCAAAGTTTCAGGAGAATGATGATGGGCAGAATTATCGGTATCGACCTGGGGACCACCAACTCGTGCGTCTCCATTCTGGAAAACGGCAACGTCAAGGTCATCGAGAACGCCGAAGGCACTCGCACCACGCCGTCGATCGTTGCGTATGCCAACGACGGTGAAATTCTCGTCGGTCAGTCGGCCAAGCGCCAGGCTGTGACCAATCCGCACAACACCCTGTACGCGGTGAAGCGCCTGATCGGTCGTCGTTTCGAAGAAGACGTCGTGCAGAAAGACATCCAGATGGTGCCGTACAAGATCGTCAAGGCTGACAACGGTGACGCCTGGGTTGAAGTGAACGGCCAGAAGATGGCGCCGCCACAGATATCCGCGGAAATCCTCAAGAAGATGAAGAAGACCGCCGAAGACTACCTCGGCGAGCCAGTTACCGAGGCGGTGATCACCGTACCGGCCTACTTCAACGACAGCCAGCGTCAGGCCACCAAGGACGCCGGTCGCATCGCCGGTCTGGACGTCAAGCGCATCATCAACGAGCCGACCGCGGCTGCACTGGCCTACGGCATGGACAAGGCCAAGGGCGATCACACCGTGATCGTTTATGACCTGGGCGGCGGTACTTTCGACGTTTCCGTGATCGAGATCGCTGAAGTCGATGGCGAGCACCAGTTCGAAGTGTTGGCCACCAACGGCGACACCTTCCTCGGCGGTGAAGACTTCGACATCCGTCTGATCGATTACCTGGTCGACGAATTCAAGAAAGAAAGCGGGATGAACCTCAAGGGTGACCCGTTGGCCATGCAGCGCCTGAAAGAAGCCTCTGAGAAAGCCAAGATCGAGCTGTCGTCCAGCCAGCAGACTGACGTCAATCTGCCGTATATCACTGCAGATGCCACCGGCCCCAAGCACTTGAACGTGAAGATTTCGCGCGCCAAGCTGGAGTCGCTGGTTGAAGACCTGGTGCAGCGCACCATCGAGCCGTGCCGTATCGCCTTGAAAGACGCCGGTATCGACGTGGCCAAGATCAACGACGTGATTCTGGTCGGTGGTCAGACCCGTATGCCGCTGGTGCAGAAGCTGGTAACCGATTTCTTCGGCAAGGAAGCGCGCAAGGACGTCAATCCGGACGAAGCCGTAGCCATGGGTGCTGCTATCCAGGGCGCTGTGCTGGCCGGCGACGTGAAAGACGTGCTGCTGCTCGACGTATCGCCGCTGACCCTGGGTATCGAAACCATGGGTGGCGTGATGACTGCGTTGATCGAGAAGAACACTACTATTCCGACCAAGAAATCCCAGGTGTTCTCCACTGCCGACGACAACCAGGGCGCGGTGACTATTCACGTGCTGCAGGGCGAGCGTAAGCAAGCTTCGCAGAACAAGTCCCTGGGCAAGTTCGATCTGGCCGAGATTCCACCAGCACCACGTGGTGTGCCGCAGATCGAAGTGACCTTCGACATCGACGCCAACGGCATTCTGCATGTCGGCGCGAAAGACAAGGCCACCGGTAAGACGCAGTCCATTGTGATCAAGGCCAACTCCGGTCTGTCCGAGGAAGAAATCGAGCAGATGGTGCGTGACGCCGAGGCCAACGCCGAGGAAGATCGCAAGTTCGAAGAGCTGGCCACTGCCCGTAACCAAGGCGATCAGCTGGTGCACGCCTCGCGCAAGATGGTCACCGAGGCAGGCGATAAAGCCACCGCGGACGAGAAGGCCGCTATCGAAAAAGCGCTGGGCGAACTGGAAGTAGCGATCAAGGGTGATGACAAGGCCGCTATCGAAGCCAAGATCAATGCCCTCTCCGAAGCCACTACTCCGTTGGCGCAGAAGATGTATGCCGAGCAGCCACAGCCTGGTGCTGATGCTCAGCAGGCAGATGACACTCAAAGCGCGGGCGACGATGTGGTCGACGCGGAGTTTGAAGAGGTCAAGGAAAACAAATAAGCGCGAGCTTATGCCGCTCTGGCCGGGCGTGACGCGAGTCGCGCCCGGCATGATTCGTCGCGCGGGAGCTTGCTCCCGCGTTGGCGTGTCTGGAGTAGACGATTTAAAGGTGTTGAAGACTTATGGCTAAACGTGACTATTACGAGGTGCTCGGTGTCGAGCGCGGCGCCAGCGAAGCGGAGCTGAAAAAGGCCTACCGGCGCCTGGCGATGAAGCATCACCCGGACCGCAATCCCGACGATAAAGCGTCGGAAGATATGTTCAAGGATGCCAACGAGGCCTACGAAGTATTGTCCGATGCCGGCAAGCGCGCGGCCTACGACCAGTACGGTCATGCCGGTGTCGATCCGCAGATGGGCGGCGGCGGTGGTCCGGGCGGGGCAAACTTTTCCGATATCTTCGGCGATGTGTTCAGCGACTTCTTTGGTGGTGCTGGCGGTCGTGGCGGCCAGCGTGGCGGCGCCCAGCGTGGCAGCGACCTGCGCTACACCCTGGAACTGGATCTGGAAGAGGCGGTGCGCGGTACCTCGGTCAACATCCGTGTGCCGACTCTGGTCAATTGCAAGATCTGCGAAGGCTCCGGGGCGAAGAAGGGCACTTCTCCGGTGACCTGTACCACCTGCGGCGGTATCGGCCAGGTGCGCATGCAGCAGGGATTCTTCTCGGTGCAGCAGACCTGTCCGCGCTGCCATGGCAACGGCAAGATGATTACCGATCCGTGCGGCTCCTGCCATGGTCATGGTCGGGTGGAAGAGCACAAGACCCTGTCGGTGAAAGTTCCACCGGGTGTCGATACCGGTGATCGCATTCGCCTGTCCGGCGAAGGCGAGGCGGGCGCGATGGGTGGCCCGGCAGGCGACCTGTATGTGGTGGTCAATGTGCGCGAGCACTCGATCTTCCAGCGCGATGGCAAGCATCTGTACTGCGAGGTGCCAATCAGCTTCGCCGATGCGGCGCTGGGCGGTGAGCTGGAAGTGCCGACCCTGGATGGTCGGGTCAAGCTGAAGATTCCAGAAGGCACTCAGACCGGCAAGCTGTTCCGTCTGCGCGGTAAGGGCGTGGCGCCGGTGCGCGGTGGCGGTGCCGGTGACCTGATGTGCCGGGTGGCGGTAGAAACGCCAATCAGTCTGGATCGGCGTCAGCGCGAACTGCTCGACGAGTTTCGCAAGACGCTGCAGGGCGATACCCGGCATTCGCCGAAGGCCAGTGGCTGGTTCGAGGGTGTGAAGCGTTTCTTCGGCGATGTGTGAATAAACGGCCAACAGCCGCAGGCGCTAAGTGACAAGCTGCAAGAGGGCTTGCGCTCCGGCTCGCGGCTTGAGGCTTATAGCGTGGAGCGAATGTCATGCAACGAATAGCAGTGATGGGCGCCGCTGGGCGCATGGGCAAGACCCTGATCGAGGCCGTGCAGCAGGCCGATGGCGTCAGCCTGACTGCGGCGATTGATCGTGCCGACAGCAGCCTGGTGGGTGCCGATGCTGGCGAGTTGGCGGCGTTGGGCAAGATCGGCGTCAGGCTATCGGGCAGTTTGAGTGAGGTGCTGGATCAGTTCGATGTGCTGATCGATTTCACTCACCCGTCGGTGACCCTGAACAACCTGGAAATCTGCCGGCAGGCAGGCAAGGCCATGGTGATTGGCACCACCGGCTTCAGTGTCGAGGAAAAACAGCTGTTGGCCGATGCTGGCAAGCAGATCCCCATCGTCTTTGCCGCCAACTTCAGCGTCGGGGTCAACCTGTGCCTGAAGTTGCTGGATACCGCGGCACGGGTGCTCGGGGACGAGGTGGACATCGAGATCATCGAGGCCCATCACCGGCACAAGGTCGATGCGCCATCTGGCACCGCTTTGCGCATGGGTGAAGTGGTGGCCAATGCCCTGGGGCGTGACCTGCAAAAGGTCGCGGTCTACGGCCGTGAAGGACAAACCGGCGCCCGCGCCCGCGAAACCATCGGTTTTGCCACGGTAAGGGCTGGCGATGTGGTTGGCGATCACACGGTACTGTTCGCCGCCGATGGCGAGCGCGTGGAAATCACCCATAAAGCCTCAAGCCGCATGACCTTCGCCAAAGGCGCAGTTCGTTCGGCGTCCTGGCTGCAGGGGCGCGAGCCTGCGTTGTACGACATGCAGGATGTGCTGGGCTTGAATTGATGCAGTTCGTCGGGGTTGCTGGTCAGGCTAGGAGTAAATCGCATCTGCCAGTGGACCAAAAAGGCACTTTCCTGTAGGCTGCCCGCTTTAGTGTGTCCACTAAAAGTTGCGCAGAATGAATCATATAAGAAAGCGGGATGACGGTCGGTACGTCATCCCGCTTTTTTACAATCTGCGTTTGCTTCAAGCTTTGATCTACGGAGGTTTTCTTGAGTAAGCCAGCCCTTAAACCTGCCATCTTGGCCCTTGCCGATGGCAGCATTTTTCGCGGCGAGGCCATCGGCGCCGATGGCCAAACTATTGGAGAGGTGGTTTTCAACACCGCCATGACTGGCTATCAGGAAATCCTCACCGATCCTTCCTATGCCCAGCAAATCGTTACCCTGACCTATCCGCACATCGGCAACACCGGCACCACGCCGGAAGACGCCGAGTCCAATCGAGTCTGGGCTGCCGGTTTGATCATTCGCGATCTGCCGCTGATCGCCAGTAACTGGCGCAGCAAACAACCGTTGGATGAGTACCTGAAGGAAAACGGTACGGTCGCCATCGCCGGCATCGATACCCGTCGCCTGACCCGCATCCTCCGTGAGAAGGGTTCGCAGAACGGCTGCATTCTGGTCGGCGACGACGCCACCGCAGAGAAAGCCGTGGAACTGGCGCGCAGTTTCCCCGGCCTCAAGGGCATGGATCTGGCCAAGGTGGTCAGCTGTACCGAACCCTACGAGTGGCGCTCCACCGTGTGGAATTTGCAAGGTGACAACCACCTGGAGATCCCCGCCAGCGAGCTGAAGTACCACGTGGTGGCCTATGACTACGGGGTCAAATGGAACATCCTGCGCATGCTGGTCGAGCGCGGCTGTCGCCTGACCGTGGTGCCGGCGCAGACGTCCGCTGCCGAGGTGTTGGCGCTGAATCCCGATGGCGTGTTCCTGTCCAACGGCCCGGGCGATCCCGAGCCTTGCGACTACGCGATCCAGGCGATCCAGGACGTGCTGGAAACCGATATTCCGCTATTCGGTATCTGCCTCGGTCACCAGTTGCTGGCTTTGGCCTCCGGTGCCAGGACTCTGAAAATGGGTCATGGTCACCATGGTGCCAACCACCCGGTGCAGGACTTGGACAGCGGCGTGGTGATGATCACCAGCCAGAACCACGGTTTTGCCGTGGATGAAACCAGCCTGCCGAGTAACGTCCGGGCGATTCACAAGTCGTTGTTCGACGGCTCCCTGCAGGGCATCGAGCGTACCGACAAGGACGCCTTCAGTTTCCAGGGTCACCCCGAAGCGAGTCCCGGCCCAGCCGATGTGGCGCCGCTGTTTGACCGCTTCATTGAGGCGATGGCCAAGCGGCAATAGACGAGTCGTCTGGAGCGTGTAGCGAGCGGCGTCTGGGCTAAGCGTCCGGAACGCAACGACGAGACAGTACATGCAGTACGGCGAGACAGTGAGTGCCGCGCAACGCCGCCCAGGCGGCGCGCGGTAACCCTCAAGATGACTCGCCGACTGACCCAAGGATTCGAGTAGATAACATGCCAAAACGTACAGACATTAAAAGCATCCTGATCCTCGGTGCTGGCCCGATCGTTATCGGCCAGGCCTGCGAGTTCGACTATTCCGGTGCCCAGGCCTGCAAGGCCTTGAGAGAAGAGGGCTACCGCGTCATCCTGGTGAACTCCAACCCCGCCACCATCATGACCGACCCGGCCATGGCCGACGCCACCTACATCGAACCGATCAAATGGTCGACCGTGGCCAAGATTATCGAGAAGGAGCGTCCGGACGCCCTGCTGCCGACCATGGGCGGGCAGACCGCGCTGAACTGCGCGCTGGATCTGGAAAAACACGGCATTCTGGAAAAATTCGGTGTGGAAATGATCGGTGCCAACGCCGACACCATCGACAAGGCCGAAGACCGTTCGCGTTTCGACAAGGCGATGAAAGACATCGGTCTGGCCTGCCCGATTTCCGGCATCGCCCATAACATGGAAGAAGCCTACGTCGTACTCGAGAAGGTCGGCTTCCCCTGCATCATTCGTCCGTCCTTCACCATGGGCGGCACTGGCGGCGGCATCGCCTACAACCGGGAAGAGTTCGAGGAAATCTGCGCCCGCGGTATCGATTTGTCACCGACCAGCGAACTGCTGATCGACGAGTCGCTGATCGGCTGGAAGGAATACGAGATGGAGGTGGTCCGCGACAAGAAGGACAACTGCATCATCGTCTGCGCCATCGAGAACTTCGATCCGATGGGTGTGCACACCGGTGACTCGATCACCGTGGCTCCGGCACAAACCCTGACCGACAAGGAATACCAGATCCTGCGTAACGCTTCGCTGGCGGTGCTGCGTGAGATCGGCGTGGAAACCGGCGGCTCCAACGTGCAGTTCGGCATCTGCCCAGACACCGGGCGCATGGTGGTGATCGAGATGAACCCGCGGGTATCGCGTTCCTCGGCGCTGGCCTCCAAGGCTACCGGTTTTCCGATCGCCAAGATCGCCGCCAAGTTGGCGGTGGGTTACACCCTCGACGAGCTGTCCAACGACATCACCGGCGGCCGTACCCCGGCGTCCTTCGAGCCGGCCATCGACTATGTCGTGACCAAGATCCCGCGTTTCGCCTTCGAGAAATTCCCCAAGGCCGATGCCCGCCTGACCACCCAGATGAAGTCGGTCGGTGAAGTCATGGCCATCGGCCGCACCTTCCAGGAATCCATGCAGAAAGCCTTGCGCGGCCTGGAAGTCGGGGTTTCCGGCTTCGATCCGATGCTCGATCCGAACGACCCGGATGCAGAAAGTACCCTCAAGCGCGAGCTGACCGTGCCGGGTGCCGACCGCATCTGGTATCTGGCTGACGCCTTCCGTGCCGGCAAGACCGTTGCCGAAGTGTTCGAGCTGACCCGCATCGACGAGTGGTTCCTGGTGCAGATCGAGGACCTGGTCAAGGACGAGGAAAAGATCAAGACCCTGGGGCTGGCCAGCATCGATCGCGACCTGATGTACAAGCTCAAGCGCAAGGGTTTCTCCGACATCCGTCTGGCCAAGCTGCTCGGCGTCTCCGAAAAGAGCCTGCGCAGCCACCGCCACAAGCTGAAAGTACTGCCGGTGTATAAGCGCGTCGACACCTGCGCCGCCGAGTTCGCCAGCGACACCGCCTACATGTATTCGACCTACGAGGAAGAGTGCGAGGCGGCGCCGTCGAGCCGCGACAAAATCATGATTCTCGGTGGCGGACCGAACCGTATCGGCCAGGGCATCGAGTTCGACTACTGCTGCGTGCATGCCGCATTGGCGCTGCGTGAAGACGGTTACGAGACCATCATGGTCAACTGCAACCCGGAAACCGTCTCCACCGACTACGACACTTCCGACCGCCTGTATTTCGAGCCGGTCACCCTGGAGGACGTGCTGGAAATCGTCCGTGTCGAGCAGCCAAAAGGCGTGATCGTGCAGTACGGCGGGCAGACCCCGCTGAAAATCTGTCGCGCACTGGAAGAAGCTGGCGTGCCGATTATCGGCACCAGCCCTGAGGCCATTGATCGCGCCGAAGACCGTGAGCGTTTCCAGCAGATGGTTCAGCGTCTGGGCTTGCGTCAGCCGGCCAATGCCACGGCGCGCAGTGAAGACGAGGCCCTGGCAGCGTCCAAGGTCATTGGTTATCCGCTGGTGGTGCGTCCGTCCTATGTGCTGGGCGGCCGGGCGATGGAAATCGTCTACCAGGAAGAAGAGCTCAAGCGCTACATGCGCGAAGCGGTGAAAGTGTCGAATGACAGCCCGGTGCTGCTCGATCACTTCCTCAACTGCGCCATCGAAGTCGATATCGATGCCATTAGCGACGGTGAAACCGTGGTGATCGGCGCGATCATGCAGCATATCGAGCAGGCAGGCGTGCACTCCGGTGACTCGGCTTGTTCGTTGCCGCCGTATTCGCTGCCGGCGCATATCCAGGACGAAATCCGCGACCAGGTCAAGAAAATGGCCCTGGAGCTCGGCGTGATCGGCCTGATGAACGTGCAGATGGCGGTGCAGGGCGAGGATATCTTCGTAATCGAAGTCAATCCGCGCGCCTCGCGGACCGTGCCGTTCGTCTCCAAGTGCATCGGCATCTCCCTGGCGATGTTGGGTGCTCGGGTGATGGCCGGCAAGACCCTGGCGGAAGTCGGCTTCACCGACGAAATCATTCCGAACTTCTACAGCGTCAAGGAAGCAGTATTCCCCTTCTCCAAGTTTCCTGGTGTCGACCCTATCCTCGGCCCGGAAATGAAGTCGACCGGTGAAGTGATGGGCGTCGGCGATACCTTCGGTGAGGCATTTGCCAAGGCCCAGTTGGGCGCCAGTGAAATCCTGCCCAATAGTGGCTGCGCCTTTATCAGCGTGCGCGATGACGACAAGCCGCTGGTGGCAGAGTTGGCGCGTAGCCTGGTCGAGCTGGGGTTTGACGTGGTTGCCACGTCGGGGACCGCCAAGGTGATCGAGGCGGCTGGCTTGCCGGTACGCCGGGTGAACAAGGTAACCGAGGGGCGTCCCCATGTGGTCGACATGATCAAGAATGACGAAGTCACGTTGATCATCAACACCACCGAAGGTCGTCAGTCGATCGCTGACTCCTATTCCATTCGGCGTAATGCGCTGCAGCATCGAATCTGCTGCACCACCACATTGGCCGCCGGTGAGGCGATTTGTGAGGCGCTCAAGTTCGGTCCCGAGAGGACTGTGCGTCGTTTGCAAGATCTCCATGCAGGAATCAAGGCATGACTAAATACCCAATGACCGTCCAGGGCGCACGCGCCTTGGAAGAGGAGCTGGCTCACCTGACCAAGGTGATGCGGCCCAAGCTCAGTCAGGACATCGGCACCGCGCGTGAGCTGGGTGACCTCAAGGAAAACGCCGAATACCATGCCGCCCGCGAGCAGCAGGGCATGGTCGAGGCGCGTATTCGTGATATCGAAGGCCGCATGCAGAACGCCGTGGTCATTGATGTCACCAGCATTGCGCACACCGGCAAAGTGATATTCGGCACCACCGTGGAGATCGCCAACGTCGAAACCGACGAAAGCGTGACCTATCAGATCGTTGGTGCAGACGAGGCCGATATCCGGCTCGGCAAGCTGTCGGTGGGTTCGCCTATCGCACGCGCGCTGGTCGGCAAGGAAGAAGGCGATGTGGTGGTGGTCAAGACCCCCAATGGCATCGTTGAGTACGAGATTGTCGAGGTTCGCCATATCTAGGTCCGGCACGTTCAATGCTGGGGCGATAAGCTGGCTGCTGGCCCAGACCCTCTGGGTCGGCGGTCTGTGGTTGTTGCATTTTTTGCTGTTGCCGGCGATCGCCAAGCTGGGCTTGGCGCCGTTGCTGGTCGAGGAAATCGCCAACGTCGTTCGTCCGCTATTGGTGGGTCTGGCGGGGTTTTGTGCGGGGTTGCAGATTCTGGTGCTGATCCGTGCCGAGCGTTTGGCCAGCCTGTGGCGCGATATTCGCGGGCAATTGCTATTGACGGTGCTGGTGATGGCAGTCAGTTACTTTGGCGTGCGCCATTTCTGGTCTGGTGGCGGGCTCTGGCTGATGTTCAGCTATCTGGTGATGGCGTTTTGCGGTTTGCTGCTGGTGCTGCAGTCGGTGCCCGGCAGCGGCAAGCGATAAGCTGCAGGCTTCAAGTAAGGCAAGAAGCGTGCAGCTTGAGGCTATCAGCCGTGATGGCGATGGACGTTGGAGAGGTTTTTATTGACCTTGGGGTTCTTGCGGTAGATCAGCGCCATCTTGCCGATGACCTGCACCAGGTCGGCATGGCCGGCTTTGCACAGCTGGTTAATGGCGGTAAGGCGGCTTTCGCGCTCGACGACGCGCAATTGCACTTTAATCAGTTCATGGTCACTCAGGGCACGCTCCAGTTCGGCCAGCACGCCTTCGGTCAAGCCATTGTCAGCCACGATCAATACGGGCTTCAGGTGGTGGCCGATAGATTTGAATTGTTTCTTCTGCTCTTGAGTGAGCGGCATAATCTGATTCCTGCATTTAATCTGGTAAAAAACGGCGATCAGTTTACCCGAGCGCCTTGGTCGCCGCCCAGATATTCATGCTCTGCACAATTCGAGGTATTGCGTGGCCCGTTCCAAGACCAGCCAGCGTTGGCTGAAAGAACATTTCGATGACCCTTACGTCAAAATGGCGCAAAAGGATGGCTATCGCTCGCGCGCCAGCTATAAGCTGCTGGAGATTCAGGAAAAGGATCGTATCCTGCGCCCGGGTATCACGGTGGTTGATCTGGGGGCTGCGCCAGGAGGCTGGTCGCAGGTCACCAGTCGGCTGATTGGCGACAAGGGAACCCTGATCGCCTCCGATATTCTAGAAATGGACAGCATCCCTGATGTCACCTTCATTCAGGGCGATTTCACGGACGATGCGGTGTTCGCGCAGATCCTCGACGCGATTGGCGGTAATCCGGTAGACCTTGTGATTTCCGATATGGCCCCCAATATGAGTGGAGTAAGGACTGCCGATCAGGCACGTGCCATGTACCTGTGCGAATTGGCGCTGGACTTGGCAGGGCGGGTACTGCGTCCGGGTGGGGATTTCCTGATCAAGATTTTCCAGGGCGAAGGTTTCGACCATTACCATAAGCAGGTGCGCGAAATGTTCGACAAGGTACAAATGCGCAAGCCCTTGTCTTCGCGTGATCGCTCGCGTGAGCAATACATGCTCGGACGTGGCTTTCGTGGCGGCTAGATGGATGCAACCAAGGGCTGGCGTGCCAGTCCTATGTCATATGGGTGCTGCGACCTAATGGGCGCCTAAAATAAAGGGTTACAGACGGCGCCTGCCAGGTGCGGGCGTAGTGTAGTAAGTTAGATCGGTACATAACTGGTCGTCATGCGAAGTGCGCTTCGGCACGGGGCCTGCTTCAGAGGGTAGCTAATTGAACGACATGGCAAAGAATCTGATCCTGTGGCTGATCATCGCGGCAGTCCTTGTGACGGTGATGAACAATTTCTCCAGTCCGAACGAGTCCACTAAGCTCAATTACTCGGAGTTTATCCAGCAGGTTCAAGATGGCGCGGTTCAGCGGGTCACTGTTGATGGTTTCATTATCAGCGGCGTGCGTGGCGATGGTTCCTCTTTTGAGACCGTACGTCCGGCAATTCAGGACAATGGCCTGATCAAAGATCTGATCGACAACAATGTGCAGGTAATCGGTAAGCAACCTGAGCAGCAAAGCATCTGGACTCAGTTGCTGGTGGCCAGCTTTCCGATTTTGGTGATCATTGCGGTGTTCATGTTCTTCATGCGCCAAATGCAGGGCGGTGCGGGCGGCAAGGGCGGGCCCATGAGCTTCGGCAAGAGCAAGGCGCGCCTGCTCTCGGAAGATCAGGTCAAGACCACCTTCGCTGACGTCGCCGGTTGCGACGAGGCCAAGGAAGAAGTCAGCGAATTGGTCGAGTTCCTGCGTGATCCGGGCAAATTCCAGCGCCTCGGCGGGCGTATTCCGCGTGGCGTACTGATGGTCGGTTCGCCCGGTACCGGCAAGACCTTGCTGGCCAAGGCGGTTGCCGGTGAAGCGAAAGTGCCGTTCTTCACCATTTCCGGCTCGGATTTCGTCGAGATGTTCGTCGGGGTGGGTGCGTCCCGCGTGCGCGATATGTTCGAGCAAGCGAAGAAACATGCGCCATGCATCATCTTTATCGACGAAATCGATGCCGTCGGTCGCCATCGTGGCGCCGGTATGGGCGGCGGTCATGACGAGCGTGAGCAGACCCTCAACCAGTTGCTGGTGGAGATGGACGGCTTCGAGGCGAACGATGGTGTCATCGTCATTGCCGCCACTAACCGTCCTGATGTGCTCGATCCTGCGCTGTTGCGTCCCGGTCGCTTCGATCGCCAGGTGGTGGTCAGTCTGCCGGATATTCGTGGCCGCGAGCAGATTCTCAAAGTGCACATGCGCAAAGTGCCTATGGGCGAAAATGTCGAGCCTGCGATGATTGCTCGTGGGACTCCGGGGTTCTCCGGTGCCGACCTAGCTAACCTGGTCAATGAGGCCTCGTTGTTTGCCGCACGTTCCGGCAAGCGCGTGGTTGAGATGAAAGAGTTCGAGCTAGCCAAGGACAAGATCATGATGGGCGCCGAGCGCAAATCCATGGTCATGTCGGACAAGGAAAAGCTCAATACGGCGTTCCATGAAGCCGGCCATGCCATTGTCGGGCGCCTGGTGCCCGAGCATGACCCGGTCTACAAGGTGTCGATCATCCCGCGCGGTCGTGCCTTGGGCGTGACCATGTTCCTGCCGGAAGAGGATCGCTACAGCCTGAGCAAGCGCGCCCTGACCAGTCAGATCTGCTCGCTGTTCGGTGGTCGTATTGCCGAAGAAATGACCCTGGGCTTCGATGGCGTGACCACTGGCGCATCGAACGACATCATGCGTGCCACCCAGCTGGCGCGCAACATGGTGACCAAGTGGGGCTTGTCCGAGAAGCTCGGTCCGCTGATGTATGCCGAAGAGGAAGGTGAAGTCTTCCTGGGCCGTAGCATGGGCAGTCAGCACACCAATGTCTCGGCCGAGACGGCCAAGGTGATCGATCAGGAAGTGCGCAGCATCATCGATCAGTGCTACGGCACTGCCAAGCGTCTGCTGGAAGAGAATCGCGACAAGCTCGATGCCATGGCTGAGGCCTTGATGAAGTACGAAACCATCGATGCCGAGCAGATCGAAGAAATCATGAATGGCCGTGTTCCACGTGAGCCGCGCGACTGGAGCGGTGGTGGTGATGCCGGTACGCCAGCGGCCAGTCCCGACGAAACGGATCGTCCAGAGAAGCCTATCGGTGGCCCTGCTGCCGAGCATTAAGGATCACGATGTCTGAAGTGTGCCATCTGAACCGGCTGCCTTGTGGCAGCCGGTTTCTTGATTTAACCCGTCCACAGGTGATGGGTATCCTCAATGTCACTCCCGATTCCTTTTCCGATGGCGGTCGTTTCGGCCAGCGCGACGCGGCCTTGCGCCATGCCGAAGCGATGGTGCGGGCTGGCGCCAGCCTGATCGATGTCGGTGGCGAGTCCACGCGTCCCGGGGCGCGAGCGGTGTCGCCGGTTGAAGAGCTGGAGCGCGTTGCGCCAATTGTCGAGGCCATTGCTGCCGAGCTGGATGTGATCATCTCGGTGGATACCTCGACGCCCGCGGTGATGCGTGAAACTGCACGTCTCGGGGCTGGCTTGCTCAATGATGTACGTTCGTTGCAGCGTGATGGGGCGCTGGATGCCGCCGCCGATAGCGGTTTGCCGGTGTGCCTGATGCATATGCGCGGCGAGCCGACCACCATGCAGCAGAGTCCTCAATATTCCGATGTACTGGTCGAGGTGCGCGACTTTCTGCTCGAGCGCATGGCGGCCTGTGCGGCGGCGGGGATTGCGCGCGAACGGCTGATTCTCGATCCGGGCTTTGGCTTCGCCAAGACTCAGGAGCACAATCTCAGCTTGTTCAAGGATTTGCAGTCGCTGCATGAGTTGGGTCGGCCGCTGCTGGTCGGCGTTTCACGCAAGAGCATGATCGGCCGGGTGCTCGGTCATGAGGTTGGTGGGCGTCTATACGGCAGTCTTGCCCTGGCGGCCTTGGCGGTAACCAAGGGGGCGCACATCCTGCGGGTTCATGATGTGGCGGAAACCGTCGATGTGGTGCGTATGCTGGCTGCAGTCGAAGCAGCTGAATAAGTAATCAAGGAATCGTGGTCATGGCTAGAAAATATTTTGGTACCGACGGTATTCGTGGGCGTGTCGGCGAGTTTCCCATCACCCCGGATTTTATGCTCAAGCTCGGCTGGGCCGCCGGCATGGCATTTCGCAAGCAAGGTAAGTGCCGAATTCTGATCGGCAAGGACACGCGGATTTCCGGTTACATGTTCGAGTCGGCGCTGGAGGCCGGCTTGTCCGCGGCGGGTGCCGATGTCATGTTGCTGGGGCCGATGCCGACACCGGCAATCGCCTACCTGACTCGTACCTTTCATGCCGAGGCCGGTATCGTCATCAGTGCCTCGCACAATCCGCATCACGATAACGGCATCAAGTTTTTCTCGGGGCAGGGCACCAAACTGCCTGACGAGATCGAGCTGATGATCGAGGAGTTGCTCGATGCGCCGATGACCGTGGTCGAGTCCGGGCAGTTGGGCAAGGTGTCGCGGATCAACGATGCAGCGGGGCGCTATATCGAGTTCTGTAAGAGCAGTGTGCCGAGCAGTACCGATTTCGCCGGGCTGAAAATCGTGATCGATTGCGCCAATGGTGCGGCCTACAAAGTGGCGCCTAGCGTGTTTCGCGAACTCGGTGCCGAGGTTTTAGTGCTCTCGGCCCAGCCTGACGGCCTGAATATCAATGATGACTGCGGTTCGACCCACGTCGAAGCCTTGCAGGCCGCGGTGGTGGCGCAGCAGGCCGATCTGGGCATCGCCTTCGATGGCGACGCGGATCGTGTGCTGATGGTCGATCACACGGGCGCTTTGGTTGATGGCGATGAGCTGTTGTTCATCATTGCGCGTGATCTGCAGGAGCGCGGCAAGTTGCAAGGCGGTGTGGTCGGCACCCTGATGAGCAATCTTGGCCTGGAGCTGGCGCTGGCCGACCTGGGGATTCCCTTCGTGCGGGCCAAGGTCGGCGATCGCTACGTGGTTGCCGAGCTGCTGGCGCGCAACTGGCAGATGGGTGGGGAGAACTCGGGGCACCTGGTGTGTTTTCAGCACACCACGACGGGGGATGCGATCATCGCTGCGCTACAGGTGCTGCTGGCGCTAAGGCGTCGCGGGCAGAGCTTGGCAGAGGCGCGGCAGGGTTTGCGCAAGTGTCCGCAAGTGCTGATCAACGTGCGTTATTCCGGTGGGGTCGACCCGCTCGAGCACCCTGCTGTGCGGGATGCCAGTGCGCGGGTGACCGAGCAAATGGCGGGCCGCGGTCGCGTTCTGCTGCGCAAATCCGGTACCGAGCCGTTGCTGCGGGTGATGGTCGAGGGCGACGATGAGGCCCTGGTGCGCGGCTATGCCGATGAATTGGCTAAGGTTGTTGCTGAGGTCTGTGTTTGATCGCTTGCCAGTCCCGGTGCCGTTGGGTAACATCTGCGCCCTCTTTGATCGATGAGGTAAAGCATGCGTCGCCCCTTGGTAGCTGGTAACTGGAAAATGCACGGTACCCGCGCCAGCGTCGCAGAGCTGATCAACGGTTTGCGTCAGCAGGTGTTACCTGCTGACGTCGAGATGGCTGTCTTTCCGTGCTCTTTGCATGTCGCTGAGGTTTTCGGTGGTCTGGTGGGTACGGGTGTTACGGTCGGTGCGCAAGATTGTGCGGTCGATCCTGAACAAGGCGCTCTTACGGGTGAGGTCGCGGCCAGCCAGTTGCAGGATGTCGGCTGTGCCCTGGTGTTGGTTGGTCATTCGGAGCGGCGTTTGCTGCTTGGTGAGACCGATGCCGAGGTGGCGCGCAAATTTGCTGCTGCGCAGTCTTGTGGTTTGACGCCGTTGTTGTGCGTGGGTGAGACCCTTGCGCAGCGAGAGGCGGGCAAGACCCTCGATGTTGTTGGTGCGCAGTTGGCCAGCGTTGTCGAAGCCCTGGGTATTGAGGCTTTTGCTCGGGCAGTCGTTGCCTATGAGCCGGTCTGGGCTATTGGTTCGGGTCTGACGGCGTCACCCGAGCAGGCGCAGCAGGTACATGCCGCTATCCGCGCGCAGTTGGCCGCGCAGAGTGCTGAAGTGGCGTGTGCGGTAAGAATTCTATATGGCGGCAGCGTGAAGGCCGCCAATGCAGCCGAGTTGTTCGGTATGCCAGATATCGATGGGGGGCTTGTTGGTGGGGCCTCTCTGAATGCGGATGAGTTCGGTGCGATTTGTCGCGCCGCAGGAAGCTGACATAATGCTGGAAACAGGCGTAGTAGTTATTCATCTGCTGGGTGCGATCGGTGTGGTTGCGCTGGTTTTATTGCAGCAGGGCAAGGGTGCGGATGCAGGTGCGTCTTTTGGTTCTGGTGCCTCAGGTACCGTTTTCGGTGGCCAAGGTACCTCTACCTTTTTGAGTCGCGTTACTGCTATACTCGCCACCGCTTTTTTCTTAACTAGCTTGGGCTTAGCGTTCTTTGCTAAAGAAAAGGCTGATGCGCTGACTCAGGTTGGTTTGCCTGATCCAGCGGTGTTGGAAGTGCAGCAGGTCAAGCCAGCTGTAGAAGATGTGCCCGTGCTCGAAGAGCAAAAGCCGGCTGTTGAAGCGGCTGACGTACCTCAGGCTTCAGAGCAGTAACAAGCAATGCGTAATATGTGATTTTGCCGAGGTGGTGGAATTGGTAGACACGCTACCTTGAGGTGGTAGTGGCCATAGGCTGTAGGGGTTCGAGTCCCCTCCTCGGTACCAATTTACAAGAAAGCCCGCAGCATGCGGGCTTTCTTGTTGCTGAAGCGCTGGTTGACCCTTGCGAGGGTTCGGTCGTATACTTCGGCCCCAGCTTTGACGTGGGATGGGGCGGTCTGGTGGCTCGTCGGACTCATAATCCGAAGGTCGTTGGTTCAGCCAGAGTCCTCCCGCGACCAGCAGCAAAGCCCCTTTTCAGGGGCTTTTTGCTAGCTGGGAGACAGATTTGCCGGTCTTTAGAGGTCGGTTAAAGGGATGGGCGTTTCGCCCATTTTTCATTTGCACAGCATGCGCGAGGGGCTCAGGTGTCGAGCAAGCTAGAACAGTTGCAGGCCTTGGTGGCCCCGGTAGTCGAAGCACTCGGCTATGAATGCTGGGGTCTCGAGTTCCTGTCGCAAGGGCGGCATTCTTTGCTGCGAATTTATATCGATCATGCCGATGGCGTTCTTATCGAAGATTGCGAGAAGGTCAGTCGGCAGATCAGTGGTGTCCTCGATGTTGAGGATCCGATCAGCGCGGAATACACCCTGGAGGTGTCTTCGCCCGGTATGGATCGGCCGCTGTTCACGTTGCAACAGTTCGCCAGCCATGCCGGCGAGCAGGTGAAAATCAAGCTGCGTTCGCCTTTCGAGGGGCGCCGTAACTTTCAAGGTCTCCTCCGTGGCGTGGAGGAACAGGACGTGGTGGTGCAGGTGGATGACCATGAGTTCCTGTTGCCGATCGACATGATCGACAAGGCCAATATTATCCCCAGGTTTGATTGAGACGCGGATCCCGCGGATCCAATGGATTGCGAAAGGCGAGGCGTACGATGAGCAAAGAAGTACTGCTGGTTGTTGAGTCGGTGTCCAACGAAAAGGGCGTACCGGCTAGCGTTATATTCGAGGCGCTGGAATTGGCCCTGGCCACTGCCACCAAAAAGCGTTTTGAAGACGAAGTCGAGTTGCGTGTGGCGATCAATCGCCAAACTGGCAACTATGAAACTTTCCGTTGCTGGACAGTGGTTGAAGAAGCCGATTTCGATGACCCTGCGCATCAAGTTACCGTTGATATGCCGCGGGCGATTGAAGCCAATGCGGCAGTCGGTGATGTGCTCGATGAAAAGATCGACTCCATCGAGTTCGGTCGTATTGCTGCGCAAACCGCCAAGCAAGTCATCGTGCAGAAAGTTCGCGAAGCCGAGCGTGCCCAGGTGGTTGAAGCCTACCGTGGGCGTTTGGGCGAAATCATCTCCGGCACTGTGAAGAAGGTGACTCGCGATAATGTGATCATCGATCTGGGTAACAATGCCGAGGCGCTGCTGGCGCGCGAGGACATCATCTCGCGGGAAACTTTCCGCGTCGGTGCCCGGGTTCGTGCCTTGCTCAGGGAAATTCGCACCGAGAACCGCGGTCCGCAGTTGATCCTCTCGCGTACCGCGCCGGAAATGCTGATCGAATTGTTCCGCATCGAAGTGCCGGAGATCGCCGAAGAGCTGATCGAAGTCATGGCTGCTGCGCGCGATCCTGGTTCGCGTGCCAAATTGGCCGTGCGCTCCAAAGACAAGCGTATCGACCCGCAAGGTGCCTGTATCGGCATGCGTGGGTCGCGCGTGCAAGCAGTATCCGGCGAGTTGGCCGGCGAACGTGTGGATATCGTGCTGTGGGATGACAATCCCGCGCAGTTTGTGATCAACGCCATGTCGCCAGCGGAAGTTGCTGCAATCATTGTCGATGAGGATGCCCATGCCATGGACATCGCCGTCGGCGAAGACAACCTGGCGCAGGCTATTGGCCGTGGTGGTCAGAACGTTCGTTTGGCCAGTCAACTGACTGGCTGGACGCTGAACGTGATGACCGAAGCGGACATCCAGGCGAAGCAGCAAGCAGAAACCGGCGACATCCTGCAGCACTTCATCGACGAGCTGGAAGTCGACGAAGAGCTGGCCCAGGTGTTGGTCGAAGAAGGCTTCACCAGCCTGGAAGAAATCGCTTATGTGCCGATGGAAGAGATGCTCAGCATCGATGGTTTTGATGAAGAAATCGTCAGCGAGCTACGGTCACGGGCAAAAGATCGCCTGTTGACCAAGGCCATCGCCACAGAAGAAAAACTGGCAGACGCCCACCCGGCCGAAGACCTGCTCTCACTTGAGGGTATGGACAAAGGCTTGGCGCAAGAACTGGCAGTACGCGGTGTGGTTACCCGCGAAGACCTGGCCGAGCAGTCGATTGACGACCTGCTCGACATCGACGGCATCGACGCAGAGCGTGCCGGCAAGCTGATCATGGCCGCCCGAGCCCATTGGTTCGAGTAAGTTTTACGGCCTGAGGAGAGAAGTGCATGACGCAAGTCACGGTGAAAGAACTGGCCCAAGTGGTCGACACACCGGTAGAGCGCCTGCTGCAGCAGATGCGTGAGGCGGGTTTGCCGCACAGCAGTGCCGAGCAAGTTGTTACCGATAACGAGAAGCAGGCTTTGCTTGCCCATCTCAAAAGCAGCCACGGCGTGAAGGTTGAAGAGCCGCGCAAGATTACCTTGCAGCGTAAAACCACCAGCACCCTTCGGGTGGCAGGTAGCAAGACCATCAGCGTTGAAGTGCGCAAGAAGAAAACCTTCGTCAAGCGCAGCCCTGAAGAGATCGAGGCCGAGAAGCAGCGTGAGCTGGCTGAACAGCGTGCGGTCGCCGAAGCGGCACGGGTGAAGGTAGAAGAAGAAGCCAAGCGTCGCGCCGCGGATGGCGCGCAGGCTCAAGTACCTGGCGCCAAAGCTGACGAGACGACTGCAGCTGTAGCGGTTGCGCCGGTCGAGTTGCCGGTGGTCGCTGCAGTGGTTGAAGAGCGCAAGAAAGACGAACCGCGCCGTCCCGACAAACCGCGTAATGAAGATGCCGATCGTCGTGGTGATCGCAAGACCACCCAGCATCGTCCTGCGGTCAAGGAAAAGGCTCCGGCACCCCGTGTGGCGCCGCGCAGCGTCGACGAAGAAAGCGACAGCCATCGTCGTGGTGGGCGTGGCAAGTCCAAGCTGAAGAAGCGCAATCAGCATGGCTTCCACAGCCCGACTGGTCCGGTCGTACGTGATGTCGCCATTGGCGAAACCATCACCGTCGGTGAGTTGGCTCAGCAGATGTCGGTTAAAGCGGCTGAAGTCATCAAGTTCATGTTCAAGCTGGGCACTCCGGTGACCATCAACCAGGTACTGGATCAGGAAACTGCCCAGTTGATCGCCGAAGAGTTGGGCCATAAGGTCAAACTGGTCAGCGACAACGCCCTGGAAGATCAGCTGGCCGAGTCGCTGAAGTTTGAAGGCGAGACCTTCTCCCGTGCGCCGGTTGTGACCGTAATGGGTCACGTTGACCACGGTAAGACCTCGCTGCTCGACTATATCCGTCGCGCCAAAGTGGCTGCAGGCGAAGCCGGCGGCATCACTCAGCATATCGGCGCTTACCACGTCGAAACCGATCGCGGCATGGTCACCTTCCTTGATACTCCGGGCCACGCGGCGTTTACCGCCATGCGTGCCCGTGGTGCCCAGGCGACCGATATCGTGATCCTGGTTGTAGCGGCGGACGATGGTGTGATGCCGCAAACCATTGAAGCGGTTCAGCATGCCAAGGCCGCCGGTGTGCCGCTGGTCGTTGCCGTGAACAAGATCGACAAGCCGGGTGCCGATCTCGATCGCATCAGAAGCGAGCTGTCCGTTCACGGTGTTACGTCCGAAGAGTGGGGCGGTGATACGCCGTTCGTTTCGGTATCGGCGAAAGTCGGTACTGGTGTTGACGATTTGCTGGAAGCGGTCCTGCTGCAAGCCGAAGTACTCGAGCTTAAAGCGACCCCGTCCGCTCCTGGTCGTGGCGTCGTGGTTGAGTCGCGTCTCGACAAGGGTCGTGGCCCGGTTGCCACCGTGTTGGTTCAGGACGGTACGCTGCGCCAGGGCGACATGATTCTGGTCGGCTCGAACTACGGCCGTATTCGCGCCATGCTCGATGAAAACGGCAAGGCCATCAAGGAAGCAGGTCCGTCGATTCCGGTCGAGATCCTCGGTCTGGATGGCACTCCGGAAGCGGGCGACGAGATGAGCGTGCTGACCGACGAGAAGAAGGCCCGTGAAGTGGCCATGTTCCGTCAAGGCAAGTTCCGCGAAGTCAAGCTGGCCCGTGCTCACGCCGGCAAGCTCGAGAACATCTTCGAGAACATGGGCCAGGAAGAGAAGAAGACGCTCAATATCGTCCTCAAATCCGACGTCCGTGGTTCGCTGGAAGCCTTGCAAGGCTCGCTCGGCGGCCTGGGTAACGATGAAGTGCAAGTGCGTGTGGTCGGTGGCGGCGTCGGTGGTATCACCGAATCCGATGCCAACCTGGCGCTGGCCTCCAATGCTGTACTGTTCGGCTTCAACGTGCGGGCCGATGCTGGCGCGCGCAAGATCGTCGAGCAGGAAGGTCTGGATATGCGTTACTACAACGTGATCTACGACATCATCGAAGACGTCAAGAAAGCTCTGACCGGTATGCTCGGCAGCGATGTTCGCGAGAATATCCTGGGTATCGCCGAAGTGCGTGACGTGTTCCGTTCGCCGAAATTTGGCGCGATCGCCGGTTGCATGGTGCTCGAGGGTATCGTGCACCGTAACCGTCCGATCCGCGTCCTGCGCGAAGACGTGGTTATCTTCGAAGGCGAACTGGAATCCCTGCGCCGCTTCAAGGACGACATGTCCGAGGTGCGTGCCGGCATGGAGTGCGGTATTGGCGTGAAGAGCTACAACGACGTCAAGCCTGGCGACAAGATCGAAGTGTACGAAAAAGTCCAAGTGGCTCGCAGCCTGTAACAGGCATGTAGCAGCGAGTTGCAATATGCAGCGCCCGGCCCCGTTTTTGCGCGGCCGGGCGTTTGCCGCTTTTAGGTCCGGCGTTTTTCAGGACGTCGTGGCGAGTGGAAGGTAGTAGAAATGGCCAAAGAATATAGCCGTGCCCAACGCATCGGCGACCAGATGCAGCGTGAGCTGGCGCAATTGATTCGTCTGGAAATCAAAGATCCGCGCCTGGGCGGGCTGGTGACCATTACCGCGGTGGAAGTCAGCCGCGACGCCAGTCATGCCAAGGTTTTCGTCACCGTGATGGGCGCTGAGCCAGAGGAAGGCGTCGATCGCGTGGCGCAAAGTGTCAAGGTCCTCAACGACGCCAGCGGTTTCCTGCGCATGCAGTTGGGTAAGGCGATGAAGCTGCGCAGCGTGCCCAACTTGCGCTTCCACTACGATGAAAGTGTGGTGCGGGGTGCGCAATTGTCCGCGTTGATCGAGCGCGCTGTCAGTGAAGACAATTCGCATGGCGACGAAACAACCGAGGCCAAGGAGTAAGCGCGTGGCTCAGGTGAAACGTATTCGTCGTCCGGTCAATGGCATCATCTTGCTGGATAAGCCGCGCGGCTTCAGTTCCAACGCTGCGCTGCAAAAAGTCCGCTGGTTGCTCAACGCCGAAAAAGCCGGGCATACCGGGAGTCTCGATCCCTTGGCTACTGGCGTGTTGCCGTTGTGCTTCGGCGAGGCGACCAAGTTCTCGCAGTATTTGCTGGACGCCGATAAAGGCTATGAGACCCTGATGCAACTGGGCGTCACCACCACCACCGCCGATGCCGAAGGCGAAGTGCTGGAGCGTCGCCCGGTGACCGTTGGTCGTGCCGATATCGAGGCCTTGTTGCCGCGTTTTCGCGGTGAAATCAGCCAGATACCGCCGATGTATTCGGCGCTCAAGCGTGATGGCCAGCCGCTGTACAAGCTCGCCCGTGCCGGTGAGGTAGTGGAGCGCGAGCCGCGTTCTGTTACTATTGCGCGCTTGGAATTACTGAGCTGCGAGGCGGAGCAAGCGTGCCTGGCGGTCGACTGCACGAAAGGCACCTATATACGCACTCTGGTCGAGGATATCGGCCACTTGCTCGGTTGCGGCGCCCATGTTGCGCAGCTAAGGCGTACCAAGGCGGGCCCTTTCGGGCTGGACCAAACGGTGAGCCTGGAGGCGCTGGAACAGGCCCATGCCGAGGGTGGTCATGAGGCTGTCGATCAGTTTCTGCTGCCGGTGGACAGTGGCCTGCTGCATTGGCCGTTGTTGCAGTTTTCCGAGCACAGTTCGTTCTACTGGCTGCAAGGGCAGCCGGTACGCGCACCGGAAGCGCCGAAGTTCGGCATGGTACGGGTGCAAGATCACAATGGTTGCTTCATCGGGATCGGTGAAGTGAGCGAAGACGGGCGCATTGCGCCGCGTCGTTTGATTCGGTCGGTATGACCGTGGCGTTGGTGGAGAGCTTCGGTTCTCGCCAGCGTATCGAGGGTGGCTGTTAATAGGCACGGTCATTCCTCACTTTAAAATCACGGGAAGCGATTCCCGGCCTATTGCAACTGTTTCGGCGGTTGCCTAACTGAGAGGACGCCCACATGGCACTCAGCGTTGAAGATAAAGCCCAGATCGTTAACGACTACAAGCAAGCTGAAGGCGACACCGGTAGCCCGGAAGTGCAAGTTGCACTGTTGACCTTCAACATCAACAAGCTGCAAGGTCACTTCAAAATCAACGGTAAAGACCACCACTCGCGTCGTGGCCTGATCCGTATGGTTAACCAGCGTCGCAAGCTGCTGGATTACCTGAAGGGTAAGGATCTTGGTCGTTACAGCGCCTTGATCGGTCGCCTGGGTCTGCGTCGCTAAGCAATGCTTATGCGTAGCTGACTGCCGAAGCTGGAAGTGGGGTGCGTCCCTGCTTCCAGCTTTTGCGTTTCAGTCGTACGCATTTAACCGCCTGTTAGGACAGTGTCGGGTTCGACTCCTGCAACTGCCCACGAATTCTGCAAGAAACCGCTTTCCCCAAAGGCAAAAAAGAGAAGGAAAACACCGTGAACCCGGTAATCAAGAAATTTCAGTTCGGTCAATCGACCGTTACCCTCGAGACTGGCCGTATCGCCCGTCAAGCCACTGGTGCAGTACTGGTCAGCGTTGACGACGACGTCAGCGTATTGGTGACGGTGGTCGGCGCCAAGACTGCCGACCCAAGCAAGGGCTTTTTTCCCCTGGCTGTGCACTACCAGGAAAAAACCTACGCTGCCGGCAAGATCCCCGGCGGCTTCTTCAAGCGTGAAGCCCGTCCGTCCGAGAAAGAGACCCTGACCTCGCGCCTGATCGATCGGCCGATCCGTCCGCTGTTCCCGGAAGGTTTCCAGAACGAAGTGCAGGTTCTCTGCACCGTGGTTTCCACTAGCAAGAAGACCGATCCGGACATCGCTGCAATGATCGGTACCTCGGCGGCCCTGGCGATCTCCGGCATCCCGTTCGATGGCCCTATCGGTGCTGCACGCGTAGCCTTCCACCCGGACTCCGGCTACCTGTTGAACCCGACTTATGAGCAGCAGAAAGCTTCCAGCCTGGACATGGTCGTGGCCGGTACCGCTGATGCCGTGCTGATGGTCGAGTCGGAAGCCAAAGAGCTGACCGAAGACCAGATGCTGGGCGCCGTGCTGTTCGCCCAGGAAGGCTTCCAGTGCGCGATCCAGGCAATTAAAGAGCTGGCTGCCGAAGCCGCCAAACCGACCTGGGATTGGCAGCCTAAGCCGGAAAACACCCAGCTGCTGGCTGCCATTCGCAGCGAGTTCGGTGCGGAAATCTCCAAAGCCTACGCCATCACCGTCAAGCACGAGCGTTATGCTCGTCTGGGCGAGCTGCGTGAGCAGATCGTCGCCAAGCTGTCTGGCGAAGAAGGTCAACCGACTGCCACCGAGGTGAAAGCAGCCTTCGGTGAAGTCGAATACCGCACCGTGCGCGAGAACATCGTCAATGGTCAGCCGCGTATCGACGGCCGCGATACCCGCACCGTACGTCCGCTGGCCATCGAAGTCGGCGTACTGCCGAAGACCCATGGTTCGGCATTGTTCACCCGTGGCGAAACCCAGGCCCTGGTCGTCGCTACCCTGGGTACTGCGCGTGATGCACAGCTGCTCGACACCCTCGAAGGCGAGCGCAAAGACCCCTTCATGCTGCACTACAACTTCCCGCCCTATTCGGTCGGCGAGTGCGGTCGTGTCGGCTTTACCGGTCGTCGCGAAATCGGCCACGGCCGCCTGGCCCGCCGCAGCATCTCGGCGATGCTGCCGAGTGCCGACGAGTTTCCGTATACCATTCGTGTGGTATCGGAAATCACCGAGTCAAACGGTTCCAGCTCCATGGCTTCGGTCTGCGGTGCTTCCCTGGCGCTGATGGATGCCGGTGTGCCGATGAAGGCACCGGTTGCCGGTATCGCCATGGGCCTGGTCAAGGACGGCGAGAAGTTCGCCATTCTGACTGACATCCTCGGCGACGAAGATCACCTGGGCGACATGGACTTCAAAGTAGCCGGTACCGCCAAGGGTGTGACCGCGCTGCAGATGGACATCAAGATCAAGGGCATCACCGAAGAAATCATGGAAATCGCCCTGGGCCAAGCCCTGGAAGCGCGCCTGAACATTCTCGGCCAGATGAACCAGATCCTCGCCAGCTCGCGTAACGAACTGTCGGCTAATGCGCCGACCATGATCGCGATGAAAATCGACACCGACAAAATCCGCGACGTGATCGGCAAGGGTGGCGCGACCATCCGTGCCATCTGCGAGGAGACCAAGGCCTCGATCGACATCGAAGACGACGGCACCATCAAGATCTTCGGCGAAACCAAGGAAGCGGCAGAGGCTGCGCGTCAGCGCGTTCTCGGCATCACCGCGGAAGCCGAGATCGGCAAGATCTACGTCGGCAAGGTCGAGCGCATCGTCGACTTCGGCGCCTTCGTCAACATCCTGCCGGGCAAGGACGGTCTGGTGCACATCTCGATGCTGAGCGATCAGCGCGTCGAGAAGGTCACCGACATTCTTAAAGAAGGTCAGGAAGTGAAGGTATTGGTACTGGACGTGGACAACCGCGGCCGCATCAAGCTGTCGATCAAAGATGTGGCAGCCGCTGAAGCATCGGGCGCTTAATTACCCGCGAGCTTTACGCGTTAAAAGAACGCCCCTTAGGTCAAGCCGTTCAGTAACCGTGTTGATGAACTGAGCTGAAAGACTTGCCCCGCCTGGGCCGGAAATGAAAAACCCTCGGAAGATAATTTCTCCGGGGGTTTTTTGTTTCTAGTGGCCTGATCGGTTAATCCGTTTAGCCATGGGCTCAAGCCGGTCCATAACCGTGTAGAAGAAGGCCCCGCGAATGCAGCCCGCTGGGCTGCCAGGTTGTGCTGGCGCGGTGCAGGGCACACCGAGGTCGGGCCTCCCACAGATAAGACTCAAACCGGCGAATTTGAGTTAACCATCCAACCGTGCAAGCCACTAGATCCGGTGCTAGTTGGGCTTAACTACTCGGCATCAACACCTTAAGTGAGCGGCTTGCCTTCGGGCGCTGTTTTTTTGTGCGCCCGGCAGGGGGCACTCACTTGGAGGCGAAGGCCCTCTAAGTCGGCGGCTTTGCAGGTAGGTCGAGCGGGTGTGTTTGAGTTTAGTGTCGTGCAATTTGCCCGAGAATATTGGCCTGAGCATGCAGCCTGCATGGTTCAGGTTTTTTATTTTTTCGTTAAGTGCTTGATAAATAAAACTATAACTGGGTTTTAGAGTTGGCGCATGGCTTGCAACCGTACAGGGGAGACTGCAGCTTGGAATGGCTTGCAGATTGTTTGCAACGTACAGGAGTCAATACCCATGAAAAAGCCAATCAATACGTTCGCTTTTGCCGCTATCACCGCTACGGTTTTGAGCCTGTCGCTTGCAGGTACCGCCTTCGCCGATAGCCGCACTGCCGCGCAGCCGATCATGCTGGCTGCAAGCGCCACCATGGACAAGGCTGAAGAGGCTGTTTCCGATACCTGGATTACCAGCAAGGTGAAGTCGACCTTCCTTGCCGATGACAGCCTCAGCGGTCTGGATATAAAAGTTGAAACCAACAAGGGGGTGGTTTCCCTTTCCGGGGTGGTTGCCAGTGATGCCGAGCGTGACCTGGCGATTGCTAAAACCAAGGAAATCAAAGGTGTTACTGCAGTGTCTGCCGACGGCCTGAAATCTGCCGACTAAATCATGTGGGAAATCGCCCGGCTCATGCCAGTCGAGCCGGGCCTCGCCAACGAACGGGACAACCGCATGAATGCCGATGTAATCAAAGGTAAGTGGAAGCAAATCAATGGTCGTATCAAGGAGCGTTGGGGCAATCTGACCGACGATGATCTGGATGTGCTAGAGGGCCATAGCGAATACCTGGCCGGCAAGCTGCAAGAGCGTTACGGCTGGACCAAGGAAAAGGCCCAGGATGAGTTGCGCGACTTCAGCAGCAAGCTGTAAGCGCAATCGCTAGACCAAAGCCTTGCGGGGCTTTTGTGTTTAATCTGGTCTGTGCTCAATACCGTTGTCAGGCTTGGCTTCTTGTCAGGACTGGGCAATCGAGACGATGTGTCCTCTATCGCACAGGTGGTATCGCGGCCCAGATGCGCAGCAGTTATGGGATTGACCGCGGCGGCTCTCAGGCCTGCAGATGTGGATGGCATCGCCGACGAGGTTGGTCTGCCTCAGTTGCCGCGCTTGCTGTCGATAGTGCGCAGGCGGTTACCCTCGAATCGCAGGAAATGGTACATGCCATTGCGCGGGCCGTAGGTCCATTCTTCCACCGACACTTCGCGACGAAAACCGTAGATGTCGATCACTTCGCGGTAGCCGATAAAGTCACGGCTCTTCGGTTCGCCGCATTTGCCGAGCACTTCGCTGCTGGCGTCGTCGGTGCTGATCAAGGCGCTGCCGCAGCGCAAGGTCGAGGCCTGGACGCTACCGGCCAACAGAATGAGCAGGGCAGTGAGGAGCACTTTCACGGGGTTAACCAGTTCGACAAGAATATGCCTCAGGCTACCGCGCGGGCAGGTGTTTGTCAGTGGCCGCGTCGGCGTTCGATGCGGGTCAGGCGGTTGCCCTCGAAGGTCAGGATGGTGAGCATGCCGTTGCGGGGTCCGTAGACCCATTCCTCGATCTTGAACTCGCGCCGTTCGTATGACCCGAGGGTGTAGCCAACCAGATCACGGAAGGCCGGCTCACCGCATTTCTGCTCCACTTCAAAGGAGCGATCACCGACGCTGACCAGTTGGCTGCCGCAGCGCAGGGTATCGGCCCGGGCCGTAGCGGCGCAGCAACTGAGCGCCAAGGCTAGGAAAATGGGGCTAAACAGTCTCATTGTGGACTCCGTCTCATCGGCTATCGAGGCTCAGCGACGTCGCTACTCGGCCGTCCGCTTGCGCCTGGCCGAAGCCGACATCCAGCAGATAGATGCGTTCGTCAGTCAGGCCGCCACGCTCGACCAGATAATCCTTGATGTTGGAGGCGCGGGTCTGGGCCAGCTGGCGTTGCAGTAATTGGCTTTTGCTCCAGAACTGGAGGACGGCATTGCGTAAATTGACGACCCGCTGTTGCTTGTCCAATTCGTTCCATGCAGCGGGTGGCTGCTGTTTCAGGCGGCGGCGGTAGATGGCTTCGAGCAGCGGGCCTTTTTCGTCGTCCGCGACCTGTAGTTGGCTGGCATCGACCGGGACTGAGTCGCCGCGGCGCTGGAGAATCTTGTAATAAGTATTCTGGTATTCGCGCTCTAGGCGCTGCTCGGCCAGCGGCAGGCCGTCGCTGCTTTGTGCGCTGGTGCCTTCGACCTCCAAGCTCAACGCCGGGCGCTCCTTCAGGGCTCTGGCGAGTAGGTCCAAGGCGGATTGGGCGCTGCTGTCGAGTTCGCTGCTGCCCGGGTTGAAGTGCACCGTGCTCAAGTCCATCTTAGAGCCGCCGCTGACCAAGCCACCAATAAACTTGAACGGCGCTTGAGCCGCGCGCAGGATCAGATTGCGCAGGGTTTTCCAGACAATTGGCATCACGCTGAATTGGGGGTTGTTGAGATCGCCCTGCACCGGCAGGCTAAGGGCAATCTTGCCGTCGCTATCCTTGAGCAGGGCGACCGCTAGGCGAATCGGCAAGTCGACCGCGCTGGGGCTATCGACTTTTTCACCCAGCTGCAATTGTTCGACCACCACGCTGTTCTCGGCATTCAGCTTGCCCTTGCTGATGCGGTAATGCAGGTCCAGATTGAGTCGTCCCTTGCGGATGCGATAACCGGCGAATTTTCCAGAATAGGGCGTCAGAGTGGTTAGTTCGACCTGTTTGAACTGAGTGATGATGTCCAGACTGTCCAGCGGGTCGAAGGGGTTAAGGCTGCCCTTGATGCTGACCGGTGCGTAGCGGTCGATCTTGCCGACGATATCGACGTTGGCCGGCGCTTGCGTGCGGCTGTCGAGGGTACCGATGCTGCCGTTGAGCTGCTGGATGGCGGTGGCAAAATTTGGGGTCAGGCTGAAGTCTGCGAAATTGACCGAACCGTCGGCGAGGGTGACTTCGCCGATATGGATATTCAGCGGTTTGCTGGCCGGCTCGGACTTGGCAGCAGGGGCAGCGGATTCTGCGGGGCTGGCCGCTGGGGCGATTACCAGTTCGCTGGCGTTGGTAGTCAGGTCTTCATTGATGATAAAGCGTGCATAGGGCTGGCTGAGCTGCACTTTGTCGATATTCAGGCTGTCGCCGTGCTGGTAGTTCAGGCCGAGTAGGTCGAGCTGCTGCCAGCGCACGAAGTCGCGCTCCTTGAGGGTGTCGAGGGTATGCAACTGGTTGATCTGGGCCTTTCCTGTGACGCTAAAGGCCAGCGGTTCGGTAGCGCTCAGGGCGAGATCTAGGTCGCTATCGAGCAGGCCGCTGCGTAGCTCGATTCGCACAAAGGGGCTGAGGTAGGCCTGGGCCACGCGCAGGTCGATCGCACGAGTAGCGACTTGCAGGCTAGCGGTGGTCGGGTTCAGTTGTGCCTGACCTTCGGCTTGCAACTTGCCCTGTTTGCCCAGGCCGGTATCCAGTTTGAGCGTGAAGGGCGAGGTACCCAGGCTGTCGAAGTTCTGCAGGTCGAGGTCGAGCGGGCCCAGTTCGAGTGCAACATCCTGCTCTGGCATGCGGTCGACCAGGTGCACTTGGTAGTTACGCAGTTGCACATCGCGCAGCAGCACTTGCCAGGGTTTCCCTGGCGCCGCGGCTGTGTTTTTCTGCGGCGTACGGTTCTGCTGTGCGGTGTCGGGCCCCGCGCTGGCGAACAGTTTCTGCCAGTCCAGTTGGCCGTCGGCTTCACGGGCGGCCCAGGTTTCCAGTTGCTGGCTGCGTAACTTGCCGACCACCACCCGTTGTTTGACCAGATCCAGGCTGCTGTCGCTGATTTCCAGGTTAGCCAGTTTGACCAAATGGCGGCCGTCCGGCGCTTTGATGGCGAACGGGGCGATCTTGACCTGGATGTTGTGCAGCAGCAGTTGCGTGTTATCGGCCAGGCTCAGCGTGTAGTCGGTGGCCAGGTCGATACCCCCTTCCTCTAGTACCAGGGGCACGGCATCGCGTACATAGGGCCAGAGGGCTTTGATCTTGCCATCGCTGATTTTCAGGCTGCCACTGGAGCTGAGCGGTACCAGACTGATCTGTCCGTTCCAGTCGATTCGACCCCCATTTTGCCCGGTGGCGACCAGGGTCATTTCGGCATTGTCGTCGGGCAGGGTGCTGAGGTTGTACAGCTCGACGCTAAGGTCGTCGTAGAGCAACTCGATGGGCTCGCTCGGCCGCAGATCCAGGAAGTGCAGGTTGCCGCCGGCCAGTTTGATGTGGGCGATGCGTAGCGGGAATGGCTCGCTTGGCGGCTCCTCGGTGGCCGGCTCGGCACTGGCTGGTAGCTTGAACAGCTGGGTCAGGTTGAGTGTTCCGTCCTTGGCGAACTGCACCTGGGTATGTGGCTTATCCAGCTCGACAGTACTCAGGTGCAGAACGCCACGCCACAGGCTATCGAGTTGCAGGTTGGCATAGAGGCGCTCGAAGGCCACTTGTTCCTGGCCGGGTTCGCCAATGCGCAAACCCCAGAGACTGGCTTCCAGGCTGAAGGGGTTGAGTTGCACGCGTTCCAGCGTGGCGGGCGCGTTGGCGTATTGCGCAAATTGCTGGTTGGCGATACGCAGACCGATGCCGGGCAGGATCAGAAAGCCCAGCAGGCTATAGAGTGCAATGGCAATCAGCAGGGCGCCAGCGGCGCGCTTTATTCCTTTAAGCATAAAAACGCCATCAATCCCGACGAGAAATGCTTTGGAGTATGGCACGCGTGGGTAGTTCCAGAGGTAAGGCGGGCGGTGTTTTCTGTGCGGGCTCGGGTTGGCTTAGAACTGCAGGATCAGGGTTTTCAGCGGTGGTTGGCCGTCAAGTGAAGGAAAGTCCGGTGCTGGCGCCAGCACCTGACAGTCGCGTACCGGGCGGCCCAGCTTTTCCGCGCAGCGCAGCACGTGCGTGCGCCAGTCGCTGAGGGCGACCTTTGCCAAGTTGTTGCAGCAGATCAGCATGCCGTCCTCGGCGGTGGCGAGAATCGCCGGTTTGAGCAGGCTTTGGTAGTCGCGCAGCAGGTCGACGGTGCCGAAGGCACTCTTGGCCCAGGCTGGCGGGTCGAGCAAGACCCGGTCGAACTGGCGCGGCTGCAGGCGTGGGTAATCGGGCAGCTTATGCCCGCGCCGCGCGCTGATTGGCAGTCCGGCCAATTGGCGAATCGCCGGAAAATAGTCGGACTGGATAAATTGCATGGGCGCCAGTTCTGGATTGAGCGCGGCGTTTTCGCGACCGACCGCCAGGTTGCCTTCGGCAAAATCCAGGTTGATCACTTCACGGGCGCCGCCAGCCGCCGCGCTGAGGCCGACGCCGCAGGTATAGGCGAACAGGTTGAGCACGGATTTTCCGGCACTGTGCGCCTTGATCCAGCCACGGGTGTTGCGCAGGTCGAGAAACAGCAGCGGATCTTGTCCGGCATGGCGACCGCGCACACGATAGTTGAGGCCCCACTCGTGACCGATCTGGTCTTCCAGGGCCGCCGGTTGGGCCTGGTAGACCGGGTCGCTGCGATCGATCCGCGAATTGCCCTGGCAGCGGTCGTTGTAGACCAGCAATAGCGGCGTATCGAGGGCCTGCTTGCACTGCTCAGCCAGTTGCAGCAGCTCGTCATGACTGAGGCTCTGATGAAAGCTTTGCACCAATAACTGCGGGCCGTAGCGGTCGATGGTCAGACCGCTGGCGCCTTCCTGGCTGCCGTGGAACAGCCGATAACAGTCGGTGCCTTGCTGGTGCAGTTCAGCGAGCAATGGCTGGCGATGGGCTAGTGCGGCGCGCAGCGCCTGTTCGAGAGTAGGCATACGCTGCGACTCGGAAATGGGGGCGCGCAGTTTATCAAGAAAAGCGCTGGAGCCTGCTATGCCAGCCAGTAGGGCGGGTGCAACCCGCCGATGGCTGCGGGTTGCACCCGCCCTGCACGGGGAGCGTTATTTATCCGCGTTCAATCGCCAAAGCCACGCCCTGACCGCCACCGATACACAGAGTGGCCAGGCCCTTGTGGGCATCGCGCTTGATCATCTCGTGCAGCAGGGTCACCAAAATCCGGCAGCCGGAACCACCGATCGGGTGGCCGATGGCGATGGCACCACCGTTGACGTTGACCTTGCTCGCATCCCACTGCAATTCCTTGCCAACGGCCAGGGCCTGGGCGGCGAAGGCTTCGTTGGCCTCGATCAGGTCCAGCTGCTCCAGGCTCCAACCGGCCTTGGCCAAGCAGCGCTGGGTGGCGGAGACCGGGCCGATGCCCATGATTGCCGGATCGACGCCGGCGTTGGCGTAGCCGGCGATGCGCGCCAGCACCGGCAGACCGAGGGCCTGGGCTTTGCCTGCGCTCATCAGCAGCACCGCGGCGGCGCCGTCGTTGAGGCTGGAGGCATTGCCGGCGGTGACGCTGCCGTCTTTCTTGAACGCCGGCTTGAGCTTGGCCAATGATTCGGCGGTGCTGCTGGCGCGCGGCTGTTCGTCGGTGGCGAAGCTGAGCGGCTCGCCTTTGCGCTGGGGAATCAGAATCGGGGTAATTTCATCCGTGAAGCGGCCGGCCTCGATGGCGGCGCAGGCCTTGCGCTGCGACTCGGCGGCGAAGGCATCCTGCTCCTCGCGGCTGATGGCGTACTTATCCACCAGGTTCTCGGCGGTGATGCCCATGTGGTAGTCGTTGAAGGCGTCCCACAGGCCGTCTGTGATCATGCTGTCGACCAGCTGGGCGTGGCCCATGCGCAGACCGGTACGTGCGCCGGGCATGACGTAGGGGGCCAGGCTCATGTTCTCCATGCCGCCGGCGATGATCACCTCGGCATCGCCGCAGCGAATCGCCTGGGCGCCCAGGTGCAGGGCTTTCAGGCCCGAACCGCAGACCTTGTTCAGGGTCAGCGCCGGTACCGCATGGGGCAAACCGGCGAGGATCGCCGCCTGGCGTGCCGGGTTTTGTCCGCTGCCTGCGGTGAGCACCTGGCCGAGGATCACTTCGTCGACCTCGGCGCCATTCAGGCCGGTTTGTTCCAGCAAGCGGCGGATCACCGCAGCGCCCAGTTCGGGGGCGGCGATGCCCGCCAGCGAACCCTGGAAGCTGCCGACGGCGGTGCGGGTGGCGGCGACGATGACGACTTCTTGCATGATGGGGTTCCTCAAGAACGTGGGGGCGGTGAGTTGCAGCAAGGGCGCTATGGTTGCACAGGGGCTTGGTTTTGGGCCAGTGGGGGAACCGGCCGGTCAGGCGCAGGCGTGATAGACACCGGCCTGGCGCCGCATCAAGCGGGCGGCAGGCCCAGGCGTTTGCGCGCGCGGTGGATGGCACCGTTGCGCACGGCCCAGCGCAACACGGGGGCCAGGCTGTGTACGCCGGCGTGAATCACTCGGCTGCGCACTGGGCCGATGGGTTGTTCGAGGATGTTCTGCGCCCAGGCCGGCAGCAGGTCGATGCCGGCCTGGGTCAGCAGTTTGCCCACTGGGACGGCGAGGGCGCTGGGCGCCGGAGCGTTGAGCAGGATGCGCAGAATCTCTTGGGAGCGTTGTTCGCAGCGCAACTGCGGGCGGATGGCTGCCAGGTAGGCGCTGACTTCGTTGCGCGAGCGCGGCACCTGGCTGGCGCCGAGGCGCTCGGCGATCAGGGCGATCTCGGCGTAGTAGCGATCCTGGTCGGCCTCGCTCAGTCGGGGATTGCGGTAGCGCAGGTGCGCCTGGAGAAAGCTGTGCACCTCGGCCACGTGCACCCAGGTCAGCAGGGCGGGGTCGCTGGCCGCATAGGGGCGGCCATCCGGCGCCGTGCCGGTTACCTGCAGGTGGATGCGTGTGACCTTGTCGATTAGCCAGTCGGCATCGGCGCGGGCGCCGAAGGTGGTGCCGGAGATGAACTGGCCAGTGCGGCGCAGGCGGCCGAGCAGGTCGCTGCGAAAATTCGAGTGATCCCAGACCCCGGCCAGCGCCAGTGGGTGCAGCGCCTGCAGGAGCAGGGCGCTGATGCCGCCGACCAGCATGCTGGTGAAGTCGCCATGCACCTGCCAGCTCACCGAGTCGGGGCCGAACAGGCCGGGGTCGCCCTTGGGGTGTTCAAAGTCAATCTGACCCAAGGCGATGCCGCTGAGGCTGAATACCTGGGTTTCGATGTGGCGGCGGAGGAATTCCATCAACAGCTAATGCTCGGGTTGCAGGGACATGGAGGAGCCAGCTTGCCGGCTCCTCCCGCGAGGTTACAGGGTAGGGCGTATTCGCCAAGCAGTATGCCAGCCGAGGCAGCAGAAAACGCCACGGCGGCGGACTGTTCGCTCCGGCCCTGAGCGGCCGCCGCTGGACCGCCATAGGTTTTAGCGGTTCAGGCGCTGCTCGATCAGGCTGTCCACCACGCTGGGGTCGGCCAGGGTCGAGGTGTCGCCGAGGGTGTCCAGTTCGTTGCAGGCGATCTTGCGCAGAATGCGGCGCATGATCTTGCCCGAGCGGGTTTTTGGCAGGCCGGGTGCCCACTGGATCATTTCGGGCTTGGCGAAGCTGCCAATTTCTTTGCCGACCATGTCGAGCAGCTGTTTTTTCAGATCATCGCTGGGCTCTACGCCGCTCATCGGCGTGACGAAGGCGTAGATGCCCTGGCCCTTGATGTCGTGCGGGTAGCCGACCACCGCCGCCTCGGCGACCGCATCGTGCAGGACCAGGGCGCTTTCCACCTCGGCGGTGCCGATGCGATGACCGGAGACGTTGATCACGTCGTCGACCCGGCCGGTGATCCAGTAGTAGCCGTCCTCGTCGCGGCGTGCGCCGTCGCCGGTGAAGTAGTAGCCGGGGTAGGGTTTGAAGTAGGTGTCGACCATGCGCTGATGATCGCCGTAGATGCTGCGGATCTGGCTCGGCCAGCTGGCCTTGATCGCCAGCACGCCGCTGCCCGGACCGTCGATCTCCTTGCCCTGCTCGTCCAGCAGCGCCGGTTGCACACCGAAGAACGGACGGGTCGCCGAGCCGGGCTTGAGGTCGGTGGCGCCGGGCAGCGGGGTGATCAGGATGGCGCCGGTTTCGGTCTGCCACCAGGTGTCGACGATCGGGCAGCGCCTGTCGCCGACCACATTGAAGTACCACTCCCAGGCCTCCGGGTTGATCGGCTCACCGACACTGCCGAGTAGGCGCAGACTCGAACGCGAGGTTTTCTTCACCGGCTCTTCACCTTCGCGCATCAGCGCGCGCAGGGCGGTCGGCGCGGTGTAAAAAATGTTCACCTGATGCTTGTCGATCACCTGCCAGAAGCGTGAGGCGTCCGGGTAGTTGGGCACCCCCTCGAACACCAGGCTGGTGGCGCCGTTGGCCAGCGGGCCGTAGACGATGTAACTGTGGCCGGTGACCCAGCCGACATCGGCGGTACACCAGTAGATATCGCCTTCGTGGTAGTCGAACACGTACTTGTGGGTCATGGCGGCCATCAACAGGTAGCCGCCGGTGCTGTGTAGCACGCCCTTGGGTTTGCCGGTGCTACCGGACGTGTAGAGGATGAACAGCGGGTCTTCGGCGTCCATCGGTTCCGCTGGGCAGTCGCTGCTGGCGGCCTGCAGCGCCTCGTGGTACCAGATGTCGCGGTCCTGCACCCAGTCGATCGGGCCCTGGGTGCGCTCGACCACCACCACCGTGGCGACGTCCGGGCAGCTCTGCAGCGCCTTGTCGACGTTGGCCTTGAGCGGCACGTACTTGCCGCCGCGCACACCCTCGTCGGCGGTGATCACCGTGTGGCAATCGGCGTCGAGGATGCGGTCGCGCAGAGCATCCGGGGAGAAGCCGCCGAACACCACCGAATGCACCGCACCGATGCGCGTGCAGGCGAGCATGGCGTAGGTCGCCTCCGGGATCATCGGCATATAGATGCACACCCGATCACCTTTTCCCACGCCGCGGCTCTTCAGCACATTGGCCAGGCGGCAGACGTGGTGGTGCAGCTTGTTATAGGTGATGTTGGCGGATTCGGCGGGGTTGTCGCCTTCCCAAATCAGGGCGATCTGCTCGCCGCGCTGCTCCAGGTGCCGGTCGATGCAGTTGTAGCTGACGTTCAGTTGCCCGCCCTTGAACCAGCTGGCCTGGCCCTTTTTCAGGTCGCCGCTATAGACCTTGTCCCAGGGCTTCGACCAGTCGAGAAAGGCTTTGGCCTGTTCGGCCCAGAAGGTTTCCGGTTGCTCGATGGAGTGCCGATACAGGCGCTGGTAGTCGTCGTCGTTGAGGTGCGCGCGCGCTCGCACGGCCTTGCTGACGGGGTGGCGGGTGATCTCGAACATGGCTGGTCCTTATTGTTGTCTGGCCTCGATGGCCTAAGGTTAGCACCCGAGCTGTCGTCGGGTTCAAGTGCAGCGCATGGCCTTGACTGCGAATCCGGGGCCGGCGGCCTGCGCTGTGCTGGCTGCTGGCTAAACCGACCCGTAGAAAGCCACAACCCGGCCAGGGCCGGGTTGTGGGGAGGCGGTGCTTCAGCCGCGGTGGCGGCCGCGGAAGAACTCGATCAGACCCTGGGTCGAGGCATCCTCGGCTGGCTTTTCCTCGCTACCGACCAGGCGTGAATAGACGCTCTTGCCCAGCTCCTTGCCCAGTTCGACACCCCACTGATCGAAGGCGTTGATGCCCCAGATCGCACTCTGGGCGAACACCTTGTGCTCATACATCGCCACCAGGGCGCCGAGGCGGCGCGGGCTGATGCGTTCGAGCACCAGGGTGTTGCTCGGCCGGTTACCGGGGATGACCTTGTGTGGCGCCAGGCGCTGCACTTCGGCTTCGCTCAGGCCCTGGCCGCGCAGTTCGCTCTCGGCTTCTTCGCGGGTCTTGCCGAGCATCAGCGCCTGGCTCTGCGACAGGCAGTTGGCGTACAGCCACTGGTGGTGGTCGGCAACCGGGTTGTAGCTGACCACTGGGACGATGAAGTCCGCCGGAATCAATTGGGTGCCCTGGTGCAGCAACTGGTGATAGGCATGCTGGCCGTTGCAGCCGACCCCGCCCCAGATTACCGGGCCGGTGGCGCAAGGTACCGGTTGGCCGTCCTGCAGCACGCTCTTGCCGTTGGATTCCATGTCCAGTTGCTGCAGGTGTTTGGTGATATTGCGCAGGTAATGGTCGTACGGCAGGATCGCCTGGCTCTGCGCGCCCCAGAAGTTGCCGTACCAGATGCCCAGCAGGGCCAGCAGCACCGGCATGTTGCTTTCGAAGGGGGCGGTCAGGAAGTGCTGATCCATGCTGTAGGCACCGGACAGCAGTTCCTTGAAGTTGGACATGCCGATCGACATGGCGATGGGCAGGCCGATGGCCGACCACAGCGAATAACGCCCGCCGACCCAGTCCCACATCGGGAACACGTTCTCTTCGTGGATGCCGAAGGCCACCGCTGCCTGGGTGTTGCTCGACACTGCAATAAAGTGCCGATACAGCTCGGCCTCTGAGCCCCCCTGGGCCAGGTACCAGCTGCGTGCGGCCTGGGCGTTTTTCAGAGTTTCCAGGGTGCTGAAGGATTTCGACGAGACGATGAACAGGGTGGTTTCGGCGCGCAGTTTGGCGGCCAGTTCGTGGAACGAGCTGCCGTCGATATTGGCCAGGTAGTGGCAGCGCACACCGCGCTGGGCGAATGGCAGTAGGGCCTCGGAGACCAGTTGCGGGCCGAGGAAGGAGCCGCCGATGCCGATGTTGACCACGTCGGTGATCGGCTTCTCACTGTAGCCACGCCACAGCCCATCGTGCACCCGTCCGACCAATTCGGTCATCTGGTGCAGTACACGCTGCACCTCGGGCATCACGTCGGCGCCATCGACCAGCACCTTGTCGCCGATCGGTCGGCGCAGCGCGGTGTGCAAGGCCGGACGTGCTTCCGAGGCGTTGATCGGTTCACCGTCGAATTGCGCCCGAATGGCCTGCTCCAGCCCGCATTCCTTGGCCAGGCTGACCAACAGGTCTCGGGTTTCAAGGGTGATCAGGTTTTTCGAGTAGTCGAGAAACAGGCCGCAGCTACTCAGTGAGAGGTGCTCGAAACGCTGCGCGTCCATGTTGAACGCCTCGCGCATGCTGAAGCTCTGCAAGCTGGCTCGGTGTTGCTGGAGGGCCTTCCAGGTGGGCAGGGCGGTGACATCGAGGGGGTGCTGGTAGTACGCCATGTGCGGTGGCTTCCTTGTGCTTGAGCAATCTTGGGTGAAGCGCCGCCAGGGTAACGAAAAGGCTATGTCCCTATTGGCGGTTGCCGTAGCTTAATAGTCAAAATACGCCGCCTGTAGGGGCGGCGGGGCGGCGTGCCGCAGCAGTCCAGGTAATAGGTGACTGGGGCATGGCCAACAAAAAAGCCGAAAAGCCCGGCAAGACCGGGCCTCAGTGTAACTGGCGTGAGCCTGGATAAGGCAAGCGGCAGCGCAATCGCACTAGCGCGGAGGCTCGCCGTTGGTGAGTCAGGCTGCATGCTAACGCACGCGTCTGCGTCATCAACTCCGGCGCAGGCTCACGCGGGCGTCGATCAAACCGTGGGGTCGAGGTCGAGCGTCAGGTTATCGATCAGGCGGGTGCTGCCGAGAAAGGCTGCGCTCAGAATCACCAGCTGGCGATCCGTGGCGGTTGCCGGGCGCAGGCTGTTCGCTTCGCGAATTTCCAGGTAGTCCGGGCGCAAACCGGCGGCCAACTGTTGCTGGCGTGCCGCTGCGACCAGGCTGGTGAAGTTGTGCTCACCGGCGCCAAGTGCATTGGCGATCTGTTGCAGGCTGCGATACAGGGTTGGCGCGGCGGCGCGTTGTTCGGCGTTCAGGTAGCCATTGCGCGAGGATAGCGCCAGGCCATCTTCGGCCCGGGTGGTCGGTTCGCCGATAATCTGCACCGGCATATTCAGGTCGCGCACCAGGGCGCGAATCACCGCCAGTTGCTGGAAGTCCTTCTGCCCGAAAATTGCCAGGTCAGGTTGCACCAGGTTGAACAGTTTGGTCACTACGGTGGAGACGCCGTCGAAATGGCCGGGGCGACTGGCGCCGCACAGCCCCTCGGAGACACCTTGCACGCTGACCCGGGTCTGGCTGGCCATGCAGTTGGGGTACATCTCGTCCACTTCCGGATTGAACAGCAGGTGACAGCCGGCATTGAGGAGTTTTTCCTGGTCGGCGGCCAAGGTCCGCGGATAGCTGCTCAGGTCTTCGCTGGGGCCGAATTGCAACGGATTGACGAAGATGCTGGCGACCACGAAATCGGCACGCTGGACGGCTTTCTCGATCAGGGCAATATGCCCGGCGTGCAAGTTGCCCATGGTCGGGACGAAACCGATCTGTTTGCCTTCGGCGCGAGCCAAGGCAACCGCAGCACGCAGTTCGCGGATGGTCTTAACCGTGGTCATGCAGAGAATCCGTGTTCGGTAGCTGGGAAACTGCAGTCCTTGACTGCTTTGACGTAGGCGCTGAGGGCGTCCTGGATGTTGCTCTGCCCGGCCATGAAGTTCTTCACGAATTTAGGCATGCGACCGCTCAAGGACAGACCAAGCATGTCGTGCAGGACTAGCACTTGGCCGTCGGTGGCGCCGCCGGCACCGATGCCGATGACCGGGATCTTCACTGCCTGGCTGATTTCCGCAGCCAACTCGCTGGGTACGCATTCGAGCAGCAGCATGGCCGCGCCGGCTTGTTCCAGGGCCATGGCGTCGGCGCGCATCTGGCGCGCCTGGGCTTCCTGGCGGCCCTGGACTTTATAACCACCGAGGATATTCACCGCTTGCGGGGTAAGGCCCAGGTGCGCGCAGACCGGCACGCCGCGCTCTGCGAGTAGGCGGATCGGCTCGGCCAGCCAGGCCGCGCCCTCGAGCTTGACCATGTGCGCGCCGGCTTGCATCAGTGTTGCGCAGTTGTGCAGCGCCTGCTCGGTGGTGGCGTAGGCCATGAAGGGCAGGTCGACGAGGATCAGGGCGCCCTGGTTGCCGCGTTTCACGCTGGCGGTGTGGTAGGCCATGTCGGCGACATCGACCGGTAAGGTGCTGTCGTGACCTTGCAACACCATACCGAGGGAGTCGCCGACCAGCAGCACCTCGACCCCTGCCTGGCAGGCAGCCTGGGCGAAGGTGGCGTCATAACAGGTCAGCATGGCGATTTTCGCGCCGCTCTGCTTGAGGCTTTGCAGGGTGGTCAGGGTAATGTCAGGCATAACAATCGTCCTCACTCAGGCGTTCAGCAAGCAGTCAGGCTGCTTCAAAGTGGCCTGCATTGGCCTCGGTTTGCACCGGTGCGGGGCAACGGGACGCCTATAGTCCTGATGGGGGGGCGCGAAGTCAATTGCAGGTGTTACCGATCTGTTACTGGCGTTACCGCCGATATGCCCGCCTGGGGGTTTGCTGTGGGGGTGATCCAGTGCGGGGTCGCAGGCATCGGCCTGCGTTGGGTAAGTCGATGTCTCTGTGCTATCCCCTGGTCCGGACCCGCGCAACGCAATCCGGGGTCGTCACTACCCCGAATTGCGTCAGTGTTTATCCGCGCGCCGAAACCGGCCAAGGCTGCGCACGGCGCAGCCTACTCGGGCAGGCGTTCCAGGCCTTCGAAGGGGCAGGCGGCGAGCAGGTCCGGCAAGGCACGGCCGTCGGGCAGGCGTAGGGCAGGGGCCAGTTCGGCCAGCGGATAGAGTACGAAGGCGCGGGCGTGCATGTGGTAATGCGGCACGCGCAGGCGCGGCTCGTCCAGCATCAGGTCGCCGAATAGCAGGATATCCAGATCGAGGGTGCGCGGTCCCCAGCGTTCGGCTTTGCGCTCACGACCCTGATTCAGTTCGATGGCTTGCAGGGCGTCGAGCAGTTGCAGCGGAGTCAGTTCGGTGTCCAGCGCCGCCACGGCGTTGACATAGCGCGGCTGATTGGCCGGGCCGAGCGGGTCGCTGGCATAGAAGGAGGACGTGCCGACTAACTGCGATTGCGGCAGTGCGGCCAGCGCCGTGAGGGCGCCGTGCAGTTGCGCGAGGGGCTCGGCAAGGTTGCTGCCGAGGCCGAGATACACCCGCTGCATTATTCGCTGGCAGTAGGCTTGGGCGCACCATCGGCGCCAGGCGCGCGTTTGCGCTTGCTGCCACTGCGCCGCCGTTTGCGCGGTGCACCGCTGCTGTCGTCCTGGCTGCTGAGGTCGCGAATCATGCCGCGTCTTTCACTGTCGCTGGCGTCCTGATAAACCGTCCACCACTCGCCGAGACCGCCGGTCTGCTCACCGGCGCTTTCGCGCAGCAGGAGGAAGTCGTAACCGGCACGAAAGCGCGGGTTTTCCAGCAGCAGGTCGGAGCGCTTGCCACTGCGTCGCGGCAGGCGTTCCTGCATATCCCAGATCTCGCGGATCGGCATGGTGAAACGCTTGGGGATGGCAATGCGTAGACACTGTTCGCTGATCAGCTCGTGCGCCGCTTCCTGCATCGCCGGGATCGGCGGCATACCACGGTCCTGCAACTTGATTACGCGTGCCGGCAAGGCGGGCCAGAGCATGGCGGCGAAGAGGAAAGCCGGGGTTACGGTTTTCTTCTGCTGTATGCGCAGGTCGGTGCTGATCAAGGCGTTGCGAATCAGCTTGTCGGTATAGTCCGGGTCGGCCTTGAGCGCCGCGGCGCTGGCTGGGAACAGCTCGCCGAACAAACCGTAGTCGACCAATAGTTCGTAGGTGAACTCGGCGTAGCCGGCGAGGAACAGCTTGAGCACTTCTTCGAACAGGCGCGCCGACGGAATTTCCCGCAGCATCGGCGCCAGCTTGTAGATCGGCGCGGCGCTGTGCTTCTCGATATCGAAGTCCAGCTTGGCGGCGAAGCGCACGGCCCGCAGCATGCGTACCGGGTCTTCCTGATAACGCTGGGTCGGGTCGCCAATCAGGCGGATCAGGTGGTTGCGAATGTCGTGCGCGCCATTGGCGTAATCGAGAATGCGCTCGGTGGCCGGATCGTAATACAGCGCATTGATCGTGAAGTCGCGGCGCTGGGCGTCGTTCTCCAGGCTGCCGTAGACGTTGTCGCGCAGAATGCGTCCGCTTTCGTTGCGTGAAGACAGGTTGCTGTTCTCCTCATCATCGCCTTCGGGGTGATTGGCGCGGAAGGTAGCGACTTCGATGATTTCGCGACCGAAGTGCACATGCACCAGCTTGAAGCGCCGACCGATTACGCGGGCATTGCGGAATTCGGCGCGTACCTGCTCGGGGGTGGCGCTGGTGGCCACATCGAAATCCTTGGGGTCGATGTCGAGCAGCAGGTCGCGCACGCAACCACCAACCAGATAGGCCTGGTAGCCGGCGTGTTGCAGGCGTTCGACCACGCTGGTGGCGTAACGGCTGATTTCCGCACGGTTGATCGGGTGCTGGCTACTGCTCAGCACTTCGGGGGTGCTGTGCGGGTGTTTGCCACGGCGCAGGGGCGAGCGTAGAGACTTGAACAGCTTTTTCAGCATGGGATGCACTGTTTGACGAAATGACAGGCCAGGATAAACGCTGACCACTGGAATGGCGCGGATTCTAGCATTGAGTCGGGAGATGGTGTAGGAAGCAACGGGAGAGAGGTGCTTCGCACAAGCTACTGAGGGAGCCGAAGCTCCCCCCCAAGTAGGTGCGTGCTTTGTTTTTATTATTATGGCGGGCTTGTTGTTTTTGTTGAGTTGCCCGTTCCATCCAGTCAAAGACTGTCTGAAATCCTCCCAAGCCAGGAGTCAATAGCAAACGGATTGTTTTGAATGCTGACGCTGCCATGATCGTGTTGTGACCCAACCAGTACGGGATCTGCCTCGAGGCAGTTTTGTTGTTCTCTGTCTGGTTGTGGGGCAAGCCCCAACGGCAATTCCTTTCCAAAAGAATCAGTTAGCTGCGCCTCCGCCGTGTTGTTTTTATTGTGCTGGAGTCGATACGTCTTGTTTTTATTATCTTGGGTAGCGCTTGTTATTGTTGTTGTCCAAGAGATAGAGCATGAGCCGTGCCAGTTTTTGTGAATCCTTTTAAAACAAGGGCTTAAGCTTATTTCTGGGTGGGCGTTCGGGATGGAAAGGCATGCGCTCGTTACCATAAGACCCGGACTTTGTTACGAGGTATTGACGCGGTAACAGCGAGGGGAACCTTGCGCTCGGCAATCTGTCACCTCGCCTCGGCCGGCGGGTCGTCGAAAAAAGTGGAGAGCAGGTGCCGGCTGCCACCTCTCTCGTACGGCTGCCAGTATGTGTCCATCCCCTCATGATTGGCTTCCGGGCCGGCGGGCCGTGGAGAGGGGCAGCAATGCGTCGTGGCGCCAGGGACAAGGTTTTAAAGGCTTTAGCTGTGCGAATCAGTCGGGCGCAGGAGATCGAGCTGAAAAGAGGGGGCCGCCAACTGCATGGACGCAGGCGGTAGGGTGAGGCGGGATGTTCGAACCGAGCATGTGGGTACTGCTCGGTTCGATGGGCTTACCCAAGATGGCTAGCCTGTCCAGTCATGCAGTGGCCTGCTAACCGGTGGTCGCGCCGCTCTTGCGCCGTGGAATACCCAGGCGCTGGCGGCGTTCCCACAGGCATTTGCGGCTGATGCCGAGTTTGCGCGCCAGTTCGGTTTCGGTCATGTGATCCTGGTGTTCGAGGACGAAGTGCTGGAAATAGTCTTCCAGCGAAAGATCCTCGGTCGGTTCGTTGCTATTGCTGCCGGTCATTGCCGGCAGACCGCTGAAGTCGTCCTCACCCAGGTCGTCCAGCTCGATGTCGATGCCCAGTAGCTCGGTCGAGATAGCCGTGCTTTCGCAGAGGATGACTGCGCGCTCGATGGCGTTCTCCAGTTCGCGCACGTTGCCTGGCCAGGCGTAATGACGGATGGCCTGCTCGGCATCCGGGGCGAAATGCAGGTCGTCGCGGTCCATGCGCGTGCATTGACGCTTGAGGAAGGCATTGGCGATTTCACTGACGTCGCTGCCACGCTCGCGTAGTGCCGGCAGTTTCAGGGCGATGACATGCAGGCGGTAATACAGGTCTTCACGGAATTGACCGACCTTGGACAGGCCTTTCAGGTCGCGGTGAGTCGCAGCAATCAGCCGCACATCGACTTTTTGCGACTGCACCGAGCCGACCCGGCGAATCTCGCCTTCCTGGAGCACGCGCAGCAAGCGGGCCTGGGCCTCCAGTGGCAGCTCACCGATCTCGTCGAGGAACAGGGTGCCGCCATCAGCCGCTTCGACCAGGCCGGCGCGGCCGGCACTGGCGCCGGTGAAGGCGCCTTTCTCGTGGCCGAACAGTTCGGACTCGATCAGGCTTTCCGGGATGGCCGCGCAGTTCACCGAAATCAAGGGGGCCTTGGCGCGCTTGGACAGGTTGTGCAGGGCGCGCGCGACCAGTTCCTTGCCGGTGCCGGATTCGCCCTGGATCAGGACGTTGGAGCTGGTCGGCGCGACTTTGCGGATCTTGCTGTACATCTCCAGCATGGCCGGGCAAGAGCCGATGATGCCGATCTCGCCATTGCTGTTGTCGACGACTTTTTCGTTGCTGCGGCCAGTAGTGGCGCTGGCCGGTGTATTTGGCACCTGCCTGGCTTCCTGGCGATCGCGCAGGATGCGCGCTACGGCCTGGAGCATCTCGTCGTGGTCGAAGGGTTTGGCGATGTAGTCGACCGCGCCCATCTTCATCGAGTCGACGGCAGAGCGCAGGCTGGCGTAGCTGGTCATGATCAGCACGGGCTTGCCTTGGGCGAGCTTGATCAGCTCGGTGCCGGGTGCGCCAGGCAGGCGCAGATCGCTGACGATCAGGTCGAAGCCGGGAATGCTGAAGCGTTCTTGCGCTTCCTGTACCGAGCCGGCTTCGCTGACCTGGTACTGGTTGCGCTCGAGCAGGCGGCGCAGGGCAGAGCGGATAATGGTTTCGTCTTCGACGATCAAAATATGGGGCATTAATTCGGTCTCTCGACGGTCTCAGGTCGCTGGTTCAATTCGCTATGGACGTCGTTTCGACATGCCGCGGCAGCGTCACCCGGATACGGGTGCCGCGTTGGTGCTCGGGGTCGACCGGGCTGTCGATTATTATTTGGCCATAATGCTCTTCCACGATGGAATAGACCAGCGCGAGGCCAAGCCCCGTGCCTTTGCCTGGGTCTTTGGTGGTGAAGAAAGGTTCGAACAAACGGTCGATGATCGCCTTGGGAATGCCACTGCCTTCATCTTCCACGATAAGGTCGACGGCGTGTTCTGACGCTTCAGTTCTGACTCGAATCGCGGCGCCGGGGGGCGAGGCATCGCGGGCGTTGGATAGCAGGTTGATAAGCACCTGGGCGAGGCGCTGCGGGTCGCCGTCAACCCAGTGATCGGCGTCGCACAGATTGAAGAATTCCACTTCGACGCTACGCCGATTGAGTGACAGCAGGCCGATGGCTTCCTGCGCCACCTGGGCCAGGCACACCGGTTCGTCGGCCTGTTGATGGCCGCCCGAATGGGCGAAGCTCATCAGCGACTGGAGAATGCGCGAGACCCGCTTGGTCTGCTCGAGGATCTGTCCGCTGATCTCGGTCAGCTCGTTGTCGCCTTCGCGCTCCTCGCGCAGGTTCTGCGCCAGGCAGGCAATGCCGGTGATCGGGTTGCCGATCTCGTGGGCTACTCCGGCAGCCAGGCGGCCGATGCTGGCCAGGCGCTCGGAATGCACCAGCTTGTCTTCCAGGTACTGGGTTTCAGTGAGGTCTTCGACCAGCAGCACCAGGCCGCTGTTACCCGGCGTCAGGGGTTCGTCGATTGCCGCCTTGTGCAGGTTGAGCCAGCGGGTCTGGCCGTCCAGGCCCAGGCGCTGCTTGTGTAAGTGCTGGTCGGGCAGTTCGATGAAGTGCTGCAGCAGTTCTCGCCAGGGCTCGCCGAGCGCCGACAGGCGTGAGCCGACGATGCGGTGCGCCGGAATCTCGGTCAGCTCCTCCATGGCCTTGTTCCACATCAGGATCTCCTGATCCTTGGCCAGCGAGCAGACGCCCATCGGCAGCTCCTGCAGGGTCTGGCGGTGGTAGCGGCGCAACGCGTCGAGTTCCGCGGCCAGGCCGGTGAGGCGCGAATGGTAGTCTTCCAGGCGGTTCTCGATGAAGTGGATATCTTCGGTGACGAAGGTTTCGCTGCCGGATTTATAGGGCAGAAAGGTCTCGGCTATGTCCTGGGCCACGCTCGGCCCCATCAAGCCGGAGAGGTTGGCCTCGATGCGGTCGCGCAGACGGCGCAGAGCATAGGGCCGGCTTTCGTCGAAGGGCAGGTGCAGGTCGCGCAGGGCCTGCTCGACTTCACGCTGGGCGGTCTTGGCGCCGAGCGGTTTGGCCAGTTGAGCGGCGAACTCTTGTGGCGATTGGACCAGCAGTTCGCGCCGTTGCGGGCGCCGCACGTTATCCACAGCGCAGGCTTCGGCGGCGCTCTTCTCCTCGGGGCTGGCCTCGGTGAACAGCGATACCAGGGTGAACACCAGCACGTTGGCCGCCAGCGAGGCGATGGCCGCCAGGTGCCAGCTGCTGTCGTCCAGCACATAGATCAGGTTGAGTGCGGGGATGTAGAAGCCTTGCAGGTTGCCCAGCATCGGCAGGAGCATGCTGACTGTCCAGACGCTGATGCCTGCCAGCAGGCCGGCGATATAGCCGCGGCGGTTGGCCGTCGGCCAGTACAGCACCGAGAGCACGCCGGGGAGGAACTGCAGGGTGGCGACGAAGGCGACGATGCCCAGGTTGGCCAGGTTCTGTTCGGCACCCAGCAGCAGATAGAAGCCGTAACCGGCCATGATGATGGCGAAGATCAGCGCTCGCCGGGTCCACTTCAGCCAGCGGTAGATATTGCCTTCGGTGGGTGGCTGATAGAGCGGCAACACCACATGGTTGAGCACCATGCCGGACAGCGCCAGGGTGGTGACGATAATCAGTCCGCTGGACGCCGACAGACCGCCGACATAGGCGATCAGCGCCAGGGTCTGGCTGTTGACCGCGATGCCCAGGCCGAGGGTGAAATATTCCGGGTTGGTGGTGACGCCAAGCTTGAGGCCCGCCCAGAGAATCAAGGGCACCGCCAGGCTCATCAACAGCAGGAACAACGGCAGGCCCCAACTGGCGCTGACCATCGCCCGCGGGTTGAGATTTTCGGTAAAGGTCATGTGGTACATATGCGGCATGACGATGGCCGAAGCGAAGAACACCAGCAGCAAGGTGCGCCAGGGGCCTTCCTGCAGCGGCGTATGCAGGCTGGCCAGGGCGGCCTGGTTCTGCACCAGCCAGTGTTCCAGGTCCTGCGGCCCGTCGAACACGCCATACAACGCATAGATGCCGATGATGCTGACGGCGACCAGCTTGACCACCGACTCGAAGGCGATGGCAAACACCAGGCCTTCGTGTTTGCCGCGGGTGGCGATATGGCGGGCGCCGAACAGGATGGTGAACAGGATGATCAGTCCACAGTAGGCCAGCGCCACCCGTTCCTTCACCGGCTCGCGGGTGAGGATGCCGATCGAGTCGGCCACCGCCTGGAACTGTAGAGCCAGCAAGGGCAGCACGCCGATCAGCATGAAAACGGTGGTCAGGGCGCCGGCCCAGGTGCTGCGAAAGCGGAAGGCGAACAGGTCGGCCAGCGACGAAAGCTGATACGTGCGGGTAATGCGCAGGATCGGATAGAGCAGCACCGGCGCCAGCAGAAAGGCCCCGGACACCCCCAGGTAGCTGGCGAGAAAACCGTAGCCGTACTGATAGGCCAAGCCCACCGTGCCGTAGAAGGCCCAGGCGCTGGCATACACGCCGAGCGAGAGGGTATAGGTCAGCGGGTGGCGGATGATCCAGCGCGGGATCAGTCCGTGTTCGCTAACCCAGGCGACGCCGAACAGCACCAGCAGGTAGGCGGCGCTGATCAGGATCAGCTGGCTAAGGCTAAAGCTCGTCAGCATCACGTTGACTCTGCAGGATAAAGGTCACCACGATGAGGATCAGCCAGAGCAAATAGGGCCGGTACCACGCGCCATTGGGGTCGATCCACCAGTCCATGATCGCTGGGGAGAACAGGTAGATCCCCACTACCAGGATCAGAACCAATCGATAGATATACATGCCGCATCTCTTTTCGTGAGTGGCGCGATGGTAACGGATGCGCGCCGGGCTGCGTAGGCCGAGGCCACTTACCGGATCAAAATGGCAGCGTGCATCCGGCCAAATGATCAGGGTAGTCGGGGGCATACGCTGCTTGCACTGATGAACCGCTGGAGTAATATTTGGTCCACTGCAGTGGCAGGCGCCTGCGAGAGTCCTCGCTACGCTTTATACACACCGCTCATACCTGCCAAGGAAAGGCCCATATGTCACCCAAAGACCAGCAGCTCACCGAACTCCTCGCGCTCACCTCGCGCAGCCTCACCCACCTGACCGCCGCGATAACCTCCCTGTCTTTCGACCTGATGCGCAGCACCGATCCCGGTGTGCGCGGTGCCGGCTCGCGGATGATCGTCAGGCTGGAGGCGGTTAGCAAAGAGCTCGACCAGCAGTGGGCGCTGATCAGCGAGCTGACCGGGGTGGCGCAGCCAGCCCATGCCGATGCCGTCGTGGAAGTCCAGCTGTATTCGGCGCTCTAGTAGCCCTCAATCGGGTTCGCGCGCAACCCACTTGGGCTCGCCGCTCGGTTGCCAGCTACGTAACAGCTGCAGCAGTTCGTGCGGCGACTCGCCGAGTTGCAGCATGGCGCGGTGCTGGCCGCGCACGAAACCTTCGCTGACCAGGTGATCGAGAAAATCGCCGAGCTTGCTGTAGAAACCGCCCACATCGAGCAGGCCAAGCGGCTTACGGTGGTAACCGAGCTGGCCCCAGGTCCACACCTCGAACAGTTCTTCCAGGGTGCCGAGCCCACCGGGCAGGGCGATAAAAGCGTCGCTGAGTTCGGCCATGCGGGCTTTGCGCGCATGCATGCCATCCACCACTTCCAGGCGGGTCAGGCCTTGATGGCCAATTTCGGCGCGTTCCAGGCTCTGCGGGATGATGCCGATGACTTCGCCGCCAGCGGCCATGGCCGCATCCGCAACCACCCCCATCAGGCCAACCGCGCCGCCACCATAGATCAGGCGCAGGCCCTGTTCCGCGAGATGACGCCCGAGGTTTTCCGCCGCCTGGCGGTAGATCGGTTGGGCGCCGGGGCTGGCGCCGCAGAACACGCAAATTGAACGCAAAGTCATGCTCGCTTCCTGACAGTGAAAGGGTTCACAGGTTAGCCAGTCTGCGGGCGTCTACCAAGCGATCAGGCTGCTTATTCGGTACTGCTGCCGCAGGCGCCACCGGCATAGGCGACGAGCAGGCTGTGGAGCAAATCATTGAGCGGCATGGATGTTCTCCTGTTGTCTGGCGCTCAGGCTACAACTCTGGAGTCGTTCAGGCTGGTTGATTGTCTCGATGATGACGATAGCTTCAGGGGTCACTGGGCAAGTGGATAAGTCTGCAGTCGAGTTCTCCACAGAGACTGTGGAACGAGCTGTGGATAAGGTGGGTGTAGGCTTATGCAGGCTTAGTTGTGCGGCGGTTTGGACTGCTTGTATGTTTTTTGACCAGCCTGTTTTTTATCGATAAAACAAATGCTTGGTTGAGTTATTCAGAGGTTGGGGATAAAAGCAGAAAGTTGTCCACGACTATTGTGGGTAGGCCTGTGGGTAACTCTGTATGCCTGGCTGAATGCCTTGCTAGTCGTGGCTTTGCGCGGGTTGATCAGCTTTTGATCAATACGGCGGAACGCCCGGCGAGGGCATGGCGAGTCGCTTCTGGTCAAGGAATAATCCAGTTATTTCAAGGGTTTGTCCGGGGTGTCAGGCACTCTCCGAATAGTTATCCAGTGCAGCTGTGGAACGATCTGTGGATAAGCTGAGCGCGCTTGTGCCCAGGCCACACCGGACTAGGCGTGGCTATAGCTGCTGGTTTTTTGTTCAATTGCAGCTTTGGTTACTGATCCAGCGCACCGAGCTGCGTCGAGCGGCCGAGCAGTTGCAGGGCGCGGTCCGGGTAATCGGTGATCAGGCCGTGGGCGCCTTGCTCGAGCAGGCGACGCATCGCCGGTTGTTCGTTGATGGTCCACAGTTGCACGTTCAGGCCACGTGCCTGGGCGGTGCGCAGCAGGCGTGGGCTGGCGATCTGCACGCCGCTATGGCGCTCGGGGATTTGCAGCACCTGGTAGGACGGCGACAGCAGGCTGCCCAGGCCCAGCCAGTTGAGCGCCAGCAACAGGCGTATCGAACCGGGGCCGGCGGAGGTGGCGACTAGCGGGCAGTGTTGGCGGAACGACTGCAGGCTGCGCTCATGGAAGCTGCCGACCAGCACCCGGTCCTGCTGGTCGTTAGCCACGATGGCTGTGCACAGTTGCGCAGCCATGCCGGCATCCGGGGCTTTGATTTCGATCACCTTGGGCATGCCTGGAAAGCGTTCGAGCACTTCGGCAAATGTGGGAATGGCAATGCCCTGATCGCGGTAGGGATGGCTTGCGCCGCCATCGGCGCTCCAGCGGTAACCGGCGTCCAGTGCCTGCAATTGCGCCACGCTGTGCGCGACGACGGCGCCTTGGCCGTTGGTCGTGCGCTCCAGGGTGCTGTCGTGAATCACCACCAGTTCGCCGTCGCTGGAGAGCTGCAAGTCCATTTCCAGCATGTCCACGCCCAAGGCCCGGGCGCGCTCGAAGGCAAACAGGCTGTTTTCCGGCCACAGGCCCTTGCCGCCGCGATGGGCGATGACCAGTGGCTGATCAGCGAATGCCGCCAGCACTGCCGGTTGGGTCGCCGGCCGGCTGGTCAGGGCGAGCACCAGCACGGCGATGGCGATCAACAGCAACGGGGCGAAAAGAAAACGAGCGAAGCGCAGCATAGGCATTTCCAACTGTTCGCGGGCGAAACTGACAACCGGACTATGCCAAAGCAATCGGCGTCGGGCGAGAGGTGAATGACGCCAGGCGGCAGACCCTTACAGCCAGGGCCGTCCCGGCATGCGCCAAGGCTTATCCGGGGCCACGAGAGTTGGGTGGATGACGTCTCTTCATCCCCCGTCGCGATTGGTGGATGGATAAAGCGTCATCCACCCTTGTATCTCGACTGTCGCAGATCTTGCCCGTGAACATAGGATCAACGGGAGACGGCCACAGCATCGGGTGGATGCATCTACGGGGAGTTGGCCAGCAGCCACACGCCGGTGACCGCCGAGGCGGCGCCCGCCAGGCGCAACAGCGGCGCCGCCGCTTGCGGCAGCATGCGCAGCATGAGGTAGCCGCTGGCGTGCAAGGCGGCGGTGGCGCTGACGAAACCGAGCGCGTAACTCCAGGGGCTGCTCAGTGCCGGCAGTTCCAGGCCATGGGCCACGCCGTGGCTCAGGGCGAACAGCGCGGTCAGGCCAAGCGCCAGGGCCATTGGCAGGCGCGCCGCGACCGCCACCAGCAGGCCGAAGGCCAGTACCGAGCCGGCGATGCCGGTTTCCAGCAGCGGAATCTGCATGCCGGCGAAGCCGAACAGGCCGCCGAGCAGCATGCTGGTGACGAAGGTCAATGGCAGCGCCCAGCGCGCCGCGCCAGTCTGCTGCGCGGCCCAGAGGCCGACGGCGAGCATTGCCAGCAAATGGTCGAGGCCCAATAGCGGGTGGGCCAGACCGGCGAGCAAGCCAGCATGCGCATGGCCGGTGTGGGCGAAAGCCGCGGCCGGGCTGAGGAGCAGGGCGAGGGCGAACAGCGATGTGCGCAGGGTCATGGGTGGCTCCTTACGGGGGGGAAGTGAGTCGGCTCAGGCGACGTTGAGCATGCCGTGGCGTTCGATGAAGGCGATGATCTGATCCAGGCCCTGGCCGATTTTCTGGTTGCTGAAGACGAAGGGCTTGTCGCCGCGCATCTTCAGGGTGTCGCGTTCCATCACCTCCAGCGAAGCGCCGACCAGGGGCGCCAGGTCGATCTTGTTGATCACCAGCAGGTCGGATTTGCAGATGCCCGGGCCGCCCTTGCGCGGCAGCTTGTCGCCGGCCGAGACGTCGATCACGTAAATAGTCAGGTCGGACAATTCCGGGCTGAAGGTGGCCGACAGGTTGTCGCCGCCGGACTCGACGATGATCAGGTCGAGACCGGGAAAGCGCCGGTTGAGTTGGTCGACCGCCTCCAGGTTGATCGAGGCGTCCTCGCGGATCGCCGTGTGCGGGCAGCCGCCGGTTTCCACACCGATGATCCGCTCTGGCGCCAGGGCCTGGTTGCTCACCAGAAACTGGGCGTCTTCCTGGGTATAGATGTCGTTGGTCACCACTGCGAGGTTGTAGCGCTCGCGCAGGGCCAGGCACAGGGCCAGGGTCAGGGCGGTCTTGCCGGAGCCCACCGGGCCGCCGATGCCGATACGCAGGGGTTGGCTGTTCATCTGTGGGTTTCCTCTGTTGCAGGGTTCGCGGCGGAAGCGTTGCGGCCGTCGAGTTGATGGGGCGGAGTGGGGGCAACGCCTGGTCCCATGGCCGTGAACAACCAATCGCGGGTATGGCCCACGCCTACGGTCGATGCAGGGATCATCAGGCTATGACCTGAACAGGCGGCTGTACTGGCGCTCGTGCGCCATGCTCGCCAGGGTCAGGCCGAAGGCGGCGCTGCCCCACTGTTCGGGAGGTCGTTGGGTGGCCTGCCGCTGCGCCAGTTCGAGCAATGGCAACAGCTCCGAGGTCAGGCGTTGGGCGGCTTGCTGGCCGAGCGGCAGGGTTTTCATCAGCACCGCCAGCTGGTTCTCCAGCCAACCCCACAGCCAGGCCGCGAGGGCGTCTTGCGGGCTGATTTGCCAGGCGCGGGCGGCCAGCGCCCAGGCGACGGCCAGGCCGGGTTCATCCAGTTCGGCAAACAATTCGCGGGCCGCCGGGTCCAACTCGGGCAAGCCGCTCAGCAGTTGCTCAAGGGAATAGCCCATCTGCCGGCTTTCCTGGCGCAGTTCGCGAGTTTCGCGGCTGGCGCGCTGCTGGGCGGCGAGGTTTTGCAGGGTCGCCCAATCGTCGGCGATTGCAGCCTCGCAGTGGGCCAGCAGCAGCGGCGCGTCGAAGCGCGCCAGGTTGAGCAGGAGTTGATCGGCGATCCAGCCTTTGGCGCTTTCTGGGTCATGGGCCAGGCCTTGCTCGACCGCCATTTCCAGGGCTTGCGAGTAGCTGTAGCCGCCGATTGGTAATTGCGGGCTGGCCAGTCTGAGTAGCGCCCAGGCTTTATTCATCGGCACACACCGAGCCGAAGGCGGCGCTGAGCGGTAACTGGCAGGCAATTCGGTAATTGCAGGCTGGCCAGCCTGAATGAAGCCCAAGCCCGGTTCACTTGCGTACCCCAAACTGATGCAGGCGCGGCGCGTAGCTGAACTCGGCCTCGCCGGCATGGGAGTGGTGATGACCGCCGCCGTAAGCGCCGTGTTCAGGTTGATAGGGCGCCTCGATCAGCGTGACCTTGGCGCCCAGTTGTTCGAGCATGGCTTTGAGCACGTAGTCATCGGGCAGGCGCAACCAGCCGTCGCCCAGTTGCAGGGCCACGTGGCGGTTACCCAGGTGATAGGCGGCGCGAGTCAGTTCGAAGGGATTGGCGCAGGTGACGTGCAACAGCGTTTCGGCGCGGGAGCGCACGCGGACCACGCGGCCGTCTTCGGCCCTCAGGCATTCGCCGTCGTGCAGCGGTGGCTGGCCGCGTTCGAGGAACAGGCCGACCTCTTCGCCACTGCGGCTGAAGCAGCGCAGGCGGATTTTGCTGCGAGCCTCGAAGCTCAATTCCAGCTCCGCGTCGCAGTGGTCCTGGGCGGGGATGCGTCGGTGGATCACCAGCATGGGTCAGTTTCCGGCAGTTCAATGCCAGGAGCAGAGCAAGGGACTTGCCAACCTGCACTAATGTCGAGAGGTACGGGCCTGGGGCGAGGAGGGTGACAACAATGAGGCGTGGCTCGGGTTTATTTGGTGCGCCGCGGTTTCTGATGCACCGATTGGGTGCTCATGGTGTGCCGACTGCACGCCGGCACACAGTTGGCGTCCGCGAAAACAAACCACGCCTAGCGCCAGGCTCACCTGCATCGAGCAGAACCGGTAGTGAGGCAAGCACAGTGTCGCCACAGCCCCTACTGTTTGCACTGCACTGCACTGCACTGCACTGCACTGCACTGCGCGGTTTGGGGGCGGTGTTGCTGGCTTGTCCGCCTCAATAACCACCGCCACGGTCGAAGACCGGCGCACGGGCGCGTGCGCGTTGGTTTTTCTCCATCTGCTGACAACTCATAAAGCCTCTGCCATCGACGCGGTCCGCCGAGTTGAAACTGACGTAATAGGCCTGCTGCTGACCTTCCTTATGGAGAATGTAGTTATTGCAGGTGCCGGGGTTGATCGTGCGCGGCTCCTCGCTGGACGGGGGGCCGGCGATTTCCAGGACGTGCTGTTTGTGCATGTCTAGAGCCACTTTCTGTACCAATGGCTCGTCGCGATAGGTCAGGTAGTCGATCGGGTTCTCTGCCTGGCCGGCACACCCGGCCAACGCCGCCAGCACACCGGCAACTCTCAGGGTTCGCATGTACATGGTGTCTTCCCTTGTGGCGAGCCTGTCCCAGCTACAGCTTATTGGAACCGCAAAAGCCGGTAGGCAGTGTCCGCAACGCGCATGGGGTGAGTCGTATTGCGGCGGGTGCGCGCATACACTTGCGCCCTCACAAACACGCCCCCGCGAGCGACGTTTGCATTTTCGTTGCGTGGTTCAGGAGCCTCTCCATTGATGGTAGCTGTTCAGGCGATTCTGCCGATCTTCGCGTTGGTGCTGCTGGGCTACCTGCTCGGCTGGCGCCAATGGCTGAGCGCCGAATCGGCGGCCGGGCTGGCCAATATCACCTTCAAACTGTTTATGCCGACGTTGCTGTTCGCCGGCATTGCCAAGGCCTCCCTGGGCGATGGTTTGTCGCCGATGTTGCTCTTGGCCTATTACCTGCCGGTGCTGCTGGTGTTCGGCCTGGTCAATCTGCTTGCCCACAGGCAGCGCGGCACGGCTACGCCGCTGGGCCTGACTGCCGCCTTTTCCAATAACGTGCTGGTGGGCATTCCCCTGGTCACCAGCCTGATGGGGCCGGAGGGATTGGTCTATGTCTTCGCCATCCTGGTGTTCCATAGCCTCACGCTGTTTTCCCTGCACAGCTTCTACGCCGCGTTCGGTGGGCAAGAGCGGGTCAATGGCTGGGCGCTGCTGAAGAATCTGGCCAATCCGATGATCATCGGCTTGTTGCTGGGCGCGCTGCTCAATGTGTCCGGCTTGCGGGTGCCGGAGCCATTGTGGCGGGTCGTTGAGTGGCTGGCCCAAGCGGCGCTGCCCTGCGCCCTGATCGTGCTGGGCGCCAGCCTGTCGCGCTATCGCCTGCGCCCTAGTCGCACGGTGCTGGGGCTGGCGTCGGCCAAGCTGCTGCTGTTCCCGGCCATGGTCTGGTGGTTGAGTGGCCAGTTGCCCGGGCTGAACGAGGCGTCGCGTACCGTGCTGGTGCTGCTGGCGGCGTGTCCCAGCGGGGTCAATATCCTGGCCTTCGCCAAAACCCCGGAAGACACCCGCAACGTCAGTTCGACGGTCTTCCTCTCTACCGTGCTGGCGGCGCTGACGCTGCCGTTGTGGATGCTCACGCTACTCTGAGCCGCGTGACTCAACCGTTGCGCCGCTGTTCCAGCAGATGCTCGGCAGCGCCTTCGGCGACATGAAGATCCTGCGGCAGGGTTTCTTGCTGACTGTCCCTCGCTTCACCGAGCAATGGCATCGGGCTCTGGCTCGGCAGCGCCGCCGCATTGCCGGCGAACAGACCCAGCAGCAGGCTGATGACGATGGTACGTTTCATGATTGGCTCCTCCAGATGGAGATCAATGGCTATGGGAGCCAATACTAGGGACCTGGCTGCGAATAAGAAGTTAAGCGGTCTGATAGTGCCCATCGATCTTGGTGATTATGGCGCCGCCGCTGCGCCAGCCATGTTTGCGCCGACTTCGGGTTATGGTGGCCGCACGTTGCGCACCTACCGGCGTTGCTGCCAGCGGCGCCGATCCATACGTTTCAAACAGGGATGATCAGTTATGTCGACTACTGCTGCGCCTCGTTATCCCCTGGTGTTGGTGCCGGGCTTGCTCGGCTTCATCCGTTTGCTCGGTTATTCCTACTGGTTCGGCATCATCGCGGCGCTGCGCCGCCAGGGCGCCAGGGTATTCCCGGTGCTGGTGTCCGCGGTGCACTCCAGCGAGGTGCGAGGCGAGCAACTGCTCGAACGCATCGCCCAGATCCTCAAGGAAACCGGTGCCGACAAGGTGCACCTGATCGGTCATAGCCAGGGCGCGCTGACTGCGCGTTACGCCGCCGCACTGAAGCCCGCGTGGGTGGCTTCGGTGACCTCGGTCGCCGGTCCCAATCATGGATCGGAGCTGGCCGACTTTCTCCAGCGCAAGGCGGTCCAGGGCAGCTGGCGCGAGAGATTTTTGGCCGCCGTGCTGCGCGGCGTGGCTCGCTGCATGGCCTGGTTGGAGACCGGCTACAAAGGCCCGCGCCTGCCCGTCGATGTCGCCGCCGCCCAGCAGTCGCTGACCACCGAGGGCGTCGCCGCCTTCAATCGGCAATTCCCCCAAGGCCTGCCGGATACCTGGGGTGGCGAGGGTGCTGCCGAGGTCAATGGCGTGCGCTATTACTCCTGGTCCGGCACCTTGCAACCCGGCATCACCGATCGTGGCGGCAACCGCTTCGACGGGCCAAACCGTGCCTGCCGAATATTCGCCCGCACCTTTCGCCGCGAAGCTGGGCATTGCGACGGCATGGTCGGGCGTTACAGCTCGCACCTGGGCACGGTGATCGGCGATGACTTTCCGCTCGACCACTTCGACATCGTCAACCAGACCTTCGGCCTGGTCGGCAAGGGCGCCGATCCGGTTGGGTTGTTCGTGGCGCATGCCCGGCGCCTGCACGACGCCGGGTTGTAAGGGCGCACGGCTCCAGGCAGCGCCAGCGTAAGCCGGGCTGCCAGGCTCCGGCTGCTGGCAGATTGCCCGGTTCAGGTTGGCTTTATCGAATGTTCAACTAGAGTTTCGGAATAGCCAATCTTTTGTGGGACTGTGGCATGCCTAAGGCCATACGGGTGTTCGTGCGAGCGGTAGACGCGATGAATCGGGTCATCGGTCGCTTCGCCATGTACCTGATCTTCGTCATGCTGGCGGTGCTGCTGTACTCCTCGGTCAGCAAGACCTTCGCCGATCCGGCGATCTGGACCCTGGAAGCCGCGCAGTTCCTGATGGTCGCCTACTTCCTCCTGGGCGGCGGCTACTCCATGCAGCTCGATGCCCATGTGCGCATGGACCTGTTCTATAGCCGCTGGTCGCCGCGCACCGCCGCGTTGATGGATGCCATCACCATCGGCTTCCTGATTTTCTATCTGGTGTTCCTGCTCTATGGCGGGATCTCCTCGACGCTGTATGCCCTTCAATATGGCGAAACCAGCTACTCGGCCTGGTCGCCGTATATGGCGCCGATCAAAATCATCATGACCATCGGCGTGGCACTGATGCTGCTGCAGTCGATTGCGACCTTCTTCAGGGATCTCGCAGCAGCCCGCGGGGAGACTCTTTAATGAGTTACGAGCTCATCGCGCTGTTGATGTTCTCCACGATGATGTTGCTGCTGCTAACCGGCAAGCGGGTGTTCGGTGCCATTGGCTTCGTCGCGGTAGCCGCGGCCCTGCTGCTGTGGGGCGACGGTGGTGCCGAAGTGGCCTTCAGCGCCGCGATGAAGTTGATGAAGTGGTATCCGCTGCTGACCTTGCCGATGTTCGTGTTCATGGGCTACATGCTCTCCGAATCCGGGCTGGCCGATGACCTCTACCGCATGTTCCATGTCTGGATGGGGCCGTTGCACGGAGGCCTGGCCATTGGCACCATCGCCCTGATGGTGGCGATCTCGGCGATGAACGGGCTGAGCGTGGCCGGCATGGCCATCGGCGCCAGCATCGCCTTGCCTGAGCTGCTGCGCCGCGGCTACGACAAGATCATGGTCACCGGGGTGATCCAGGCCGGCAGTTCGCTGGGCATCCTCATTCCGCCCAGCGTGGTGCTGGTGCTGTACGGCATGATCGCCCGTCAGCCGGTGGGCCAATTGTGGCTGGCCGGGGTCTTTCCCGGGCTGATGATGGCGAGCATGTTCGTGCTGTATATCGTCATTCGCTGTCGCCTGAACCCGGCGTTGGGACCCGCCCTGCCCGAAGAGGAGCGCCAGGCGATCAGCTGGGGCGAGAAACTGCGGCTGCTCAACGCCGGCATCGCACCGTTGTTTATCTTCTTCTCGATGACCGGCCTGTTCCTGATGGGCATCACCAGTCTGGTCGAGAGCTCGGCGGTGGGCGCGGCGGCGGCGACCCTAGCCGCCCTGGTCAAGCGCAGGCTGACCGCCAAGGTGATGGAGGAAACCCTGCGCAAGACGCTCGGTATCACCTGCATGTTCATGTGGATCATCCTCGCCGCCTTGTGCTTCGGTGCGGTATTCGATGGCCTCGGCGCGGTGAAAGCTATCGAGGGGTTCTTTATCGATCGTCTGGACCTGGGGCCCTGGCAGGTGCTGATCATGATGCAGCTGTCGTTCATCATCATGGGCATGTTCCTCGACGACACCGCCATGCTGGTGATCGTCGCGCCGCTCTATGTGCCGCTGGTCGGCGCTTTGGGCTTCGACCTGATCTGGTACGGCGTGCTCTACACCATCACCTGCCAGATCGCCTACATGACCCCGCCCTTTGGCTACAACCTATTCCTCATGCGCGCCATGGCGCCGCCGGAAGTGACCTTGAGGGACATCTACGTCTCGGTCACGCCCTTCGTGCTGGTGATGCTCCTGGCGTTGGTGCTGGTGATGATTTTTCCGCAAATTGCCCTGTGGCTGCCGCAGTGGCACTACGCACGTTGAACCCACGAATTCAGGAACGGCAGTAAATAACGATTGGATTGTTGCGGCGCACCACAACGGTACAGCCACCCATGAGGATCAAGTTGCCCACCTGAAACGCTGCACCGACCTTGCCGGGTCGCAGTGGTGCTATGCGGATGTATGACATCTGAATCGACACTATTGGAGATAACCGCATGAGTACGAGACGTAGTTTCCTCAAGACCGCCGCGGTCACCACTGGCGCGGCGGGGGCCACCGCTCTGGGGTCGGCGCACATCTATGCCGAGGAGCCGAAGAAGATCACCTGGCGCCTGCAAACCTATGCCGGCCCGGCCCTCGGCGAGCATGTGATCAAACCGTCCATCGATGCCTTCAATAAGGCGGCCAACGGCCAGATGGAGATCCAGCTCTACTACGCCGACCAACTGGTGCCGACTGGCGAACTGTTCCGCGCCATGCAGCGCGGCACCATCGATGCGGTGCAGAGCGACGACGACTCGATCGCCGCGCCGGTGGACGTCTCGGTATTCGGTGGCTACTTTCCGTTCGCCACCCGCTACAGCCTGGACGTGCCGGTGCTGTTCGAGAAGTACGGCCTGCGGCAGATCTGGGAGGAGGCCTACGGCGAGGTTGAGGGCGTCACCTGGCTCGGTGCTGGTGCCTGGGACCCGTGCCATTTCGCCACCGTCGAGCCGATCAAAAGCCTGGCCGACCTCAAGGGCAAGCGCATCTTTACCTTTCCCACCGCCGGCAAGTTTCTCGCCCGTTTCGGCGTGATCCCGGTGACCCTGCCCTGGGAGGATGTCGAAGTGGCGGTGCAGACCGGCGAACTGGACGGCATCACCTGGTCGGGCATCACCGAGGACTACACCGTCGGCTGGGCCAACGTGACCAAGTACTTCCTCACCAACAACATCTCCGGGGCCTGGATAGGCTCCTATTTCGCCAACTCGGAGAAGTGGGCCGAAGTACCCGAGCACCTCAAGACCCTGTTCAAACTGTGCATGGACAGCTCCCACTACTATCGCCAGCACTGGTACTGGGGCGGCGAAGCGCAATTGCGGGTCGAGGGCGGCAAGCTTGAACTGACCACTATTCCCGATGCCGAGTGGGCCACGGTCGAGGCCGAGGCGCAGAAGTTCTGGGACGAGATCGCCAAGACCAGCCCGCGTGCGGCCAAGGTCGTGGATATCTTCAAGAAGTACAACGCCCTGATGACCAAGGCCGGCCCGCCCTATCGCTACTGAGCCAGAGGACAATGCGCCCGCATCCCTGTCGACGAGGGTGCGGGCGTGCTGCGTTACGGGGCGGCATCGCTGGCGCGTGTCAGGATGACCGGACTCAACCAGCCGACAGTGGAGGTCGGCAATAACAAGACCAAGGGGTGCATATGCTCAATCCGCGGGATGTAAAAACCAGCGAGGATGCCAGGCGCATCGTCGAGGAGCGCGGTCTCAGTCACATCAAGGTCGGGGTGTTCGATAACGACGGCGTGATGCGCGGCAAGTACCTGAGCCGCAGCAAGTTCTTCTCCGCCCTGGACTCAGGTTTCGCCTTCTGCGACGTGGTGCTCGGCTGGGACGTCAAGGATCAGCTCTACGACAACGCCAGCTACACCGGCTGGCACACCGGCTACCCGGACGCGCCGGTGCGTGTATTGCCGCATACCTGCCGCGACATTCCCTTCGAGAACGGCATGCTGCTGTTTATCTGCGAGTTCGCCGAGGCCGCCGAGCAGGTCTGCCCCCGCGCCACCCTGCGCAGGGTGATCGAGCGCTGTCATGAGATGGGCTTCGATCCCTTCGCGGCGCTGGAGTACGAATTTTTCATGTTCGATGAAACCCCGGAGTCGGCGCGGGAAAAGGGTTACCGCAACCTCAAACCCTTCACCCCGGACTGGTTCGGCTACTCGATGATCCGCAGTTCGGTGCATGCCGAGCTGTATCACGAGATTCTCGAAATGGCCGAGCAGATGGACTTCCCCATCGAAGGCCTGCACACCGAGACCGGCCCTGGTGTGCTGGAAGCGGCCATCGCCTATGACCATGCCGAAGCCGCAGGCGACAAGGGCGCGCTGTTCAAGACCTTCATGAAGGTGCTGGCCCAGCGCAACGGCCTGATGGCCACCTTCATGGCCAAGTGGTCGGGCAAGTACCCAGGGCAGAGCGGGCATATCCACGTTTCCCTGCGTGACCGCACCAGCGGCAAGTCGGCCTTCCACGACCCGAGCCAGGCGCACAACATGAGCCTGATCCAGCGCCAGTTCCTCGCCGGCCAGCAGCGCCTGATGCCGGAGTTCCTGTGCATGGTGGCGCCCACCCTGAACAGTTACCGGCGGATGATTCCCGGCTTCTGGGCGCCGACCGACGCTACCTGGGGCGTGGAGAACCGCACCGCGGCGCTACGGGTGATCCCCGGTAGCGACAAGTCGCAGCGCCAGGAATATCGCCTCGGCGCGGCGGATGGCAATCCCTACCTGACCCTCGCCGTGGCCATCGGCTCCGGTCTGTACGGGGTGATGCAGCAGTGGCAGCCGACCGATCCGGTGGTTGGCAATGCCTACGCGCAGAAACACCCGCCGGAGCTGGCCCTGCCGCGCACCCTGTGGGATGCGGCGCAGCGCCTGAAAGCCTCCGCGGCGGCCCGCGAGTTGTTCGGCGATCCGTTCGTCGAGCATTTCGCCGCCAGCCGCGAATGGGAGGAACGTGAATACCGTCGGCATGTCAGCGATTGGGAGCTGGATCGCTACTTTGAAATCATCTGAATGATCGGCAATCCCTGTGCGCAGATCCTGTGTTTAGGCGCAACGCCCCGGCTCCGGCGCAACAGCCGAAACCCATAGCCCGGATGCAATCCGGGCTATGGGTTGAATGGAACAGTTATCGGGCATTGCGTAGGAGCGGGCCATGCCCGCGATGCTTTTTGCTGGCGCACGCTATCGCGCTCATGGCGCTGGACGCCCCCAGCTAGGCGCCCCCGACTCGGCGTCCCCGCCGCTCTTACGTCCGGCGAGGCTGCACATGAAAATGGGATCTACGTGTTAACCGAGACAGCATCCTACGGAGTGAGCAATGAGCAAGTTGCAATGCATATCCCCCATCGACGGCTCGGTGTATGTCGAGCGCGAGCTGGCCACGGGCCGTGAAATCCAGGCGGCCCTGGCCACGGCCGCGTTGGCGCAGAAGGGCTGGCAGCAGACCTCGCTGGTCGAGCGGGTGGCTATCGGCCGCCTAGCTATCGCCGCCTTCGCCGCCAGGGAAGAGCAGCTCGCCGAGGAACTGTGCTGGATGATGGGCCGGCCGATCCGCTACGCCGCCGGCGAGATTCGTGGCTTCGTCGAGCGCGCCAGCCATATGGTCGATATCGCCGAGAGCGCCCTGGCCGATATCCAGTTGCCCGACCAGCCCGGCTTCACCCGCTTTATTCGCCGCGAACCGCTTGGCGTGGCCCTGGTCATCGCGCCCTGGAACTACCCTTATCTGACGGCGGTGAACGCGGTAATGCCGGCGCTGCTGGCCGGCAATGCGGTGCTGCTCAAACACTCGGCGCAGACCCCGCTGTGCGCCGAGCGCATGGTCGAGGCCTTCAGCGAAGCCGGCCTGCCGGATGGGGTATTCCAGTACCTGCACATGAGCCACGCCGATACCGAGCAGCTGATCCAGGCCCCGGCGATCCAGCACGTATCCTTCACCGGCTCGGTGCCGGGCGGCGCCATGGTCGAGCGCGCGGCGGCAGGGCGCTTCATCAGCGTCGGCCTGGAACTGGGCGGCAAAGACCCGGCCTACGTGCGCGCCGATGCCGACCTGGCGCATGCGGTGGCAACCACTATCGACGGCGCTTTCTTCAACTCCGGCCAGTCCTGCTGCGGTATCGAGCGCATCTACGTGCATGAGTCGCTGTACGACGCCTTCGTCGAACAGGCGGTGGCGCTGGTCAGGCACTACAAACTGGGCCGCTCCGACGATCCGGAAACCACCCTCGGCCCGCTGGTGCGCAGCGAGGCGGCGGATTTCGTCCGCCGGCAGATCAACGAGGCCGTGGCCCAGGGCGCGGTCGCCCATATCGACCCGGCCAGCTTTGCCCTCGATCGGCCCGGCTCGGCCTACCTGGCGCCGCAGGTGCTGACCGACGTCTTCCACGGCATGCGGGTGATGACCGAGGAATCCTTCGGTCCGGTGGTCGGCATCCAGAAGGTCAAGGACGACGAGGAGGCCGTGGCGCTGATGAACGATAGCGAGTTTGGCCTCACCGCCGCGATCTTCAGCCGCGATGTCGAGGCCGCCCTGGCCCTGGCCGAGCGGGTCGAGGCCGGCAGCGTATTCCTCAACCGTTGCGATTATCTCGACCCGGCCCTGGCCTGGAGCGGGGTGAAAAACTCCGGGCGCGGTTGCAGCCTGTCGAGCATCGGCTACGAGCACCTGACCCGGCCGAAATCCTTCCACTTCAAGACCCAGTTGTGAGGCGTCCCATGGACCTGAATCAATACCGCATGAACTGGAACTACCCGACCTCGATCCGCATCGGCGCCGGGCGCATCACCGAACTGCCGCAAGCCTGCCGCGCCCTCGGCATGAGCGCGCCGCTGCTGGTTACCGACCCCGGCCTGGCCGCCCTGTCGATGATCGACCACGCCCTGCTGCAGTGCCGCGACGACGGCCTCAAGGCCGGGCTGTTTGCGGCGATCAAGGGCAACCCCACCGGGCAGAACGTCACCGACGGCGTCGCCGCCTTCAAGGCCGGCGGCCATGACGGAGTGATCGCCTTCGGCGGCGGCTCGGCGCTGGACGCCGGCAAGGCCATCGCCCTGATGGTCGGCCAGAGCCGCCCGCTGTGGGATTTCGAAGACGTGGGCGATAACTGCAACCGCGTCGACGTCGCCGGCATGGCTCCGCTGGTGGCGGTGCCGACCACCGCCGGCACCGGCTCGGAAGTCGGCCGCGCCTCGGTGATCACCGACGACGCCGAGCACATCAAACGCATCATCTTCCACCCCAGGATGCTCCCGGCCCTGGTCATCCTCGACCCGCAACTGAGCATCGGCCTGCCGCCGAAGATCACCGCCGCCACCGGCATGGACGCCCTGTCGCACAGCCTTGAGGCCTACTGCTCGCCGCTGTTCCACCCCATGGCCGAGGGCATCGCCCTGGAAGGCATGCGCCTGGTCCAGCAGTACCTGCCGCGCGCGGTGGCCAAGGGCAGCGATGTCGAGGCCCGCCTGCAAATGCTGGTGGCCTCGACCATGGGCGCCACCGCCTTCCAGCGCGGTCTCGGCGCGATGCACGCCCTGGCCCATCCAATCGGCGCGCTGTACGACGCCCACCACGGCCTGCTCAATGCGGTGCTGATGCCCTACGTGTTGCAAGCCAACCGCGCCAGCATCGAGCCACAAATGGAACGCCTCGCGCGCTACCTCAACCTGCCCAGGCTAGGTTTTATCGGCGTACTCGACTGGGTGCTGCACCTGCGCAACGAAGTCGGTATCCCCCACAGCCTGGCCGAGATCGGCATCGACAACAGCCGCATCGAGCAGATCGGACAAATGGCCGCAGTCGACCCCTCGGCTGGGACCAACCCGATTGCCTTTAGCGCGAGTGAGTACAGTCGGCTGTTCGAGAAGGCGTTGCACGGGAACCTATAGGGTGGAGTGAATTCAAGCGGGAGGCAGATGACATGCTTGCGAGACCTTGAGCGCAAAGGATGGAGGGTCTGAGACGCGTAGGGCGGCCGGAGCGTCGGCCGCCCATGAGCGGCACCTGGCCAAGCAAAGCGCCCGCTGACGGCGGCAGTAATCAGCAAGCAGTTTCACGTGGTTGTGGTGAGCGCCAAGCACTGTCGGAACAGGCGAGTCCTGCAGCGGAACAAGGCCGATAACAAGTCTGATCCCCGTGATCGATTGAGCGCTTGGCCGCCGTTGCGCGAACTACAGAGTGGCCAGGGTGGCAACGCCCAACACAGGCCGGATATACGAATGCAACCGCACTGACGACAGGGCTGGAAGAGCGTTACTCACTGCTTGCGGGGGAGAGTCCATATACGCATTGTTAGGCCACAACTTCACTGTTTGTGTAGGCGGCCGGCAGAAGCTCAAGGTTCTTCTGCATCATTGAGGCAACTCTGGCAGGTAATTTTTCTAGATCAATTTGAGCTGCAATACTATTAATTTCTTGAGGGCTGTTCGCATGAGCTAGAAGATTTATTGCAGTGCAAGAGGTCGAAAACCACGGGTAGCAGGCACGCATATGCTCTGCCAATTGTTCTTGATCATTAAATTGCGCGATTTTCAGCAATGCCAATTGGTCGTCAGTACAGTTTTCTGGGGCCAGTCCTCTGAGGTGAATTGATTTCGACCCCATGGCAAGGTACTTCCATTTATTTAGAATTTTTAGCGTGGACTTCGCATAGTAGTTCTCATCACGTTTGTTCACCTTCCCTGTTTCTCTTGCACGAATACTCGCTACGCCGAGCATAAAGCGAAATAGTGCGCGGTTGAAATACCAATCTGATGGTTGAGCCTGGGAAAATCGTGACAAGTGATCTGCGATATTTAATGGAAGCGTCTCATAGAAATAGAAGAAATAGCTTGTGGGTCTTCCATTGCGAAACATGAATTTGTTGTCGTTAGAATTATCACGCTTCTTGGAGTTGTAGAAGTGGCTTGCGCAAACTCCGTTTTCTGTGGAGTTGTCTCCGCCTCGAGCAGCAGGAATAATGTGATCAACCCAGTCAATGCCATAAGTTGGGCTGACACCATAGTCGAGCATCCAAAGGCTTTTCCCAGAAAAGGCACAAACGCCACGATCACGGACGAAGATTTCTGCTTTTTGTGCATCACTGAATTCTAAGCGCATGATTTGGGGCCTAACGTTTGGTTAAGGGGCGGGCTTTAGCCCGTCCCAGTGAGCGAAGCGAACGATTTGAACCAGTTGTTATGTTAATCACCTTTGTCTACTTGGTGCTGGCCAGAGCAAAAGTAACATCTATATTCGATTGAACCGTCATCCATAGACCATGTATCCATTTCATCGGAAGGTGAAGGTGCGCCGCAGCAATCACATGGGACTTCAATCTCACCGCTTTCTTCATTTTTACAGAAGGTGCATTTGTACCCAGTACTGGACTCACGATTAGGAATCATTGTGTTGTTGTTGCATTCGGGGCATAAATATACATTCCACTCGACAAATGCATAGTGTTTGGGTCTGATGCCCCTAAAGGTTTCAGACTCTTGCTCTTTAACTTCTCGGGTGGCTTCTCTCAAAAGCTGAGTGTATTCATCGGCTAGCATTTCAAAGATGTGAAATCTATCCTTTCCGATTTCGTTCTCTAGATCCATTAGGCTGAAAATATCAAGAAACTCAATTACGCCTCTAACTAAACGACCGAGACAAAGCCGAACCTCCTTAGGCTCAAGTTTGAATTGGAAGTGCTCAATATTGTTTCTCAGTCCTTTAATCCATTCGATGTCGCTACAAAACGCAGTGTCAACAAAGTTAACGCCTGTAATTTTGCATTTCTCGCACTTTGCAAATTCCAACGCTTGATCAAGAGTGATTGTGTGGGGGCTGCTATCCGAAGCTATAAGTGACTTAAGATCAAATTTTTCTTCCGTGATTTTTTCAAAGGCTTCTAGAATACTTGTCTTTTCTTCGTTGGCCTTTTTGGCAACGTGCCGATAGCATTTTGAGAAAACAAGGTTCTCATCCACGGAGATTATGTATATTTTTAATATTAATTCTAGGAAGTGAGATGCGTGCAGAATTGCGAACTTATACGATTTGGCATTGCCGCTCTCGCCTTGTTCGAATTTTTCTAGGGCCTCATTGAAACTGTCTAAGGCATTTTCTTTGATGTCTAGTTCATAATCCATGATCTTCGCCTAAGACATAACGTTCGAGGTGAGCGACACGAAGTGTTCGCTCTAGTGAGTAGTTATCCGACGATTTGCACTCGCCCGCGAAGCGGGCAGGTAAATGCAGGGCGGTTGCAGGAGCTGAGTGCAACACGGTTATTGAATTGAAGCGGGCGCATCATGTTGCATCGTCATCGCTTTTTCCATCATCTCTGACATCACCTCAATTGGGCACTTCCAGTTGAAGCGCTTACGTGGACGAATGTTCAACTCATAAGCGATGGCATCCAGCTGTTCCTGGCTACATACAGACAAGTCCGTGCCCTTGGGCAGATACTGGCGAATCAGGCCATTGATGTTCTCGTTGCTGCCGCGCTGCCAGGGGCTGTGCGGGTCGCAGAAGTAGATTGCCACCCCTGTTTTCTGGGTGATCTCAGCATGCCGGGTCATTTCCCTGCCCTGGTCGTAGGTCATGCTCTTGCGCACAGCCAGCGGCATCCGGTTGAGGGCCGCACTGAAACCCTCAACCGCCGAAGTTGCCGTTGCATCGTTCATCTTGATCAGCATCAGGTAATTGCTACTGCGCTCGTTCAGCGTGCCCACAGCAGAGGCGTTGGCCTTGCCTTTGATCAGATCACCTTCCCAGTGCCCCGGCATCAAGCGGTCTTCAATCTCTGGCGGACGCAGATGGATGCTCACCATCTCCGGGATCTGGTTGCGCCGATCAACGCCCCCTGCACGCGGCCTACGCGTACTCTTGCCCTGGCGCAGGCACTGGATCAGCTCCTTGCGCAGCTCGCCCACAGGCAGGGCATAGACCGCGCTGTAGATCGTCTCGCGGCAAACGTAAGCATCTTCAAAACTGGGAATATCCATGCTGCGCAGCTTGCCGGCAATCTGTTCGGGAGAGAAGTTTTTTCGCAGCAACTCCACCACCAACTCAAGCAGTTCGCTGCCCGGCACTAGCTTCTTTTGCGGGCGACACGCCTCTCGACGTTGACGCATATGCCCCTGGGCCGTAGGTGCGTGATAGATGCCGTTGGAGCCGGTGTTACGTCGCAGTTCACGACTGATCGTGGAGCGGTTGCGACCAAGTGCTTGGGCAATTGCTTGCTGGCTCATGCCATGCAACCGACCCACTTGAATCGTGGCGCGCTCTTCAATGCTGAGTTCGTGATATTCCATTGGGCCGCACCTTACCGGAAAGGTCAGGTGTTGCACTCAGTTTCCGCGGCCGCCCAGGTAAAATTCAAGGGGGGGAAATCAGAAAACAGCGGCTTCCAGCGAAACCAAACAGCGCTGTTTGCCTTAACAGCAGTTAGGCGACAGCGCTGTTTGGTTTCGCTTAATAGCATATTTTTTGCTTTTTGGTCACCTTGATTCCATGTCATTTACGTGTCCTTGGACGCCGATTTCACTATCGTTGGGTAACTATAATTAGGCGACACATCATGTCGCGTTTAAAGGCGACATTGTGTCGTATAACATTCCTTGTCGTCCTTTAAGTCCTTGTCTAACCTTGGCTTGTCGCAGGAAACGCGACATCACACAGGGAGAAACGCGACATGGATGACGCCAAGCCCAAACTGCTGGAGCAGGTGCGCCAGCAGATTCGGCTCAGAAACTATTCCATTCGGACCGAGGCTGTCTATGCCGAATGGGTCAAGCGCTATATCCGCTTTCACCACTATCGCCACCCGGCCGAGATGGGGGCGCCTGAGGTTGAGGCGTTTTTGACCCATCTGGCGGTCAACCGCAATGTGGCGGCGGCGACGCAGAATTAGGCCCTGGCGGCGTTGTTGTTCCTCTACAAGAAAGTAATGAAGGTCGACCTGCCCTGGCTGGAGGGGATAGTACGAGCCAAGAAGCCCGTTGAGCAGCACAGGGGACACGATTTACGCTGCAACTCTTCACCGAGATATCCGTGGTCTCCTATTACCCGGACGGTCAAGGCCGACAGGCTGCTAGCGGTGATTCAGGCAGGCTACCGCCGCCCCTGCGCATAACGGGGCTGGCGACTGAATGGTCAAAAATACGGGGAGTGGCGGCGGTCCTTTCCGGGCAGGCGGGGTTGGCTGGCATTCCCTTGGTTTGAGCGAGCATAGTGCAGTGTGTCGCTCGAGCCAAACCAAGGCTTCTGGGGGCTGGCAACGCACCCCCCCCGGCGCGAACATCTGGAGCCGGCCTCGCGACGGCGGTCAATATGTTCACAACTTCTAAGGCCTGGGGTGCCCAGCACCTGCAGCTTGCACTCGAGGTCGGACCTACTCAACCGACTGAAAGTTAGCGTAATTCATCCAGAAAGACCGCGTTGTCAGCCCTTAAACAGGCCATTTCCGGGTCGTAATGGCTGTTGTAGCGCGCCGCCGGTTAGCGTAACCGGATAACAGTCATCTCCTTGAACAATCTCTCGGTGGTAGCGCGTACTCGCGAAGCTGTACGTTGTCTTGCCACAAATGGCGGACTGTTCGCTTCGCGCCTGAGCGGCCGGCGTTCCGGTCCGCCCTACCCGAGCCGGGCACGCGCCACGCCACATGTGCTGTGGATAGCTGATCCGCCTTGCTCATGAAGTTTGGTTGGTGCTTGAATTCGCGGGCAAGCCCGCTCCGCCAAAAGCATCGGCACATGCAGTACATAACGGGTACATAGCCGTTAAGTTGGGCTACGGCAGTAGCTCCATACCTGTAGGGCGGGGCGGCCTCGAACTCAGCGTTTGAATAAGGGCAGAGGGTTGATTGCCGTGCCCTTCCACCACCGCTTCTCGGGACCCAGTTCGAAAATGGCGAAATGCAGGTGCGGTGCAAGCGGGTTGGCGTTGCCAGTGGCGCCGACGTAACCGAGCAGGTCGCCGCGCTTGAGCTCCTGGCCCTCCACCAGATCCGCCGCGTAGCTGTCCAGGTGGGCGTAGTAATAAGCGAAGGTGCCGCTCGTATCGTATTGGTAGACGGTGAGGCCGCCGGGCACGCTGTCGAAGAGTTTCACCACTTTGCCATCGTCGACCGCGACCACCGGGGTTTTGAGCGGCGCCATGATGTCGAGCGCTTCGTGGATTCGGTCGGTGCCGCGCTTGTCGTTGAAGGTGTCGCTCAGTTGCGCCGCGGTTATGCCGGTCACGGGAATCAGCAGCGCGCCGGGGTGCACCTGCAAGGGCTCGACGGGCTTTGTCTGCACGCGGGCTTCCTCGATCGCCGGGGGCGGGGTGCTCGGTGCAATGTCGCTCGGCTCCTGGGTAATCGGGCTGTCAGTCGGGGGCTCGGTTGGCGGTGCTTCCGGCATCTCGATGGGCGTCGCCTTGGCGCTGGTTGTGCGGGTGGTTATTACGCTCGCAACCTGAGCCGTCGCCGGTGCGGCCTGTGTGGTATCTGGCTCCTGCGCGCTGGGCGCGACAGCTGCCGGCGTAGGCTGCACGGGTTCGCCATGGGCTGCTACGGACTGCGTGATGACCGCCACGCCAGGCGTGGCGATGTCGTTCTGCAGGACATAGAACAGGCCCGCGGCGCCAACGAGAGCGCCGGTTGCGAAAGTCAGAATGCTCTTCATGGCGGGGTCTGTTTACTCTTGCAAAAGGGCGGGTAGCCCGGGCTTGACTGCATGCCCCATCGCTGTGACGTTCCAGTTGGTGAGGCGGATGCAGCCGTGCGATTGAGTCTTGCCGATCTTCGACGGCTCCGGCGTGCCATGGATGCCGTAATGCGGCTTGGACAAGGCGACCCAGGCGACGCCGACGGGGTTGTTCGGGCCGGCCGGGATGGTCGCCTTGGCGTGGCCGGGGTTGGCGTCCCAGAACAGCTCGGGGTTGTATTGGAACACTGGATTTCTGGCCACACCGAGGATCTTCCAGTCGCCGAGTGGCAGCGGATCGCGCCCGCTACCGGTGGAGGCGGGGAATTGCGCGATGATGGCATCTGCGGCATCGAAGAGGGTGACGGTCGAGTCGGACTTGTCGACGACCACCCGTGCAGCCTTGGGCAGGGGCGCGGCGTCGGCGAGGTTGGGTACGACGATGGCCTCGCCGGCGCGACTCAGATCTTTGCCCGGATTCAGTAGTGTCAGCAGCCTGGGGCTGGCGTGAAATTTCTCGCCGAGCGCTTCTGTCAGGTCGCGGTAACCCAGGGTTGTCAGCGTGGCCTTGTCCATCATGTCGGCTGGAATCTGCTGGAAGGGCCCGGCGGCGTCGGTGTCGGTGATGGTATAGGAAACGAGCACTGGCTCGACGTCGGCGTTGAGTGCAACCCAGGTGGCTTCGTCCATGACGCCGCTGACTGGCAGGCCGTTGTTTTTCTGGAAGCCACTGATGGCGATACGGGTGTTCGAGCCGAAACTGGCGTCGATCTCGCCCGGAAAGAAGCGCGCGCGATCGAGCAGGATCTGCGCGCGCAGCACTGCGACGTTGTGCTGCTTCGGGCCGACTTCACCGCGCAGGCTGGCGTCGTTGGCGAACTCGGCGGTGAGCGGCAGCGCAGCTACGCTGACCTCGGTTGTGAGTGGTTCAGCGCTAGCGAATGCCAACGGTACGGCCGCTGCCTGAAGGGCCAGGGTGATGGCGCAGGTGAGCATGGTTGTTGTGTTCAAGATGCGATCCTCAAGCGAACAAACAGGGCGAACTTCAGCGTGTCTGAGCAAGCTCGGCACACGTTCAGCGTGTTGCGGGGAATCGACGTGCCATTAATGCACAGTAATGGCGGTTACAGGCGTGAGTGGTAGTGAAAGACGCCCGGTTGCTGCGGACGCGCTCGATCTTTTCACTGGTGTGTCGTGCAAGACGGCTATTGCGTGTAGTGGTGCATCCCTCTGCTCAAGCACCAGACATCGCCTCACGCATGGCTGCATGAGGCGGTTGAGTGAGCTGTTCGCAATAGTCTTTGGATCAGGCCCGCGGGGATGAGTTCCCCGTGGGCCGTCAGCGCAGCGTTGATGCGAGCGGCTCAGCCTACTCGGTCTGCGCGGCTTGCATCGCTTCATAAGCCGGTGCGGCATAGATGCCGATTTCCACGGCCAATTCCAGCACCCGTGCCAGGTCGCTTCTATACACCAGCACAGCTTGCAGCTCGTCATCCAGCGGTTCGCTGAAATCGACCAGTACATAGCCTTGGGTTTCCGCTGACAGGCTGCCGAGTTGCACCTGGATGCGGTTCAGCGCTTTCAGCGGCTCGACCTTGACCAGCTGCTTGGGCTTGAGCACGAAGCTGACTTGCTGGCCGAAGGAGTCGACGATCTGCTGGAACAACTGGTCGTAGCTATCGGCCTGGAACAGCACGGTATCTGGCAGGCTGCCGACCGCCACCCACTCGCCGAGCGGGATCGGAAAGCTGTCGTCGTAGTTGATGTCCGGGTTGGCCGCGAGGAAGGCCTGCGGGTAGGCGTAGGCCAGGGCCGCCTCGTCGGCAATGCGCGCGACGTCTTCGGCCAGCATGCAGCCCGAGCTTATCTTGCTGATCAACTCTTCGAGCTGGGCTTTCATGTGGACATTCCTGAGGAAAAAAAGGGCGCCAAGGATAGCTCAAGCGCTGTCATGTCGCTCGGGCTCTGGCCTTCAGGGTGGGAGGCGCGGGGCAGGTTGGCAGCGTTGCCGCACACCATGGGTGTTAGCCAGCGTGCGCTGCCGACTAATAGCTGAGTCACCGAGGGTCTTTCAACCCCCAGGTACCTGAGTGCCGAGGAATCGGTATTCGCCGGCACAGGGTCCATCAACACCGAGCCAACCGGGAAGGGTGCCTGCATCTGGACACTCGACTGCTCCGTGGATACCGGGAAGGCGACCTTGATGCTGGCCACGCAAGGACGAGTCCCAGGTGGTCGATCTGCGTCAGGCAATGGCTACTCGGATGATCAGCGTGCATGGAGAATGCGAAGCTGCCCCGGTCTTCAGTTAGGGCGTGGGGAGTAGGGCTGTTTCGGGGAGGTATGTCTTCAGCAGCCAGTAGATGGCCGGGAGAACCTGGTCTCGGGTCAAAGGCAACCCGAAACCAGGAGAAGGCTTATATACCGAGGTGTTTTTTCACCGCGTCCAGGCCATTCTTGCCGTCAATGGTGGTTACGTCGGCCAGCCAGGTGTCGAGCCATTGAGGGTTGTTTTTGATCCAGTCCCTAGCCACGTCGTTGGGATCTTCTTTCTGCATGATCCGATCCATCAACGCAGCTTCCATCTCAACCGTGTACTTCATGTTTGAGACAAGTTTCGCCGCATTCGGGCAGCGTTGATCATAGTCCGTAGCGGTAATGGTATAGACCTCGGCTGCGCCTAAGTTCGGACCAAAATAATCATCTCCGCCCGCAAGGTAGGTCATATCAAACTGCAGGTTCATCGGGTGCGGGGCCCAGGCGAGAAAAACGATAGCCTCCTCCTTCTTGATCGCGCGGGCCACCGCTACCCGCATGGCTGCCTCGCTCGACTCAATATGCGTGAACTCACCCAGGTCGAATTTGTTTTCGCCGATGATTTTATTGATTTGCTTATTACCGCCGGAGCCCGCTTCAATGCCATAGATCCTGCCGTCGAGTTCTTCCTCGAATCGGGCAATGTCGGCGAAATTTTTCAGGCCCTTTTCATATAGATAAGTCGGCACGGCAAGGGTGTACTTGGCGCCGCGCATGTTGGGTTCTGCTGAAATCTTTACAGATTTTTTATCGCGGAATGGTTTAACTGTTTCGTCGGTGGACGGGGACCAATAGTCAAGATAAACGTCCATTTGCTTCTTTTGGATAGACGCCAAGGTGATAGGCAAGGAAACCATGGTTTTCTTCGGCTTATAGCCAAGCGCCTCAGACAACACCACCAGTACACTATTGTTGGCCGCGTTATCGACCCAGCCTATATCGGCTATGCGCATGGTTTTGCATGAGCTTTGCTCTTGCGCTAGAAGGTCTCCGGCGCTGAAGCATAGGAGCGTACTCATCAGTGCGGGAATTATTTTTATAGTCATGTTATTCCTCTGTGCTTATGTGAGGCGAAAGAGTGTTTTTCGCTTGGTTTAAGTGCGCTGCAAGTGCTGAGTGGTTCTATTCGAAGTATTTATTGGCTTGGCTGATGGTGCGGTTCAAACGTTTCGTATTTTTTATATCATCCGATAGTGGGCGTGAATGTTTAAGCTGCCTATCAATAAATGTATTGCCTTTGAGGCTGTTTTTTTTATGGCTGGCATGCTCAGTGGCGGACATAGGGTCGTAGCCCTGGCCGCCTCAGTCGAGATTAAACCAGGCAGATTTGCTCTGGGTGTAACCGAGCAGGCACTCGAAGGACTTGTCGCGTGTATTGCCTGATTGCTTATAGCCGCCAAAGGGTTGGGTCATGTCGCCATCCCCAAAGCAGTTAACCCAGATCACCCCGGCTTCAATCGAGCGCACCATGCGATGGGCCGTCTTCAGGTCTTGTGTCCAGACGCTGGCCGCCAGTCCGTAGATGGAGTCGTTGGCAATGGCGATGGCTTGCGCTTCGTTGTCAAAGCTCATCACCGAGGCTACCGGGCCGAATATTTCTTCCCGGGCGATGCTCATGTTTTGATCTACGCCGGTAAACAGCGTTGGCGTTACATACGCTCCCTGTTCCATGCCCGCTGGGGCGCATCCGCCCAACGCAAGATGGGCACCCTCCGCGCTGCCTTGCTTGATCTTCTCTAGTACGCCTTGCTGGTGGGCGCGGGTGACCACTGGCCCCAGGGTCGTTGCTGGATCCAGCGGGTCGCCCGGTTGATAGGCCTTGCTGCTGCGTTCGACAAACCTTTCCACGAAGGCGTCATGAATGTCGCGATGCACCAGCAGCCGGGAGCCGGCGTTACACACCTGACCCGCATTGTCGAAGATGCCGCCGTAGGCACGTTCCACTGCCGCATCGAGGTTTTCGAGGTCGGCCATGAATATTTGCGGGCTCTTGCCACCGGTTTCCAGCGCCACGCGTTTGAGATTGGACTGGCCGGCATAAATCATGATTTGTTTGCCGACCGCAGTTGAGCCGGTAAAGCTGATTTTGGCTACATCCATATGCAGGGCCAGTGCTTTGCCTGTAACGGGGCCGTCACCGTTGACCACGTTGAACACCCCTGGTGGGCCACCGGCTTCGATGAACAACTGGGCCAGTCGCAGGCAGCTCAAGGGTGCTTGTTGTGCCGGCTTCAGCACCACGCAGTTACCCGCCGCCAGTGCCGGGGCCACCTTCCATGAAGCCATCAGCAGTGGATAGTTCCAGGGCGAGATGGCGCCGATAATGCCCAGGGGCTCGCGCTGGATCATATGCAGCGCTTCGGGGGCAGTATTGGTGACGACGCCGTCGATTTTGTCGATGCACTCGGCGTAATAACGATACGTGTTGACGACTTCGGGCAGGTCGATGGTCAGGGCATCGGTAATCGGCTTGCCCATGTCCAGGGTTTCCAGCAAGGCCAGCTCGGCGGCGTTTCTCTCTATCAGGTCGGCCAGGCGCATGAGAATGCTCATGCGCGTGCGCGGCGCCATGTGCCGCCAATGTCCGCTGTGCCAGGCGAGTTTGGCGCAAGCCACGGCGCGATTGATATCGTTCTCGTCGCCGTAAGCAACCGAAGCCAGTACTTCGCCGGTGGCTGGGTTAATGCTGTCGAAACGATTGCCTTTAAGTGCCTCGACAAAGTGACCGTCGATAAACAGTCCGGTTTCGATCTTCAGATTCTTCGCCAGACTGCACCAGTCATGCTGACGCAGGGTCTCGGGTGTTACTGCCACTAGCGCTTCGGTCGACATGGTTCAGTCCTTGGTTGCGTGTAGAAGAAGGCCGCGACCTGCAAGTGCATGCGATCGCTGCAGGCAAAGGGTCGCGCGGCCAGTGACGCGTGACCCTTGGCTGGATGACCTAAGCGTTGCGGCCCGGCGGCACGACTTCGGCACCTTGCTCTTCCGGTTCGTAGTCCACCAACTCTGCTGGGAACCCTGGTGCAAGTACCTGCAGGTCGCAGGCTTCTTCCAGCCGCTTGACGATGTTTGAGGACCACTCGCGTGCGCCAAAGCGCTGCTGACCGTCTTTGAAGATGTCCAGGATGAGAGGGGAAATCTCCAGTGGTACGCCCAGCTGGTTGGCCAGCGAGTCGAACAGGCCGACGTCTTTGATCACCAGGTCCATGGTGAAATTGACATCGCGACTGCCGTTGAGGATCAGCTGAGATTCGGTCTCATGGACAAAGGAGTTGCCGGAAGAAATACGGATCGCTTCATAGGTGGTGCCCAGGTCCAGCCCGGCTTTTTTGCAGACCACCAAGGCTTCCGCCAAGGCGCACAGGTGCGTGGTGGCCAGGTAGTTGGTCATCACCTTGAGTACCGATGCAGAACCGATATCGCCGGTGTGTAGCACGCGCCGACCGAGGGTCGACAGCACCGGAAGTACGCGCTCGAAGGCGGCGCGTGAACCGCCGGCAAAAATTGAAATATTGCCGGTGGCGGCGCGGTGGCAGCCGCCGGAAACCGGGCAGTCCATGGCCAGCGCGCCGGTCGCTTCCACCAGGGCGCCGAGGCGACGTACCTCGGCGTCATCGGTGGTGCTCATCTCCAGCCAGATTTTGCCGGTTGTCAGGCCATGAACCAGGCCGTCTTCGGCTTCCATCACCTTGGAGCAGGCGGCCGGAGACGGCAGGCAGGTGATAATCAGATCAACTTTTTCTGCGAGCTCTTTGGGCGAGTCGGCCCAGTGAGCCCCTTTATCCAGGAAGGACTGCGCCAACTCAGGGTCCAAGTCGCGCACCGTGAGGTCATAACCATTACGCAGCAAACTTCCAGCGAGTTTGCCACCGACATTACCGAGGCCAATAAATCCTACTTTCATATAACCCTCTTATTTATTTCTGCTGTGAAGTTGTGGGCAAAGGTTGCTCGAGACTCAGCTGCCTGGTGAAGACCACGTTGCTCGGCATGGGCCTCTTCTGCTCGTCAATCAGCGTGAGGATGTCGACGGCTCGGAAGCCAAACTATTACCTGTGACAGGAGGGGACAATTGAGATGTTTTTTACGGACTGGTAAAAAAAATCTACCATTCGCGATCTGGCGCCGGATATATTTTGGGCACGGTCGAGGGCGCGAGTAGTCGCGTTGGTTTGCAGGTTTGAGGTGTGATGATGGCGAGCGGTATCGATTTGCGGAAACTGCCCCCTCTGAAGTCGCTGAAGGGGTTCGAGGCGACAGCGCGGCTGGGCAGTGTAAGGGGCGCGGCCGAAGAGCTGAATCTGACTCACCCTGCGATTACGCACCAGATGCAGGTTCTGGAGGCTGACCTCGGGGTGAAACTGTTTGCTCGTAAAGGGCGCAGTCTGATTCTGACCCCGGAAGGCGAACGCTATTACCCTTACGTGCTGGCCGCGCTTGAGCAGCTGCTTGAAGGCGGCGCGGCGATCCGGCACATGGCGTCAGCGCCTGCACTGCGCGTACAGACCTACATCAGCTTTGCGATCTGTTGGCTGGCGCATCGATTGACGCACTTTCGAACACTGCACCCGGAAATCGAGTTGCGTTTGGCTACCTCTGGTGCCGGCTGGGATTTCGACGAAGACAGTGCGGACATTGGGGTGATCTATCGCAGCGAACCTATCCCTGCGCACCTGCATTGGGTGAAGCTGTTCGATTCCAGATTCTTCCCGGTTTGCAGCCCAACGTTGTTAGCTGATAAAGCAACGCAGTTACGCCCCAAAGACCTCGCGCGCTATCCGTTGATTGCGGTTAACTCCGAGGATAGGTACTGGAACTGGAGTCAATGGTTTGAGTCTGCCGGGCTGAAGATGGCCAGCAGGGCGGTGCCGATTGTGGTCGATACCCTGGCCATGTCGCTGGAGATGGCCATCAATGGCGAGGGGATTGCGCTGGTCAATGGGCCGCTTGCCGATAACGATCTGCGTTCAGGGCGGTTAGTTAAACCGGTCGAGCATTTTGCCGAGGGCCAGGGGCAGTGGGGGATTATTTGTAGAAAGGAAATCCAGCATGACCTTCGGGTCGTGAGCCTGACTAACTGGTTGCTAGAAGTCAGCAAAACATAGGCGGCCACCTGAGTTTCGCCCCGTTTGCCTAGGCGGTGCTGAGGTCCCCAAAAAACGCGCCTTCGAGCTGGGCTTTCAGCGGTGCGGTCCTGTGGGGCTGTTGCATAGTGGGCGCAAGGATAAGGGAGTGCGGTGTATTGACGCTCAGAAAGTAGCCGGAGGCAATCCGGTGGAGGCAGTGAGGGATAGGTTTTGTCGGATCGCATCCTGCGACTAAAACTGGGTAGGGTGGATGACGCAGACGTTGTCGATGAACATGGGGGCTTCGGCTCGATGACTCAGCGCAACTGCGCTTCGGCCAGGGTGCGGCTGCGCGCAATGCGGCTGACGTCCCAGTGGCTGCTCGCCCAGGTCAGCAGCTCGGGCGGGCGAGCGTGCTCCAGTTCGGCAGGCAGCTCTTGGCCCAGGGCGCGTAACGCGCGAACCAGCAGTGGCGCGGCCTGGTCGGTTGGCAGCGGTGGCGAGCGGTAGGACTTGCCCAGTTTGTGGCCGTCCGGCTGGATGATCAGCGGTACGTGCAGGTAGCGTGGTTGCACCAGGCCGAGCAGTTCCTGCAGGTACAGCTGGCGCGGGGTGGAATCGAGCAGGTCGGCGCCGCGCACCACGTCGGTGACGCCCTGCCAGGCATCGTCGAGCACCACCGCCAGTTGGTAGGCGTACAGCCCGTCGCGGCGGCGAATGACGAAGTCGCCGACCTCGCGGGCCAGGTGCTGGCGGTATTCGCCTTGCACGCGGTCGATAAAGTCGTAGCTCAGCTCCGGCACGCGCAGGCGGATCGCGGCGTTCTGTGGTGCGTGCCCGGCATCGCGGCAGGTGCCGGGGTAGATGCCGTGGTAGCCCTCCAGTTGCTTGCGCGAGCAGGTGCAGGCATAGGCCAGGCCCTGCTGCAGCAAGCGCTCGACCAGTGCCTGGTACTCTGCATCCCGCTGGCTTTGCCGCACCACTTCGCCGTCCCAGTGCAGGCCGTAGCTTTCCAGGGTGCCGCGGATCGCCTCTTGCGCGCCGGGTACTTCACGCGGCGGGTCGAGATCTTCCATGCGCAGTAGCCAGCGACCGCCGACCGCGCGCGCGTCGAGGTAGGACGCCAGCGCCGCGACCAATGAGCCGAAGTGCAGGTAACCACTGGGGGTAGGGGCGAAGCGACCGATATAAGCGGGAACGTTCATACGGGCGAATATAGAGGCATATGCGGGGGAAAGGAGAACTATTGCAGCTGAAGCGGGGTGCCGCCCAACGGATCGCCGGCCGGCCGTTGCCACTGGGGCAGATCGGGGTAGCGCAGGAGCAGAAACAACACGGGGCGCCGAAGCGCCCCGTGGGTAAGGTCAGGAACCGACCTGTTTTTCTTTGATTTCCGCCAGAGTCTTGCAATCGATACACAAGGTGGCGGTGGGGCGGGCTTCCAGTCGGCGGATGCCGATCTCGACGCCGCATGAGTCGCACCAGCCGTAATCGTTGTCGTCGATCAGTTGCAGCGTTTCGTCGATCTTCTTTATCAGTTTGCGCTCACGATCACGAGCACGCAGTTCCAGGCTGAATTCTTCTTCCTGGCTGGCGCGGTCCGCTGGATCGGGGAAGTTGGCCGCTTCGTCCTGCATGTGGTGCACAGTACGGTCGACTTCCTGCATCAACTCCAGCTTCCACTTGTTGAGGATGCCGGTGAAGTGGGTGCGCATCGGCTCACCCATGTACTCCTCACCCTTTACTTCTTTATAGGGTTCGAAGCCACGAATCAGTTGGCTGCTTTTTGCTTTTTCTTTTACTTTGGTGGGCATGGATGACCGCCTCTCACTCTCTCTAATCCACTGCGCAGGATGTTATCCATTGCCGGAAATGTTCGGCCCTGCGGCTGCAAGCGGGCGAACTTACCAGAACAATACCCGCAGCGCTACTCCCGGTTGTCGTGGTTGCTGCCGTTTCGCTCATACCTTAGGTAGAATCCGCGCCTCAACCTCTATCAAGGCAGGTCCATGGCCCCGTCCTACAGTGCGCGCAGCCGCGCCATCGAACCCTTTCATGTCATGGCCTTGCTGGCTCGCGCCAACCAGTTGCAAGCCGCCGGTGTCGATGTCATCCATCTGGAGATCGGTGAGCCGGACTTCACCACCGCCGCGCCGATCGTCGCTGCCGGCCAGGCCGCCCTGGCAGCCGGGCATACCCGCTATACCGCTGCGCGAGGAATACCGGCCCTGCGTGAAGCGATTGCCGGCTTCTACGAACAACGTTATCGACTGAGCATAGACCCTGAGCGAATTTTGATTACCCCAGGTGGCTCCGGCGCATTGTTATTGGCCACCAGTCTGTTGGTCGACCCAGGCAAGCACTGGCTGCTGGCCGACCCGGGCTATCCGTGCAACCGACATTTCCTGCGCCTGGTCGAAGGCGCCGCGCAGCTTGTTCCGGTGGGGCCGGAGGTGCGTTATCAACTGACCGCGGATCTGGTTGCGCGCTATTGGGACAAGGACAGCGTCGGCGCGCTGGTTGCCTCGCCAGCCAACCCGACCGGTACGTTGCTGTCCCGCGAGGAGTTGGGCGGGCTGTCCCGCGCGCTGAAAGAACGCGGTGGCCATCTGGTGGTCGACGAGATCTATCACGGCCTGACCTATGGCGTGGACGCCAGCAGCGTGCTGGAAGTGGACGACGAAGCCTTTGTGCTCAACAGCTTCTCCAAATACTTCGGCATGACCGGCTGGCGTCTCGGTTGGCTGGTGGCACCGCAGGCGGCGGTGGCCGATCTGGAGAAGCTGGCGCAGAACCTCTATATCAGCGCGCCGAGCATGGCCCAGCATGCCGCGCTGGCCTGTTTCGAGGCGTCGACCCTGGAGATTCTCGAGCAGCGCCGGCATGAATTCGCCCGCCGCCGCGATTTTTTGCTGCCGGCGTTGCGCGAGCTGGGCTTCAAGATTGCCGTTGAGCCCGAAGGCGCCTTCTATCTATATGCCGACATCAGCGCCTTTGGCGGCGATGCTTTCGCCTTCTGTCAGCACTTCCTGGAAACCGAGTATGTGGCCTTCACCCCGGGGCTGGATTTCGGTCGTCACCTGGCCAGCCAGCATGTGCGCTTCTCCTACACCCAGGATCTGCCGCGCCTGCAACAGGCCGTCGAGCGGATTGCCCGTGGCCTGAAAAGCTGGCGTCCCGATGCGCTTTGAGCCGCCGCTGGAGCAGGGCCGACTGCTGCGTCGTTACAAACGCTTTCTGGCCGATATCGAAACCGCAGATGGCGAGCTGCTGACCATTCATTGTCCCAACACTGGCTCGATGCTCAACTGCATGAGTGACGGCGCGCGGGTCTGGTTCAGTCGCACCAATGATCCAAAGCGCAAGCTGCCGGGTACCTGGGAAATCGGCGAAACGCCGCATGGTCGCCTGGCGGTGATCAATACCGCACGCGCCAACGGCCTGGTCGAAGAGGCGCTGCGTGGCGGACTGATCACTGAACTGGCCGGTTTCAGCGCCTTGAAGCGTGAAGTGCCCTATGGCCAGGAGCGCAGCCGCATCGATTTTCGTCTGGATTACCCGCACGGCGCGGCTTTCGTCGAAGTCAAAAGCGTGACCCTGGGCTATGCCGATAGCCGGGTGGCGGCTTTTCCCGATGCGCGCACCGAGCGCGGCGCCAAGCACCTGCGTGAACTGGCGACGTTGGCGCGAGAGGGGATTCGTGCCGTGCAACTGTATTGCGTCAATCTGGCGGAGATCGATGCGGTGCGCCCGGCCGAAGAGATCGATCCGGCCTACGCCGCGGCCCTGCGTGAAGCGGTCAGTGCCGGCGTCGAGGTGCTGGCCTATGGCGCCCAGATCACCCCGCAGGAAATCCGCCTGGTGCGTCGGCTTGAGGTGCAGTTGTAAAGCCAGAGGGGGTTCGCGCTGGGTTATCGGCCGTTGGGTGTCTCCTTGCTTGCATCCGGGTTGCCAGCATGGTTCGCAGGTGTTCGACAAGGTGTTGTAGCGGATGGGGCTTTTGTGGAAGGGACTTCAGCCGCGACGCTTTTTCTATCGCGGCTGAAGCCCCTCCCACAAGACTGCGCGCGTCAGCCGTGGGCCAGGTGTTGCGTAGGGGCCTGGCCCATGCTCCGTATACGTCCAGAGAGGCTTGCGCATCGGCACCCGGCTTACGCTTCGATCCAGATCCCTTCGTGGTCTTCCTCGCAGGTCAGTGCGTGCAGCGATTGCCCGGCGCAGGGGCCGGCGACGCACTCGCCCGAGTCGATGAGAAACAGTGCGCCGTGGGTGGCGCACTGGATCAGGCTGGCGCTGTGGTCGAGAAACTGGTCTGGCAGCCACTCCAGGGGGATACCCTTGTGCGGACAACGGTTGCGGTAGGCGAATACCTGGCCGTCCTTGCGCACGGCAAACAGCTTTTCGCCGTCAATCACGAAGCCCCGGCTCTGACCTTCGGCCAGCTCATTCGGGGCGCATAAACGCATCATCGGCATCTCCAGAGTAGGCGGGCATTATCCCGGACTGCGCGGGCTTGCCAAGCGCAGTCCGCCCGCAGGCGCAGAAAAACTGGCGCTTGGAATGCCCAGCCGCGCTGGATTGACTGGCGGCCTGCGCCGCAGCCTCTTATCCTGCCAGCCACTCTTTGACCGCAGAAGCCCAGCCCACGCCATGAATCCTGTCATTCAGCCGCGCTCACTGTTTATTGCGCTGAGCCTGTTGCTGGCGCTCGCGCTCTGGTTATCCCTGGCGCTGGGGCCGGTCAGCCTGCCGCTGGCCGATACCTTGCACGCGGCGTTGCGCCTGCTCGGCATGCCTGTGGGTGGCGTCGAACTGGAGCAGGCCGAATTGATCCTCGGGCAGATCCGCATGCCGCGCACCCTGCTGGGTCTGACCGTCGGGGCGGTGCTGGCGCTGTGCGGGGTGGCGATGCAGGGCCTGTTCCGCAACCCGTTGGCCGACCCCGGCCTGGTCGGCGTCTCCAGCGGCGCGGCATTGGGCGCGGCGGTCGCGATTGTCGGTGGCGCGGCGCTGGGCGGCCTGCCGGAGGTCTTCGCGCCTTACCTGTTGTCGTTGTGCGCCTTTATCGGCGGCCTCGGGGTGACTGCCCTGGTCTATCGCCTGGGTCGGCGCGACGGTGAGACCAGCGTGGCGACCATGCTCCTGGCCGGCATCGCCCTGACCGCGTTGGCCGGTGCGGCGATTGGTCTGTTCACTTACCTGGCCGATGACGCCACGCTGCGCACCCTGACCTTCTGGAACCTGGGCAGCCTCAACGGCGCCAGCTATGCGCGGCTGTGGCCGTTGCTGTTAGTCACCCTGGCGGTGGCGCTGTGGTTGCCGCGGCGAGCCAGGGCGCTGAATGCCCTGTTGCTCGGCGAGTCGGAAGCGCGCCACCTCGGTTTTGCCGTGGAGCGGATCAAGCGCGAACTGGTGTTGTGCACCGCCCTCGGCGTCGGCGCCGCCGTGGCGGCGGCGGGGATGATCGGTTTTATCGGCCTGGTGGTGCCGCACCTGATGCGCTTGCTGGTCGGCCCGGATCACCGCGTGCTGCTGCCGGCCTCGGCACTGGCGGGCGCCAGCCTGCTGCTGTTCGCCGATCTGGCCGCGCGGCTGCTGCTGGCGCCAGCGGAACTGCCGATCGGGATCGTCACCGCGTTGATTGGCGCGCCGTTCTTTCTCTATCTATTGCTGCGGGAACGTGCCTGATGCTGCGAGCGGAAAACCTGGCGGTGCAGCGCGGCTCCCGAACTGTATTGACGGATATCGACCTGGAGCTACGCCCTGGCGAAGTGCTCGGTGTGCTCGGCCCCAATGGCGCCGGCAAGAGCACCTTGCTCGGTGCGCTCTGCGGCGAGTTGAGCCCGTCGCACGGCCGGGTATGGCTTGATCAGCGCCACCTCGGTGACTGGCCGGGCGCCGAGCGCGCCCGGCGGCTGGCGGTGTTGCCACAAACCTCGACGCTGAATTTTGCCTTCCGCGTCGAGGAGGTCGTGGCCATGGGCCGGCTGCCCCATGCCAGCGGTCATCTGCGTGATGCGCAGATCATCGGCGAAGCGCTGCAGGCGGCGGATGCCGCTCACCTGGCCGGGCGCAGCTACCTGGCCTTGTCCGGCGGCGAGCGGCAGCGCGTGCACCTGGCGCGGGTGTTGGCGCAACTCTGGCCGGGTGGTGAGGGGCAGATCCTGTTGCTCGACGAACCGACCTCAATGCTCGATCCCTTGCACCAGCACACCACCCTGCAAGCCACCCAGGCCTTTGCCGAACGGGGCGCGGCGGTGCTGGTGATCCTGCATGACCTGAACCTGGCCGCGCGTTACTGCGACCGTTTGCTGTTGCTCGATCGCGGTCGCCCGCATGCGCTGGGCAGCCCGGAGCAGGTCCTGCGCGCCGAGCCACTGCAGGCGGTATTCGGCCTGGAAGTGTTGGTGCAGCGCCATCCTGAACGCGGTCATCCGCTGATAGTCGCGCGTTAAAAGGAGTGTCCATGCGTATTGCCGGCCTATTGTTATTTCTTCTCGCGGGCTGCCAGGCGTCCTTGCCGCCGCTACCGGCCTGGCAAAGCCCGGAAGGACGCGAGCATGCCGAATTGGGACAGATCGTCGAACTGCGCAGCGGTCAGCGCCTGACTCCGCAACAACTGCTCGCGCGCCTGGCGCCGGCTCCGCACGTGCTGGTCGGCGAGCGGCACGACAATCCCGATCACCATGCCTTGCAGCTCTGGTTGTTGCAGGCGTTGGCGGCGCGGCGCGCGCAAGGTAGCCTGCTGCTGGAAATGCTCACGGCGGATCAGCAGGGCAAGGTCGACACCGTGCGCGCACGTTTGGCCGCCGGGCAGCAGGTCGCCGACCTTCCGGCGGCATTGGCCTGGCAGCGGGGCTGGGATTGGTTGCTGTACGGGCCGATCGTGCAGCACGCCCTGGCTCAGCCTTACCCCATGCTGGCGGCCAATCTGCAGCGCTCGGATGTGTTGCAGATTTATCGTCAGCGGCCGGCATTGAGCGGCTCGGCCTCGACCGCACAAAGCGTGCAGGAGGCGCTGCTAACGCAGATCCGCGTCTCCCATTGCGACCAGTTACCGGAAAGCCAGATGCCGGCCATGCTCGCCGTACAGCAGCAGCGTGACCGCCGCATGGCCGAGGCACTGTTGGCAGCACCGCCGCCAAGTCTGCTGCTGGCTGGCGTCTATCATGTGCGCCGTGATCTGGGGGTGCCCTTGCACCTGAGCGACCTGGGCGATAAGGCGGCCAGTCTGGTCCTGATCTTGGCTGAAGTGGGCACGCTGGTCAGCGCCGCAGAAGCCGACTTCGTCTGGTACACCCCGGCGTTGCCGGAGCGGGACTACTGCGCCGATTTCGCCGGCTAAGGCTGTGCACCCTGTTAGCGCGAACCTGTTGGCGCCGCTGGCAAAACCTGCCCCTACCAAGGTCGCGCAGTGCGCCGGGTGAATAATCGGCCACACTTAGCCTCAGGAGGTACGGGCTATGGTCAATCGCACACTGCGGGCACAGCGGCTGGTGGCATTGTTCATGCTGGGTTGTCTGCTGTTCAGCTATCCGTTGCTCGCGCTGTTCGATAGCGGCGGCGAGGTGTTCGGTATTCCGCGGCTGTTTGCCTACCTGTTCGTGGCCTGGGCCCTGCTGATTGTCGCGATGATCCTGGTCGTCGAGTGCTCGAGCCGATGAGGAGGCGCTGCCCATGCCGCTCGGTGGCCTGATCCTGCTGACCGCCTGCGCCTACTTGGGCATCCTCTTCGCTATCGCCTACTGGGGTGACAAGCGCGCCGATGCTGGCCGCTCGATCATCGCCAATCCGTATATCTATGCGCTGTCGATGGCGGTGTACGCCACCTCCTGGACCTTCTACGGCAGCGTTGGCCGAGCGGCGGTCAGTGGCGTCGGTTTTCTGCCGATCTACCTCGGCCCGACCCTGATGGCGGCGCTGTTCTGGCTGGTGCTGCGCAAGATGATCCGCATCAGCAAGGCCAATCGCATCACCTCGATCGCCGACTTCATCGCCGCGCGCTATGGCAAGAGCGCGCTGCTCGGCGGCCTGGTCACGCTGATCGCGGTGGTCGGGGTGATTCCCTATATCGCCCTGCAGCTCAAGGCGGTGTCCAGTAGCTTTCTGATTCTCTGGCAGTACCCGACGATTCAGATGCCGAGCCAGGGCCAGGCGCTCGGCCCCCTGCAGGACACCGCGCTCTATGTGGCGCTGCTGCTGGCGATCTTCACCATCCTGTTCGGCACCCGTCACCTCGATGCGACCGAGCGCCACGAAGGCATGGTGGCGGCTATCGCGTTCGAGTCGCTGGTCAAGCTGCTGGCTTTTCTGGCGGTCGGCCTGTACGTCACTTTCGGCCTCTACCATGGCTTCGCCGACGTGTTCGAACAGGCCGCGCGCTTGCCCGATGTCGACCAACTGCTGACCCTCGGCGGTCCTGCCGGGACTTATGGTTCCTGGGGTTCGCTGATCTTTCTGTCGATGCTGTCGATCCTGTTTCTGCCGCGCCAGTTTCAGATCAGCGTGGTCGAGAACGTCAACGAGAACCACGTGGCCAAGGCCATCTGGTTATTTCCGCTGTACATGCTGGCGATCAATATCTTCGTCCTGCCGATCACCTTCGCCGGCTTGATGCATTTTCCCGCCGGCACGGTGGATGCCGATACCTTCGTCCTCACCCTGCCCATGGCCCTGCGCCAGGAGTCGTTGGCGCTGCTGGTGTTCGTCGGTGGGCTGTCGGCCGCAACCGGCATGGTCATCGTCGAGACCATCGCGCTGTCCACAATGATCTGCAACGACCTGGCGATGCCGCTGCTGCTGCGCTGGAAGGCCCTCGGCCTGGCGCAGCGCACGGATCTCTCGGGCTTGCTGCTGGGCATCCGCCGCGGCGCCATCCTGCTGCTGATGCTGCTCGGTTATGTGTATTACCGCGCGGCGGGCGAGGCTTACGCGCTGGTCTCGATCGGCCTGGTGTCGTTCGCCGCGGTGGCGCAGTTCGCCCCGGCGATGCTCGGTGGCATGTACTGGAAGCAGGGCACCCGCGCTGGCGCCCTGAGTGGGCTGTCGTTGGGCTTTCTGTTGTGGCTGTACACCCTGCTGTTGCCGGCGTTCGCCAAGTCCGGTTGGTTGCCGCTGAGTTTCATTGAGCAGGGGCCGTTCGCTATTGCCTGGCTCAAGCCGCTGGCGCTGTTCGGCCTGGCGGGGCTGGACGAGATCGGTCATTCGCTGTTCTGGAGTATGTTGGCCAATCTCGGCGCCTATGTCGGCGTGTCGCTGTTCGGTCAGCAGAGCAGCCGCGAGCATGCTCAGGCGCTGCTGTTCGTCGATGCCTTCAAGGTCGCCGGGCGCGGTTCCAGCCTGTGGCGCGGTAGCGCCTCGGTGACGGAGGTGATTGCCTTGGTCGGGCGCTTCCTCGGTCCGCTGCGGGCCCGCGAGGCCTTCGCTGGCTACGCGGCGCAGCGGGGCCTGGCGCCCGGTGCCGAACTGGTGCCGGATGCCGATCTGGTGCACTTCGCCGAGCAACAACTGGCCGGGGCGATTGGCACTGCCTCGGCGCGGGTGATGCTGGCCTCGGTGGTGCAGGAGGAGCCGCTGGGCATGGACGAGGTGCTCGGCATCCTCGACGAAGCCTCGCAGGTGATCGCCTACAGCCGCCGCCTGGAGCAGCAGTCGCACGCGCTTGAGGTCGCCACCGGCGAACTGCGCGCGGCCAATGCGCGGCTGCAGGAACTCGACCGCTTGAAGGACGACTTCATCTCCACCGTGACCCACGAACTGCGTACGCCGCTGACCTCGATCCGCGCCTTCTCCGAGATTCTCAACGACAACCCCGAGCTGGACCCGGCGCAGCGCGCGCGTTTCATCGGCATCATCGTCAAGGAGAGCGAGCGCCTGACGCGGATGATCAACCAGGTGCTGGACCTGGCCAAGCTCGAGTCGGGGCGTGCCGAATGGCACACCAGCGCGCTCGATCTGCAAGAGGTGATCGAGGATGCCCAGGCCAGCACCAGCCAGCTGTTGCAGGAGCAGGGCGTGGAACTGCGCCTCGAGCTGCCGGCGCAGATTCCGCCAGTGCTGGGCGACCGCGATCGCCTGCTGCAGGTGCTGCTTAATCTGATCTCCAATGCGGTGAAGTTCTGCGACCGCGAGGCGGGGCGCATCGGCATCACTGTGCAGGTGCTACCCGAGGCGTTGCAGGTGGACGTGCGCGACAACGGCTGCGGTATCGGCCCGGCCGATCAGCAGATCATCTTCGAGAAGTTTCGCCAGGCCGGTGACAACCTCACCGAGAAGCCGCAGGGCACTGGTCTGGGGCTGCCTATCAGCCGGCAGATCATCGAGCACTTCGGCGGCCGGTTGTGGGTGCGCAGTGCGCGCGGACAGGGGGCGACCTTTTCCTTTACCCTGCCCTTGGGGCAGGCGAATGCGGCCGCGTCAGACGCAGGCCGCGAGACGGAGTATGGCGTATGAGCAAAACCGTATTAATCGCCGACGACGAGCCGAACATCGTCATCTCACTGGAGTTCCTGCTCGAACAGGCCGGCTATCAGGTGCTGGTGGCGCACGACGGTCAGGAGGCCCTGGAGGCCATTGAGCGGCAACCACCAGACCTGGTGCTGCTCGATGTGATGCTGCCACGCCTGAGCGGTTTCGATGTGTGCCAGAAGATCCGCGAGAATCCGGATTGGCAGCACATGCGCGTTGTCATGTTGACGGCCAAGGGCCGCGAGGTCGAGATCAGCAAGGGCCTGGCGCTGGGGGCCAATGCCTACATCACCAAGCCGTTCTCGACCCAGGAGTTGCTGGCGCAGATCGGCGCGCAGCTGGCGGTCGAGTAACCGATGAGCCCACGTCTGCGCTTCGCCTTCTGGCTGGCCATCCTCAGTCTGCTGCTCGGCAGTTTGCTGGCGCTCGCCGGGGGGTTGCTGTGGGCCGACCTGAACAGTCAGGAGCGTGCCGCCGTGCTCTCGCTGATGGCCGGGCGTGGCGCGCTGCTGGTGGTGCTCTCCGGGCTGCTGCTGATCCCGTTCGGCGTGCTCCTGCGCCTGTGGCTGGCGGCCTACCCCGAGGTGGTGATCCGTTTGAGCGAGGAAGTCGGCATCATCCATCGGGTCAACCCTGCGCACCGCGTGGGCCTCACTGGCAGCCGCGACATGCGGCGGCTGGGCGCTGCCCTGAATGCCTTTGCCGAGGCGCACTGCGCACTGCAGCGCGAGGTGGCGGTGCGTATCGAGGAGGCCAATGCCCGTCTCGAACAAGAGAAGAATCGCCTGGCCGCGCTGATGTCGGAACTCGAACAAAGCGTGCTGGTGTGTAATCGCGAGGGCCGCATCCTGCTCTACAACAGCAGTGCCAGCCTGTTGCTGGAACCGGACGCCGGTGGCCCGGCCGGTGCGCCGGTCGGGTTGGGCCGCTCGATCTTCGGCATGCTCGACCAGCGCCTAATCGTGCATGCCCTAGAACGGGTCAGGCAGCATCTGCAACAGGACAATCCCAGCCCGGTGGCGCATTTCGTCACGGCACGTGGTGCCCATCTGCTGCGGGCACAGATGGCGCCGGTGCTGGATCAGCAGGGCGGGCTGATTGGTTTCGTCCTGATCCTCGATGACATCACCCGCTCGGTCGAACTCAACAGTCGCCGCGATGCGCTGTTGCAGAAACTTACCGAAGGCACCCGGGCGGCGTTGGGCAATATCCGCGCGGCGGCGGAAACCGTCGAGCAATACCCGCAGATGGATGCCGAACACCGTCAACGCTTCGGCAAGGTGATCAGCGATGAGGCGCAGCGGCTTTCCCAGCACCTCGAGCAGACACTGAGCCAGCATGCCGACCTGCTGCGCCCTCAGTGGCCGCTGGAGGACATGCTGGCGACCGACCTGCTGCTTGCCCTGCAGCGTAATTTTGCTGCCACGCTTGGGGTAGCCGCCCGTTACCAGGGCGGCGACGAGTCGCTCTGGTTGAGCCTGGACAGTTATTCCCTGGTGCAGGCGCTGACTCAGTTGATGGGCGCTATGGTCGCCACGTTGGGCATTCGTGAAGTGACGTTCGAACTGGCCGTCGAAGGCCGTTTCGTGCGTCTGGCCCTGCGCTGGAGCGGGGCGGCGCTCGAGCCCCAGCAGTTGCATGAGTGGGAGCAGCGGCCGTGCAGTCCGGTTGCCGAAGACGATGCCGCCGCGTGCACCCTCAAGGAGGTGCTGGAGCGGCACGGCGGCGAACTCTGGTGCCAGGCCGATGCGCTCAGCGGTGACAATCGCCTGTATCTGCAGTTGCCGGTGAGCCAGCCGCAAGCACAGGCGCCGCTACCCGCCAGGGTGCAGGGGCGGCCGGTGTATTACGACTTCGACCTGTTCAGCCAGCCGGGGCAGACCCCCGAACTCGACGAACTGCCGTTGCGCGAATTGGCCTACACCGTGTTCGACACCGAAACCACTGGGCTAGCGCCCTCCGAGGGCGACGAAATCATCTCGATCGGTGCGGCGCGTATCGTCAACGGCCGTCTGCTGATGCAGGAATGCTTCGAGCAACTGATCGACCCGCACCGAGCGATCCCGCGCGAATCACAGCTGATACATGGCCTCTCGGCACAGATGCTGGCGGGGCAGCCGAGCATCGGCGAGGTGCTGCCGTTGTTTCAGCGTTTTGCCGAAGACACGGTGCTGGTGGCCCACAACGCCGCCTTCGACATGCGCTTCCTGCAACTCAAGGAGGCGCAGACCGGTATCCGTTTTATCCAGCCCGTACTCGATACCCTGCTGCTGTCCGCCCTGGTGCATCCGGGGCATGCCGCCGACGAACATCGTCTGGAGCAGATCGCTGCGCGCCTCGGTGTGCACGTGGTTGGCCGGCATACCGCGTTGGGCGATGCCATGGTCACGGGCGAGGTGTTCCTCAAGCTGATCCCCTTGCTGGCCGAGCGTGGCATCCACACCCTCAAACAGGCGCGCGAGGCGTCACGCAAGACGCTCTACGCCAAGCTCGAATATTGAGTGCAGGTTCAGCGCAGGGGTGAGCAGGGCGTAGGGTGGGCCGGGCGGCGTTCCGCTTCAGCCCGCCACTGCTAAAAAAGGATACTCGCGTGGTCCGACAGACCGCCAGGGCGCAGGTTGGGCGAGCGAGGGCTTTCTTCAGGGCAAAAAAAGACCCGGCAAGAGCCGGGTCAAAACCGTGATTAGCCTGATGAGGAGATAATCTGAAGAGGCCGACTGAAGGTCTCTTGAGCTTACCGGCTGATCTCGCGACCAGCTATTGCTAATAATAGCGATTATCATTTACATGTCAATCGTCTTTGCCAAAATAACTCCAGTTCGTCGTCAGGGTCAGAATAAAAACAGCAAACCCGGCACATGGCCGGGTTTGTGAGTGCGACGCACGACTGGCTGTCAGGCAGTTGCGGGCAGGCGCAGCTGGGTTACTTCCTTGTTTAGCAGGTCGATCCGCCGTGCCATGCTTTCTATCAGGCTGTGGGCAATGCGTGGGTTGCTCTGCATCAGGCTGAGAAACTGTTCCTTGGGGATTACCATCACCGTGCAAGGTTCGTTGGCCAGAACAGTGGCGCTGCGCTTTTCGCGGGTGAAGACGGCCATGGCGCCGAAGATCTCGTCTTTCTGCACGTCACCGACCTTGTGACCGTCGACATAGGCGGTGGCGTGGCCTTCGATGATGATGAACACATGATCCGCGGCATCGCCTTGGTGGATCAATTCCTCACCGGCGGCGAAGTGCTGGAAGCCGGTCGCGGGGCGGATTTCCGGTTGTTTAAGGCGCGCCAAGGCGTCAGAGAGCAGGGCGGTGTGGCCGATCAGGTACTGGATGAACAGCTCCTGGCGCGGCTCGCTGACATAGATGTGCTTGAACACTTCACTGCGTGAATAGGGGATCAGGCTGAGCGGTTCTTCACTGCTGTAGCGGCAGCTGGGTAAATCGATACCCTGGCGCAGGCCGACCAGATCGCCTTCCTGCAGGTAGAACAGCGGGCGTTCGTCGACTAGGGCATGCAGCAAACCATTCTCGATAATGAACAGCTGGTTCTCTGGCAGCTCTTGAGCCAGATCCTCAGCTCGTTCCAGCTGCAGGGCGGGCCCACTGGGTACCAGGCCTTCCAGGAGCTGGGTGGGGATGCTTTGCAGTCGGTTGATCAGTTGGTCGGCGTAAGCCGGTTGCTCCCCGAGTAAATACATGAACGTAATTCCTTGAACTGGCTAGTCTGGCTAAAGCGCACGAACGTCCCTGAGACAATAAGCGCTGCCAGGTCACAGGTAAATCATTCTGCGTAGAGGTTGTGAGCTAGCTCTTGTTGTGCGCCGGACAAGCATTGAGTTGACCATTCAATTCGGCTTTGTGGGCGGGTGGTAATTCGCTCCAGTGCACATCGAGCAAGGCGCCCTCAATGGCGTAGAGCAAAACCTTGGATGCGCGGAAGCCGCGCGCACGGACGGCGCGGTAGGCATCGACTGCCCCCAGCCGGCGCAGATCGTTGGCGCTGTGGATGCCGACGGCATGCAACCACTGTGCGGAGGTTTTGCCAAGGTTCTTCAAATGTTGCAATTCGTCATTCATCCAGCCTCCTTGCGCTGTTTGCGAGCAGTTGAACAAACACTCAGTGCGCGATGCCTACCCGCAAGTGTAGTGGCCAGCGGACAAAGCGTGGCTGTTTGATATCGCCCCAGGCGCTGAGTAGCGCAGGCTCCAGTTCGCTGACCGGGTCGCGGCCTTGTTGGCGCTCCCAGTACTGCACGGCCGACCAGGTGCGCAGATAGCCGGTCAGCTGGGCAAAACTCCAGTGTGCCTCGATGGCGAACGCTGGTGGTTCGAGGGGCGGGAAGGGCATCTGGATATCACGGTAGCCACTGTCGACACTGGCGCGTCCAGGCGGCCAATAGCCCTTCAGAGTGCTCCGGTAAAAGTCGTCGATCAGCTCATCCAATGGACTGTTTATGCGCATCAAGCCGTAACACCAGGCACCGAACAGGCCGCCGGGTTTGAGCAGTCGGGTGACTTCGGCGAAGAAGGCCGGGGTGGCGAACCAGTGCAAAGCCTGGGCGACCACGATCAAATCGAGGCTGGCGCTGGTCAGGGGTTGGGCTTCGGCGTTGGCGGCGAACAGGGTGATGCCGTCTGGCGTTGCGGCGGCCCGCAGTTGCTCAATGCTGGCATCGCAGGCCAGGACTTGGGCAAAGTGCTGACGCAATGGCACGCTGGCCTGGCCATTACCGCAGGCGATGTCCAGGGCGCATTGCCGTTCGGAGCAGTGGCTGACCAGCCAGTCGAACAGGGTTGCTGGGTAGTGTGGGCGGAAGCTGGCGTAGGCACCGGCACGGGCGCCGAACAATTGGGCAATTTCGCTCATGATCATCGCGTGCGGTAGCGCAGGCGCGTGCCGAAATTAACCGACATGAGGATCTCGTCGGCACTCAGGTCGGCGGGGAAGTAGGCTCCGGAAATCTGTGCATGGGCCAGGCTGGCGCCTTCAAGTAGTGCCTCGCGCAGATCAAGCCCGCGTAGATCAGTACCGCGGAAGTAGGCATGGCTGAAGTTAATCCGCTTGGCGTCGATAGCGCGCAAGTCAAGCCCGCGAAAGTCGCCATTGCACAGGTCTACCTCGCCATCCTTGGGCTTCTGGGCATTGAAGCCGGCAATGTCTTCATTGTGCAGCAGGTGGTAGAGCGGGCTATCGAGCTGACAGGGCTGGCTCATGGGCGGGACGTCCGTGGTGGGTTCCCTGCCAGTATAGAAGCCGCGACGCGCTTTGCCCGTCGCGGTTTTTCGGTATCGCTGCGCTTACAGGCCGGGCAGGTGCTGACGAATGCGCGCTATCAGGCTGTCCAGGCTGGCGCTTTCATGGGTGTCGACCCGCGTGCTGAGGATGAGCTCGTCTTGGGAGAGTGCTTCGCGGTTAGCTTGCTGGGCTTTGATCACGTCCATCGTCGCGTCGGAGGGATCCTGGGCCGCGTCCTGGCGCAGTGCCAGCCAACTGGCGATCACGGCGTCGGGGGCGTTGCAGTCGAGAATCAGGAAGGGAACGCCGGTGTCTTCGGCAATCTGGCCGGCCGCCTGGCGTTGTGCCTGCTTGAGGTAGGTGGCATCGATCACCACCGGGAAGCCGGCATGCAGCGCGGCATCGGCCAGTTGATGCAGGCGTTGGTAGGTAGCCGCACTGGCATCCTGGTTGTAGATGCCGGCGCTCATTTGGTCTTTGTCGGCAGTGTTCTGCTCGCCGAACAGGCGCTTACGCTCGACATCCGAACGCAGACGAATGGCCCCCAGAGCTTCGACCAGGCGCATGGCCACGTGGCTCTTGCCAACGGCGGAAACCCCGTGGGTGATGGCCAGCAAGCGCGAGGGGATCGCGCTGTAGCTCTCCGCCAGCACGGCATAGCGGCGGTACTGGCGCAGGATCACTGCGCGCTGGACCGCATCGGTCTCCTGGCCGAGGCGGAACAGGCTGACTTTGCCGCGCACCATGGCGCGGTAGGCCTTGTAGAAATTCAGCAATTCAAGCGCGGCATAGTCGCCGGTGCGCTCCAACCAGGCGCTGACAAAGCGTCGGGAGAAGGCCTTGAGGCCACGATCTTCCAGATCCATGGCGAGGAAGGCGGCGTCCGAGGCGATATCGATCAGGCGGAATGGTTCGTTGAATTCGATGCAGTCGAACAGCACGACCTGACCGTCGAGCTGGGTGACGTTGCCCAGGTGGATATCGCCATGGCATTCGCGAATGAAACCTTCGGCCTTGCGCCGCGCCAGCAGTGGCTCGAGCCGTACGAAACTGCTTTCAGCCCAGGCTTGCAGGGCATCGAGTTGTTGCAGGTCGGCCTTGTCCGAGAGCAGTGGGCGGATCTGCTCGAAATTCTGTCTGACTGGCGCCATGACCGCGTCTGGGGAACCCAGTTCATGGGCCTGGGCTACCTGTGGCGCGTCGAGGTGGAACTGGGCGATTTGTTCGGCCAGCGCATCGACATGCGCCTCGCTCAGCTCGCCGCGCGCCTGCACTTCGGCGAGCAACTGGTCCTGAGGGAACTGACGCATCTTCAGAGCGTACTCGATGACCGGGCCATCGCCGCCCAGTTGCGGTGCTTCGGTACTGCCGCCGATCGGTAAGACTTCCAGATACAGGCCTTGGGTGAGGCGCTGGTTGAGGCGCAACTCTTCCTTGCAGAAGTGTTCGCGAGCGGCCAGTTCGCTGAAGTCGAGGAAGCCGAAATTCACCGGTTTTTTGATCTTGTAGGCGTAGGGGCCGGTCAACACTACCCAGGAGATATGCGTCTCGATGACCTGGAAAGCCTCTACCGGATGGGGATATAGGGCCGGGTTCTGCAGGGCGGCAATCAGAGCTTGGCTCATGGGCGATCCTTGGCTTTCAAACAAATAAGAGGCGGGCATTATGGCCGCTGAGAGCCGCTGTGCAAACCGCCGGACTGCTCCTGCTTGTCCTTGGCAAAGTGCGTATAATGCCGCGCCATGACTCGTACCCGATCTCCTCGTTCTCGTTCAAAGCGCCGCTCGCGTGGCATGCGCCCCTGGTTGGGCTGGGCTATCAAGCTTGGTCTGGTCGGCTTGGTGGTGTTCGCCGGCTTTGCGGTTTATCTCGATGCAGTGGTGCAGGAGAAATTTTCCGGCAAGCGCTGGACCGTGCCCGCCAAGGTTTATGCCCGGCCGCTGGAGCTGTTCGTCGGCCAGAAACTGACCAAAAACGACTTTCTCCAGGAGCTCGATGCCCTCGGTTATCGCCGGGAGAGTGCGGGCAATGGTCCGGGCGCCGTGTCGGTAGCCGGTAATAACCTCGAACTGCATACGCGCGGCTTCCAATTCTATGAAAGTCGTGAGCCGTCACAGCAGGTACGTGTGCGTTTTTCCGGCGATTACGTCGCCGGCCTGAGCCAGGCCGATGGCAGCAGCCTTGCTGTGGCGCGCCTGGAGCCAATGTTGATCGGCGGTTTGTATCCGGCGCATCGGGAAGACCGCTTGCTGATCAAGCTGGAGCAGGTGCCGCCCTATCTGGTGGAAACCCTGGTAGCGGTCGAAGATCGCGAGTTTTTCAATCACTTCGGGGTGTCACCCAAGTCGATCGCCCGCGCCGTCTGGGTCAACGCCACGGCCGGGCAGGTTGTTCAGGGCGGCAGCACCCTGACGCAACAGCTGGTGAAGAATTTTTATCTGACCAATGAACGCAGCCTGATCCGCAAGGCCACCGAGGCCATGATGGCGGTGCTGCTCGAACTGCATTACGACAAGCAGGATATTCTCGAGGCCTATCTCAACGAGGTTTTTCTGGGCCAGGACGGCGCACGCGCGGTGCATGGTTTCGGTTTGGCCAGTCAGTATTTCTTCAGTCAGCCGCTGTCCGAGTTGAAACTCGAACAGGTGGCTTTACTGGTCGGCATGGTCAAGGGTCCAACCTATTACAACCCGCGGCGCAATCCCGAGCGCGCCCTGGCGCGGCGTAATCTGGTGCTTGATGTGCTGGTCCAGCAGGGCGTGGTAACGCTCGAGCAGGCAGTTGCGGCCAAGCAGAAGCCGCTCGGCGTGACCCAGCGCGGCAGCATGGCCGATAGCTCGTACCCGGCGTTCCTCGATCTGGTTAAACGCCAGTTGCGTGAGGATTACCGCGATGAGGATTTGACCGAAGAAGGGCTGCGTATTTTCACCAGCTTTGACCCGATTCTCCAGCTCAAGGCCGAAAGTGCCCTGGCCGATTCGCTGAAACGTCTATCCGGCCGCAAGGGGGTGGACCAGGTTGAAGCCGGAATGGTCGTGACCAACCCGGAAACAGGCGAAGTACAGGTGCTTATCGGCAGTCGCCAGCCAGGTTATGCCGGCTTCAATCGCGCCCTGGATGCACTAAGACCGATCGGCTCCTTGGTCAAACCGGCGATCTATCTGGCTGCATTGGAGCGCCCTAGTCAGTACACCTTGACCAGTTTTCTGGAGGATCAACCCTTCTCGATCAAGGGGCAGGACGGCCAAGTCTGGAGCCCGCAAAACTATGACCGCAAGTCTCACGGCACCGTTTACCTGTACCAGGGGCTGGTCCATTCCTACAACTTGTCCAGTGCCAAGCTAGGGCTGGAACTGGGCGTGCCGAATGTACTCAAAACTCTTGAACGTCTGGGGGTTGCGCGTAAATGGCCGGCCTATCCGTCGATGTTGCTGGGTGCTGGCGCGCTGACTCCGATGGAGGTGGCGGGCATGTATCAGACCGTGGCCAATGGCGGCTTCAACACACCCTTGCGTGGTATCCGTAGCGTACTGACTGCCGACGGTGAGCCGCTCAAACGCTACCCTTATCAGATTCAGCAGCGCTTCGATGCTGGGGCTATATACCTGCTGCAAAATGCCATGCAACGCACGATGCGAGAGGGCACCGGACGTTCGGTATACAGCCGCTTGCCCAGCTCTCTGGCATTGGCTGGCAAGACCGGCACCAGTAATGATTCGCGCGACAGCTGGTTCGCCGGCTTCAGTCAGGATCTGCTGGCGGTGGTCTGGCTTGGTCGCGATGATAATGGCCCGACACCGCTGACTGGTGCGAGTGGTGCCTTGCAGGTCTGGACGGATTTCATGATCAAGGCCGATCCGCTGCCACTGGATATGCCGCTACCGGATAACGTTGTCCAGGCCTGGGTGAATGCCGCTAACGGGCTGGGCTCTGATCCGAGCTGCCCGAATGCCGTGCAGATGCCGTATATTCGCGGCAGTGAGCCTGTCCCTGGCCAGGCCTGTGGTATTCAGGCTCCGGTCGATTCGGTGATGGATTGGGTACGTGGTTGGTTGGATTAAGTGAAGAGGGTGTGACGTGACTAAGTGGTTGATTCCTGCTTTAACCGCCGCGGTAGTGCTGGGCGGTTGTGCCAGTGTGCAGCGCGGCTCCATCCCTGTTGTCGATTCCAGTTCTTCGGTCTATGGCAAGCAACAAGCTGGTGCGGGTGGTTCCGACAGTTCGACTGCCCAGCCGCCGCAGAACCAACCGCAGGATTCCGGCGTGATGGTGATGGTGCCGGGTGCCGGTGGCAGTTCGGCGCCGATTCAGACCTTTCCTGCACCAGGCTCGCCGATAGGAGGTGCTATGGGCAATCAGCCTTTCAGCACTGCGCCTGTCACCGGCGAACCTGTGGGGAATGGAGGTAACAGCGTGCCTGCTCCTTCGACGCCGAGCGGTATTCCGAGTTCTGGCGGTTTGGCCGCCGATGAGCAACTGGACGGTCCCGTGTTGGCATTGCTCACCGCAGCCCAGCAGCAACAGGGTAGTGGTGACTTGAATGGTGCAGCGTCTAGTTTGGAGCGTGCTCAGCGTATTGCTCCACGCGAGCCGCAAGTGCTCTATCGTCTAGCTGAAGTGCGTTTGGCCCAAGGCGACGCGGCCCAGGCCGAGCAGTTCGCCCGTCGTGGCCTGAGTTATGCCAGTGGCCGCCCAGCGCTGCAGGCCAGCTTGTGGAACCTGATTGCCCAGGCACGTGAGCGTCAGGGCGATCCAGCCGGCGCGGCGCAGGCGCGTGAGCGGGCGCGAGTCAGTCTCTGATGGATGCTCGTGTACCTGCAATTGCCCAGCAGCTGCTGCTGATCGAGCGTGAACTGCGGTTGCAGGGCTGGTGGGACGATCAGGCGCCGAGCGACCAAGCGCTGGCCAGTCAGCAACCTTTTTGCGTCGATACGCTGGCATTCGAGCAATGGCTGCAGTGGATTTTCCTGCCGCGCATGAAGTACCTGCTCGAGAGCGGGGCCACGCTGCCAGAGGCTTGCGGCATTCAGCCAATGGCTGAGCAGGTCTATGGCGGCCGCAGTGCGCAGGCCCGAGTTCTGATCAGGTTACTTGGTGAGTTCGATCAACTGATTTGTGGTGCGGCCTGAGGCCGCATCCTATCCAGTGTTCTGGGCTTACTTGCAGTTCTTGGCAATTCCCTGCTTGGCTTCGCTGATGCGCTGCTGACGCTCCTCTTCGTTCAGGCGGCGTACTTCGCCGTCGACTTCCACGCGCACCCGCGGGTTGTTTTCCAGCTGTGCCAGATTGGTACGTACTGATTGGCAGTATTTCTTGCGCTCTACTTCCTGGGTCGCAATTTCCTGCTTCACTTTTTCATCGACAGCGGCTTGCTCCGGGTCGGCGATGCTCTCGAAAGTTGGTGTTGCTACAGGTTCGGCAGTCTTCGGTGGTTGGACCGCGGTATTGATGGTCGTGGCTTGCTGGCCTTGTGGCGGCTGCGCGCCAAAATGAGTGCCCCCTTGTGCATCGACCCATTTGTATACCTGGCTGGCCATGGCGCTTGCGCTCAGGGCGAGCAGCAAGCTGCTGGTGAGGATCATACGGCGCATGCTGTTTCCTTTTTAAGAGCGGCGATACCTGGTGGCTACTATAACCAAAACGGTTGAATCGTCATCCTGCTCTGTGTCACAGCACGTAGGTGCCTGAGCAACTATTTGCTCTCTGCTTTGCGGGTGGAAGTCAAAGTGCTACGTCTGAGTGTGCGCGCAGCGGCCTTACTCGTCGCTGTATGGCACACAAATCAGGTTGCTGAGCCTTGCTCCGGGCAAAGCCAGGCTCTGGCTCAGGTCGATAAATAATTGAAAATACGCACCTGATTGCAGAATCCATCACGGATTACTTGACTTGCCCCCGTCGAATCAGAACAATTCAACGTTCGCTGTAGTGGAGTCCGCCGCAAGCAGGCTTTAGCTCAGCAGACATGAGGCGCGTACCCGCGCCGACCTGTTTCACCCGCAACGCGTTACCTCGCGCTGGGTGGGAAGACTCCGCAACACTTTGGAGTATTCCCAATACTTGCTCAGTAGTAGCTGACGTAGTCGGCGACCACCGTCGCTCATGCTCTGCTTGGCAGTAAACCTATTTTAGACCGCCTCCTTCTGGGCGGTTTCTGGCGTTTTAGAGGTGAACAACGTGGAGCTTTTATCCGGCGCTGAAATGGTCGTCCGCTTCTTGCGTGACGAAGGCGTGAAGAACATCTACGGCTACCCTGGTGGTGCCCTGCTGCATATCTATGACGCCCTGTTCAAGGAACCGGAAGTCAATCACATCCTGGTTCGTCATGAGCAAGCGGCGACGCACATGGCTGACGGTTATGCCCGTGCCACCGGTAAAGCCGGTGTGGTGCTGGTGACCTCGGGGCCTGGTGCGACCAACGCCATTACTGGTATTGCGACTGCCTACATGGATTCCATTCCGATGGTGGTGCTATCTGGCCAGGTGCCGAGCAACATGGTCGGGACCGATGCCTTCCAGGAAACCGACATGATCGGTATCTCCCGGCCGATCGTGAAGCACAGCTTCATGATCAAGCACGCCTCGGAAATTCCAGAAGTCATGAAAAAAGCCTTCTATCTCGCGCAATCCGGCCGTCCCGGCCCGGTTGTCGTGGATATTCCGAAGGACATGACCAATCCGGCGGAAAAATTCGAATACGTCTACCCGAAGAAGGTCAAGCTGCGCTCTTACAGCCCGGCACTGCGTGGTCATTCCGGTCAGATCCGCAAGGCAGCGGAAATGCTCCTGAGCGCCAAGCGGCCGATTCTCTATGCGGGTGGCGGCGTGATCATGGGCGGCGCAGCATCGCCGCTGACCGAGCTGGCACAAATGCTCAACCTGCCGGTGACCAATACCCTGATGGGCTTGGGCGGCTACCCAGGTACCGATCGTCAATTCCTCGGCATGCTTGGCATGCACGGCAGCTACACCGCCAACCTGGCCATGCATCATGCGGATGTGATCCTCGCTGTCGGCGCCCGTTTCGATGATCGGGTAATCAACGGCGCAGGCAAGTTCTGCCCGAACGCCAAGATCATCCATATCGACATCGACCCGGCCTCGATCTCCAAGACTATCAAGGCTGACATTCCGATTGTCGGTCCAGTGGAGAGCGTACTGACCGAGATGGTGGCGATTCTCAAGGAAATCGGCGAAACGCCGAGCAAAGAGGCGCTCTCCAGTTGGTGGAAGCAAATCGAGGAGTGGCGTGGCAGCCGCGGCATGTTCCCTTACGACAAGGGTGACGGCAGCATCATCAAGCCGCAAACCGTCATCGAGACGCTCAGTGAGGTGACTCATGGCGATGCCTTCGTCACTTCCGACGTGGGTCAGCACCAGATGTTCGCAGCCCAGTACTACCGCTTCAACAAACCCAATCGCTGGATCAACTCCGGCGGTCTGGGCACCATGGGTTTTGGTTTCCCTGCGGCAATGGGGGTCAAACTCAGCTTCCCGGACGCTGACGTAGCTTGCGTGACTGGCGAAGGCAGTATCCAGATGAACATTCAGGAGCTTTCGACCTGTCTGCAGTACGATCTGCCGGTGAAAATCGTCAACCTGAACAATGGCGCCCTCGGCATGGTGCGTCAGTGGCAGGACATGAACTACGGCAGCCGTCATTCGCATTCCTACATGGAGTCACTGCCTGACTTCGTCAAACTGGCGGAGGCCTATGGTCATGTCGGTATGCGTATCACCGAGCTGAAAGACTTGAAACCGAAGATGGAGGAGGCGTTCGCGCTGAAAGATCGTCTGGTGTTCCTCGATATTCAGGTCGACACCAGTGAGCACGTCTATCCGATGCATATCAAAGACGGTGCGATGCGCGATATGTGGCTGAGCAAGACGGAGCGTACCTAATCATGCGACACATTATTTCCCTGCTGCTGGAAAACGAGCCAGGCGCATTGTCCCGTGTGGTCGGTCTGTTCTCGCAGCGTAACTACAACATCGAAAGTCTGACTGTGGCACCTACCGAAGACCCGACCTTGTCGCGTCTGACGTTGACCACGGTAGGCCACGATGAGGTGATCGAGCAGATCACCAAGAACCTCAACAAACTGATCGAAGTGGTCAAGTTGGTAGATCTCTCGGAGAGCGCGCACATCGAGCGCGAGCTGATGCTGGTCAAGGTCAAGGCGACCGGCGCCCAGCGCGCCGAGGTCAAACGCACCACCGACATCTTCCGCGGACAGATTGTTGACGTGAATACCAGTGTCTACACCATTCAGCTGGCCGGCACGAGCGACAAGCTGGACAGCTTTATCCAGGCGATAGGCGCCGCCTCGATCCTGGAAACCGTACGTAGTGGCGTCACGGGTATCGCCCGTGGCGACAAAGTACTCAGCATCTAAATCTTTAGTGAACGGCCTTTGAGGCCAGGTAAATAGGGGAATTCTCCATGAAAGTGTATTACGACAAAGACTGCGACCTCTCGATCATCCAGGGCAAGAAAGTCGCCATCATTGGTTACGGTTCCCAGGGCCATGCCCAGGCGTGCAACCTGAAAGATTCCGGCGTTGACGTCACTGTCGGCCTGCGCAAAGGTTCTGCAACTGTAGCCAAGGCCGAAGCACATGGTTTGAAAGTGACCGACGTTGCTTCTGCAGTAGCCGCTGCTGATCTGGTGATGATCCTCACTCCTGACGAGTTCCAGTCCCAGCTGTACAAGAACGAAATCGAGCCGAACATCAAGCAAGGCGCCACCCTGGCCTTCTCCCATGGCTTCGCGATCCACTACAACCAGGTTGTGCCGCGTGCCGACCTCGACGTAATCATGATCGCGCCCAAGGCTCCGGGCCACACCGTGCGTACCGAGTTCGTCAAGGGTGGCGGCATTCCTGACCTGATTGCTATCTATCAGGATGCTTCCGGCAATGCCAAGAACGTCGCGCTGTCCTATGCTTCGGGCGTTGGCGGCGGCCGTACCGGCATCATCGAAACCACCTTCAAGGACGAGACCGAAACCGACCTGTTCGGCGAGCAGGCCGTTCTCTGTGGTGGTTGCGTCGAGTTGGTCAAGGCCGGCTTCGAGACTCTGGTGGAAGCAGGGTATGCGCCAGAAATGGCCTACTTCGAGTGCCTGCACGAACTGAAGTTGATCGTGGACCTCATGTACGAAGGCGGTATCGCCAACATGAACTACTCGATCTCCAATAACGCCGAGTACGGCGAGTACGTGACCGGTCCGGAAGTGATCAACGCCGAGTCCCGTCAAGCCATGCGTAACGCCCTGAAGCGCATTCAGGACGGCGAATATGCCAAGATGTTCATCCAGGAAGGCGCTGCCAACTACCCGTCGATGACTGCCTATCGTCGCAACAATGCAGCCCATGGTATCGAGGTCGTAGGTGAGAAGTTGCGCTCCATGATGCCGTGGATCACTGCCAACCAGATCGTCGACAAGGCCAAGAATTAAGGCCTGTCCAGGTGAGAAAAAACGCGGCTAATGCCGCGTTTTTTCATTTTGATACAAGGCTTCTGGTATAAAGCCTGATTATTGAGTCAAAGCTGGCGGCGAAACCTGAATGGCAACGTCTGTCGAAATTCTCCAAATCAGTTGCAAGGTGTTGTTCATGAGCGAACGTCCAGAAGAGCCCCAGTCGGCCCCAGACGCCGAAAGCTTGCTACCCATCGATGAGCATGTAGAAGAGGGGCACGATGCTGAGGGTCGCAAAGTCCGTCATCGCGGTATCTACCTTCTACCCAACCTGTTCACTACCGCAAACCTGTTTGCTGGCTTCTACGCCATCATCAATGCCATGAACGGCAACTTCTATGTGGCCGCGGCTGCCGTGTTCGTGGCCATGGTGCTGGACAGTCTCGATGGTCGAGTGGCACGACTGACCAACACGCAGAGTGCGTTTGGCGCCGAATATGACTCGTTGTCCGATATGGTCGCCTTCGGCGTAGCGCCAGCTCTACTGGCCTTCGAGTGGGCGCTGGGCAGTTTGGGTAAGGTTGGTTGGATGGTTGCTTTCATCTATGTCGCTGGTGCGGCATTACGCCTGGCTCGCTTCAATACGCAGATAGGCAGCGCGGACAAGCGCTATTTCATTGGCTTGGCTAGTCCGGCTGCAGCTGGCGTTGTTGCCGGTACTGTGTGGGCCTTCAGTGACTTCGGTATCCAGGGCTCTAACATGGCATTTGTAATTGCCATCTTGGTGGCCGCCGCCGGCATGCTGATGGTCAGCAATATCAAGTACCACAGCTTCAAAGATCTGGATCTGAAAGGGCGAGTGCCCTTTGTTGCGATCCTTGCGGTGGTGTTGGTTTTCGCTGTGGTGTTCAGTGATCCTCCGCGGATTCTGCTGATCATCTTCCTGGCCTATGCAGCCTCTGGTCCAGTGCAATACTTGTTGCAGTTGCGGCGTCGTAAAACTGCCGAGTAATCATTAGGCATGTTGTCACAAGGCCGTTGATGGGTTTCATCAGCGGCTTTGTCGTATCTGTTACCTGATTTCTGGCTACGTAGTAGGACTGTATCGACGTGTGAAAATGGTGTTTGCACGGAGGTCAGACATTAATATCCATAAAAGCCGAATAAAGGCTTGACGTAATTTATGCTGGGCCTATAATCCGCACCTCTTCTGGCGCAGGCCTCTCGGTAAACCTCTTGTAAAACAAGAAGTTAGCTTAAAAAGAGAAGTTGCTAAGCAGCGAAAGCTGTGTAGAATGCGCCGCTTCTGCAGGGTTGAAGGTTTGGTTCTGCAGGTGGGTCGGTCGAGGTGATCGAAAGCGGTAAAAGAGGTGGTTGACAGCGGTTTGAAACGCTGTAGAATTCGCCTCCCGCTGATGAGAAGCCTTAGAGTTGATCGGAAGCGCAAGTGGTTGAAGTTGAAAAGAAATTTTCGGAATCGCTTGACAGTAAATGAGGCTGCTGTAGAATGCGCGCCTCGGTTGAGACGAAAGACTCAGCCACCGCTCTTTAACAACTGAATCAAGCAATTCGTGTGGGTGCTTGTGGAGTAAGACTGTTAGTCGCAAGATTATCAGCATCACAAGTAGGCACTCGAAGTTCGAGAGTATATTTGGAAATGCTGAGCCAAGTTTAGGGTTTTCACAAAACCCAAGCAGTATTAAAACTGAAGAGTTTGATCATGGCTCAGATTGAACGCTGGCGGCAGGCCTAACACATGCAAGTCGAGCGGTAGAGAAGTGCTTGCACTTCTTGAGAGCGGCGGACGGGTGAGTAATACCTAGGAATCTGCCTAGTGGTGGGGGATAACGTTCGGAAACGGACGCTAATACCGCATACGTCCTACGGGAGAAAGCGGGGGACCTTCGGGCCTCGCGCCATTAGATGAGCCTAGGTCGGATTAGCTAGTTGGTGAGGTAACGGCTCACCAAGGCAACGATCCGTAACTGGTCTGAGAGGATGATCAGTCACACTGGAACTGAGACACGGTCCAGACTCCTACGGGAGGCAGCAGTGGGGAATATTGGACAATGGGCGAAAGCCTGATCCAGCCATGCCGCGTGTGTGAAGAAGGTCTTCGGATTGTAAAGCACTTTAAGTTGGGAGGAAGGGCAGTAACTTAATACGTTGCTGTTTTGACGTTACCGACAGAATAAGCACCGGCTAACTCTGTGCCAGCAGCCGCGGTAATACAGAGGGTGCAAGCGTTAATCGGAATTACTGGGCGTAAAGCGCGCGTAGGTGGTTTGTTAAGTTGGGTGTGAAAGCCCCGGGCTCAACCTGGGAACTGCATCCAAAACTGGCCAACTAGAGTACAGTAGAGGGTGGTGGAATTTCCTGTGTAGCGGTGAAATGCGTAGATATAGGAAGGAACACCAGTGGCGAAGGCGACCACCTGGACTGATACTGACACTGAGGTGCGAAAGCGTGGGGAGCAAACAGGATTAGATACCCTGGTAGTCCACGCCGTAAACGATGTCAACTAGCCGTTGGGTTCCTTGAGGACTTAGTGGCGCAGCTAACGCATTAAGTTGACCGCCTGGGGAGTACGGCCGCAAGGTTAAAACTCAAATGAATTGACGGGGGCCCGCACAAGCGGTGGAGCATGTGGTTTAATTCGAAGCAACGCGAAGAACCTTACCAGGCCTTGACATCTACAGAACTTTCCAGAGATGGATTGGTGCCTTCGGGAACTGTAAGACAGGTGCTGCATGGCTGTCGTCAGCTCGTGTCGTGAGATGTTGGGTTAAGTCCCGTAACGAGCGCAACCCTTGTCCTTAGTTACCAGCACGTAATGGTGGGCACTCTAAGGAGACTGCCGGTGACAAACCGGAGGAAGGTGGGGATGACGTCAAGTCATCATGGCCCTTACGGCCTGGGCTACACACGTGCTACAATGGTCGGTACAAAGGGTCGCCAAGCCGCGAGGTGGAGCTAATCCCATAAAACCGATCGTAGTCCGGATCGCAGTCTGCAACTCGACTGCGTGAAGTCGGAATCGCTAGTAATCGTGAATCAGAATGTCACGGTGAATACGTTCCCGGGCCTTGTACACACCGCCCGTCACACCATGGGAGTGGGTTGCACCAGAAGTAGCTAGTCTAACCTTCGGGGGGACGGTTACCACGGTGTGATTCATGACTGGGGTGAAGTCGTAACAAGGTAGCCGTAGGGGAACCTGCGGCTGGATCACCTCCTTAATCGAAGACTTCAGCTTCTTCATAAGTTCCCACACGAATTGCTTGATTCATTGAAAAAGACGATTAGGTTAGAAGCCCGTTATTGGGTCTGTAGCTCAGTTGGTTAGAGCGCACCCCTGATAAGGGTGAGGTCGGCAGTTCGAATCTGCCCAGACCCACCAATTGTCAATTGAGTGGGGTGAGGCCTTGCGATTACCTGGGGCCATAGCTCAGCTGGGAGAGCGCCTGCCTTGCACGCAGGAGGTCAACGGTTCGATCCCGTTTGGCTCCACCACTTTATGACGTTGTAGAGAGTTCAGAACTGAACATTCCTGCCGACGGTAGCTGAATGTTGATTTCTGGTCTTTGACCGGTAAGAAAAATCGTTCTTTAAAAATTTGGGTATGTGATAGAAGTGACTGATTGACTGCTTTCACTGGCAGTTAATTTGGTCAAGGTAAAATTTGCGTGTTCTCAATTGCAAATTTTCGGCGAATGTCGTCTTCACGTTATAGACAGTAACCAGATTGCTTGGGGTTATATGGTCAAGTGAAGAAGCGCATACGGTGGATGCCTTGGCAGTCAGAGGCGATGAAAGACGTGGTAGCCTGCGAAAAGCTTCGGGGAGGTGGCAAACAACCTTTGATCCGGAGATGTCTGAATGGGGGAACCCAGCCATCATAAGATGGTTATCACACACTGAATACATAGGTGTGTGAGGCGAACCAGGGGAACTGAAACATCTAAGTACCCTGAGGAATAGAAATCAACCGAGATTCCCTTAGTAGTGGCGAGCGAACGGGGACTAGCCCTTAAGTGGCTTTGAGATTAGCGGAACGTTCTGGAAAGTACGGCCATAGTGGGTGATAGCCCTGTACGCGAAAATCTCTTAGTCATGAAATCGAGTAGGACGGAGCACGAGAAACTTTGTCTGAATATGGGGGGACCATCCTCCAAGGCTAAATACTACTGACTGACCGATAGTGAACTAGTACCGTGAGGGAAAGGCGAAAAGAACCCCGGAGAGGGGAGTGAAATAGATCCTGAAACCGTATGCGTACAAGCAGTGGGAGCCTACTTTGTTGGGTGACTGCGTACCTTTTGTATAATGGGTCAGCGACTTATTTTCAGTGGCAAGCTTAACCGAATAGGGGAGGCGTAGCGAAAGCGAGTCTTAATAGGGCGTCTAGTCGCTGGGAATAGACCCGAAACCGGGCGATCTATCCATGGGCAGGTTGAAGGTTGGGTAACACTAACTGGAGGACCGAACCGACTACCGTTGAAAAGTTAGCGGATGACCTGTGGATCGGAGTGAAAGGCTAATCAAGCTCGGAGATAGCTGGTTCTCCTCGAAAGCTATTTAGGTAGCGCCTCGTGTATCACTGTTGGGGGTAGAGCACTGTTTCGGCTAGGGGATCATCCCGATTTACCAACCCGATGCAAACTCCGAATACCAACAAGTGTCAGCACGGGAGACACACGGCGGGTGCTAACGTCCGTCGTGAAAAGGGAAACAACCCAGACCGTCAGCTAAGGTCCCAAAGTTATGGTTAAGTGGGAAACGATGTGGGAAGGCTTAGACAGCTAGGAGGTTGGCTTAGAAGCAGCCACCCTTTAAAGAAAGCGTAATAGCTCACTAGTCGAGTCGGCCTGCGCGGAAGATTTAACGGGGCTCAAACCATACACCGAAGCTACGGGTTCATCTTAGGATGAGCGGTAGAGGAGCGTTCTGTAAGCCTGTGAAGGTGAGTTGAGAAGCTTGCTGGAGGTATCAGAAGTGCGAATGCTGACATGAGTAACGATAATGGGTGTGAAAAACACCCACGCCGAAAGACCAAGGTTTCCTGCGCAACGTTAATCGACGCAGGGTTAGTCGGCCCCTAAGGCGAGGCAGAAATGCGTAGTCGATGGAAAACGGGTTAATATTCCCGTACTTCTAGTTACTGCGATGGAGGGACGGAGAAGGCTAGGCCAGCACGGCGTTGGTTGTCCGTGTTTAAGGTGGTAGGCTGGAATCTTAGGTAAATCCGGGATTCTAAGGCCGAGAACTGATGACGAG
>NZ_CP141800.1 GCF_035621475.1 Pseudomonas paeninsulae
GGTGCCTACACCGTCAAACTGGTCGACCAGGCCGGCAACTCAGTCACCGTCACCAGCGCCACCAACGTCACTGTGCAGTTCGCTAACGGCACCGCCGAAGCCGGCGACTACGCCGCCGCTGACCAGACCGTGACCATTGCCGCGGGTAGCAGCAGCGCCACCCTGACCGTGGCCACCAACGAAGACGTCGACTTCGACAACGAGACCTTCACCGCCAGCATCAAGGCCGTGCAGGACAACGGTGAGTTCGAAGCCATCAACATCAGCAGTGGCGCCGCCGGCCAAACCGCCAGCGCCACCACCACCATCGTCGACAATGACGTCGCGCCGACCATCAGCATCAACGATGTCACCGTCAACGAAGACGCGGGTACCGCGACCTTCACCGTCACCCTCGGTAATGCCACCACTGCCCCGGTGACCTTCAACTACGCCACCAGCAATGGCACCGCCACCGCAGGGACCGACTACACCGCCACCACCGACAGCGGCAGCATCGCCGCCGGTGCGACCACTGCCACCTTCACCGTGGCCATCGCCGATGACTTCATCAAGGAAGGCAACGAAACCTTCAACGTCACCCTGAGCGGCTTGTCGACTAACGTCGCCGCCAGCGGCAACGACCTGCTCGGCGTCGGCACCATTACCGACACCGGTAGCACCCCGCCAACCGAGACCATCACCGCCGCCGACACCGTCTATGCCGTGATTGAAGGCCCGACCACTGTCGCCGAAGGCGCCACCACCGGTGCCTACACCGTCAAACTGGTCGACCAGGCCGGCAACTCAGTCACCGTCACCAGCGCCACCAACGTCACTGTGCAGTTCGCTAACGGCACCGCCGAAGCCGGCGACTACGCCGCCGCTGACCAGACCGTGACCATTGCCGCGGGTAGCAGCAGCGCCACCCTGACCGTGGCCACCAACGAAGACGTCGACTTCGACAACGAGACCTTCACCGCCAGCATCAAGGCCGTGCAGGACAACGGTGAGTTCGAAGCCATCAACATCAGCAGTGGCGCCGCCGGCCAAACCGCCAGCGCCACCACCACCATCGTCGACAATGACGTCGCGCCGACCATCAGCATCAACGATGTCACCGTCAACGAAGACGCGGGTACCGCGACCTTCACCGTCACCCTCGGTAATGCCACCACTGCCCCGGTGACCTTCAACTACGCCACCAGCAATGGCACCGCCACCGCAGGGACCGACTACACCGCCACCACCGACAGCGGCAGCATCGCCGCCGGTGCGACCACTGCCACCTTCACCGTGGCCATCGCCGATGACTTCATCAAGGAAGGCAACGAAACCTTCAACGTCACCCTGAGCGGCTTGTCGACTAACGTCGCCGCCAGCGGCAACGACCTGCTCGGCGTCGGCACCATTACCGACACCGGTAGCACCCCGCCAACCGAGACCATCACCGCCGCCGACACCGTCTATGCCGTGATTGAAGGCCCGACCACTGTCGCCGAAGGCGCCACCACCGGTGCCTACACCGTCAAACTGGTCGACCAGGCCGGCAACTCAGTCACCGTCACCAGCGCCACCAACGTCACTGTGCAGTTCGCTAACGGCACCGCCGAAGCCGGCGACTACGCCGCCGCTGACCAGACCGTGACCATTGCCGCGGGTAGCAGCAGCGCCACCCTGACCGTGGCCACCAACGAAGACGTCGACTTCGACAACGAGACCTTCACCGCCAGCATCAAGGCCGTGCAGGACAACGGTGAGTTCGAAGCCATCAACATCAGCAGTGGCGCCGCCGGCCAAACCGCCAGCGCCACCACCACCATCGTCGACAATGACGTCGCGCCGACCATCAGCATCAACGATGTCACCGTCAACGAAGACGCGGGTACCGCGACCTTCACCGTCACCCTCGGTAATGCCACCACTGCCCCGGTGACCTTCAACTACGCCACCAGCAATGGCACCGCCACCGCAGGGACCGACTACACCGCCACCACCGGCAGCGGCAGCATCGCCGCCGGTGCGACCACTGCCACCTTCACCGTGGCCATCGCCGATGACTTCATCAAGGAAGGCAACGAAACCTTCAACGTCACCCTGAGCGGCTTGTCGACTAACGTCGCCGCCAGCGGCAACGACCTGCTCGGCGTCGGCACCATTACCGACACCGGTAGCACCCCGCCAACCGAGACCATCACCGCCGCCGACACCGTCTATGCCGTGATTGAAGGCCCGACCACTGTCGCCGAAGGCGCCACCACCGGTGCCTACACCGTCAAACTGGTCGACCAGGCCGGCAACTCAGTCACCGTCACCAGCGCCACCAACGTCACTGTGCAGTTCGCTAACGGCACCGCCGAAGCCGGCGACTACGCCGCCGCTGACCAGACCGTGACCATTGCCGCGGGTAGCAGCAGCGCCACCCTGACCGTGGCCACCAACGAAGACGTCGACTTCGACAACGAGACCTTCACCGCCAGCATCAAGGCCGTGCAGGACAACGGTGAGTTCGAAGCCATCAACATCAGCAGTGGCGCCGCCGGCCAAACCGCCAGCGCCACCACCACCATCGTCGACAATGACGTCGCGCCGACCATCAGCATCAACGATGTCACCGTCAACGAAGACGCGGGTACCGCGACCTTCACCGTCACCCTCGGTAATGCCACCACTGCCCCGGTGACCTTCAACTACGCCACCAGCAATGGCACCGCCACCGCAGGGACCGACTACACCGCCACCACCGGCAGCGGCAGCATCGCCGCCGGTGCGACCACTGCCACCTTCACCGTGGCCATCGCCGATGACTTCATCAAGGAAGGCAACGAAACCTTCAACGTCACCCTGAGCGGCTTGTCGACTAACGTCGCCGCCAGCGGCAACGACCTGCTCGGCGTCGGCACCATTACCGACACCGGTAGCACCCCGCCAACCGAGACCATCACCGCCGCCGACACCGTCTATGCCGTGATTGAAGGCCCGACCACTGTCGCCGAAGGCGCCACCACCGGTGCCTACACCGTCAAACTGGTCGACCAGGCCGGCAACTCAGTCACCGTCACCAGCGCCACCAACGTCACTGTGCAGTTCGCTAACGGCACCGCCGAAGCCGGCGACTACGCCGCCGCTGACCAGACCGTGACCATTGCCGCGGGTAGCAGCAGCGCCACCCTGACCGTGGCCACCAACGAAGACGTCGACTTCGACAACGAGACCTTCACCGCCAGCATCAAGGCCGTGCAGGACAACGGTGAGTTCGAAGCCATCAACATCAGCAGTGGCGCCGCCGGCCAAACCGCCAGCGCCACCACCACCATCGTCGACAATGACGTCGCGCCGACCATCAGCATCAACGATGTCACCGTCAACGAAGACGCGGGTACCGCGACCTTCACCGTCACCCTCGGTAATGCCACCACTGCCCCGGTGACCTTCAACTACGCCACCAGCAATGGCACCGCCACCGCAGGGACCGACTACACCGCCACCACCGGCAGCGGCAGCATCGCCGCCGGTGCGACCACTGCCACCTTCACCGTGGCCATCGCCGATGACTTCATCAAGGAAGGCAACGAAACCTTCAACGTCACCCTGAGCGGCTTGTCGACTAACGTCGCCGCCAGCGGCAACGACCTGCTCGGCGTCGGCACCATTACCGACACCGGTAGCACCCCGCCAACCGAGACCATCACCGCCGCCGACACCGTCTATGCCGTGATTGAAGGCCCGACCACTGTCGCCGAAGGCGCCACCACCGGTGCCTACACCGTCAAACTGGTCGACCAGGCCGGCAACTCAGTCACCGTCACCAGCGCCACCAACGTCACTGTGCAGTTCGCTAACGGCACCGCCGAAGCCGGCGACTACGCCGCCGCTGACCAGACCGTGACCATTGCCGCGGGTAGCAGCAGCGCCACCCTGACCGTGGCCACCAACGAAGACGTCGACTTCGACAACGAGACCTTCACCGCCAGCATCAAGGCCGTGCAGGACAACGGTGAGTTCGAAGCCATCAACATCAGCAGTGGCGCCGCCGGCCAAACCGCCAGCGCCACCACCACCATCGTCGACAATGACGTCGCGCCGACCATCAGCATCAACGATGTCACCGTCAACGAAGACGCGGGTACCGCGACCTTCACCGTCACCCTCGGTAATGCCACCACTGCCCCGGTGACCTTCAACTACGCCACCAGCAATGGCACCGCCACCGCAGGGACCGACTACACCGCCACCACCGGCAGCGGCAGCATCGCCGCCGGTGCGACCACTGCCACCTTCACCGTGGCCATCGCCGATGACTTCATCAAGGAAGGCAACGAAACCTTCAACGTCACCCTGAGCGGCTTGTCGACTAACGTCGCCGCCAGCGGCAACGACCTGCTCGGCGTCGGCACCATTACCGACACCGGTAGCACCCCGCCAACCGAGACCATCACCGCCGCCGACACCGTCTATGCCGTGATTGAAGGCCCGACCACTGTCGCCGAAGGCGCCACCAC